>CAMCCS010000148.1 GCA_945873295.1 uncultured Clostridia bacterium
TCATTGCGACAGGCTTTTTACAAAGGATGTGCTATTATGGAACCACGCTGGTGGGCAGCAATCGGATCACCGCCGCGGTGGCGTCGTCCTCTCCGGCGCTCTCCGCTACGATCCGCTCCGCCAGTTCTCCCGTGGGCATCTGCGATGCCTGTTCGGCCCATGCCGGTGCCTGTCCCAGTTCTACCCCATCACTGATAAGCACCAGCACTTCCCCCCTGCACAGGGACAGCCGCGCTGCCGTTTCCCGGGTTTCCCCAAAACCCGGCGGCGGTGCCGCTGTCCCGATTTTTTCTGCCCGGCCCCGGCGGATGAGATAGCCTGGCGCCGCCCCCCATTTATAGAGCGACACCTGGCCCGTGTCCAGCCGGATTTCCGCCAGGTCCACCGTCACCGCCCCGGCCCTGCCTCCCAGGGTCAGCTGGGCGTTCAGGCACCCCAGGGCATGCTGGGCAGGGACGCCGCCCCGGAGCAGCCGCCGCAGAAGGGAGGATGCCTCCTCCGCCGCCTGGGCCGCCCCCAGTCCCGTGCCCATGCCGTCACACAGGAGCACAAAGTACTTAAGCCCCGGTCCCGGGAAAGCGGTGCACCGGTCCCCATCCGATGCTTCCTTTTTCCGGGAGCGGGAGGATACCTGGAGCCGGAACCGGGCCGCCGCCGTGACCCCGCCCCCCGGCAGCCGGTCCGCAAGGGTGCGCAGGGTGTCCGCCAGGAAGCCGTACTGCTGGAGAAGGGCGGCCCGGTACTCTGCCTGCCGGGCCCGGTCGGCGTGCATCCAGCGAAGCTGCTCCCGGCCCCGGCGCAGCTCCATGAGCAGCCGCCCCGGCTTCCGGCATTCCACCCGGAAGGGGTCCCGGAAAACGTCAGCGGTAATTTTGTCCTTTTCCGGGCAGTGCTCCCGTGCAGAGCAGCTGCCGCAGGCCTGTAGGCGAACCCGGTCCGCCACCGCGTTCTCGTCAATCTCCGGTGGGGACAGGTCCAGCATTTCCCGCTGCAGGGTGCCCATGGTCCGGGCCAGCTGCTCCAGCTGCACCTGGGCTGCCCCCGTGCCCGTGTGCCGGCTGAGGGGGTCCAGGCTCCAGGGAAGCAGCGCCCCCAGGACGCCCCCCACAGCCACGGGAACCAGGTACGGAAATTCCACACTGCCGGATAGGACCATCACCGTCAGGCAGGCACAGCCCGGGGCAAGCATCCGCCGCCAGGGGCTTTTCATTGGCAGCAGCCGGAAAAAGGCGGACAGGCACAGAGCCGCTGTCATACTTACCCGGGTGACCCCCGCAAGGTCCAGGCCCAGCCCCGCCATGGCGGCAGCCGGCAGCGCCTCCGCCCCCGCGAGAACCCCGGCAGCCAGCAGCCCCGGATTGCACCAGCCCGGGGACCGCACCCCCGCCAGGGCCAGCACCGCCGTGCCGAAGGTCAGGTACCGGACGATTCCGCTCCTGCCCACCACGCACCGGGTAAACAGCCACACGCTCCCGGCGCCGATGAGGATGCGCAGTATGTACAGCCCTACGGCGGTGTTGTCCCCCACCCAGAGCTGAAAGATGAGCCCCACGGCGGAGACCAGGCAGGCCGTCCCCGCCGCCAGGTGTCCTGCCCGCTGGTCACCGTGATACCAGGTATCCAGGCCCAACCGCAGAGCCAGGGCGCACACCGACCAGGTAACCCCCTGCCAGCCGGCGCTGCCCCAGAACAGGCGGTAACCCAGGGCGCTGCCCAAAGCTGCCGGGATGCAGTACAGCTCCGGCGCGGCGGCGGTCAGCCCCAAAGCGATGGGTTGGAGCTTCCCCTGGATCGCCCCCGCCGCCAGCACCAGGGCCCCCAGGAAGGCCCCCAACCCCCAGGCGGCGATTCGGACCCAGGGACTGCGAAACCACTGTTCCATCCGCCGCTTGAACCGCAGCATTGCCGTTTCCACAGAGACCATCATTTGCTTCACTGCCTTTCCTTTGTAATGGGGAAGCGCCGCCTCCTTATCCTCTTTTCAAGACAGCGGGGAAGCCCCCGCGGGCACAGGAGGAACGGGTGTTTCCATGGGAAAACTCTATCACATCCCGGAAAATAAAGCAGTCGAAGCGGCGGGCAGTGAGCGCCGGGGCAAAAAAATCTGCCGGGCAAGGCAGGAGATATAAGATATAAGATATGAGATACGAGATATAAGATAGCGTGTGGCTTTGCCCCAGCCGTTCGGGAAATTGGTATTTGATGCATCGTCAGAACGTGTCATTCCGAACCATTTCTCTTTCCTGGTGTGGGAATCTCCATCGAATTCCAGGCAGCCTATCGTCATCCATTCGTAGGGGCGGTCATTGACCGCCCGCCGGGCAGGGCCCGGACCCAAGTCGTGACGAACCTGGTCTATAATCGCTTTTGCCCTGACCCGCTCGGTATCGTACCATCTTTGTAGGGGCGGTCATTGACCGCCCGCAAAAACGCACCGAATTCCAGCATAAATTCACGTCGTATGGTACCTTTTCGCCGAAAGAAATACGAATACAGAACCTTTCCCTGCCGGGCGCTCAATGAGCGCCCCTACGAAGTGTGGCGTCTGTGATTCGGAAATTCGAGGGAGATTGCCACGCCACTAGGCCCGCAGGAAAAGTACAGAGCGCAACCGCCCGAAGGGCGGCTCTTAGCGCGGAGTAGTGTGCGCTACTTTATCGCAATGACCGGGAAGTCGCCAAATTCCATTTTGCCGGTGTACTGAGGCAAACCGACAATTGTCAACTAAAAATGCCCGGCGGTTTTCACCGCCGGGACACTTTACGTTCTAATTCTATTGCAGCTTCTTTACAAACAGGGCCCGGATGGCGTTCAGCACCGCGAGGACCATGACCCCCACGTCGGCAAACACCGCCAGCCACATGCCCGCGGCTCCCACCGCCACCAGCAGCAGGCACAAAAGCTTGATGCCGATGGCAAAGACGATATTCTGGTACACGATGCCCAGGGTCTTCCGGGCAATGGCAATGGCCTGGACCAGCTTCCTGGGGTCGTCGTCCATGAGTACCACGTCCGCCGCCTCGATGGCCGCATCGGAGCCCATGGCACCCATGGCGATGCCTACGTCCGCCCGGGACAGCACCGGGGCGTCGTTGATTCCGTCGCCCACGAAGGCAAGCTTTTTGCCCTTTTTCTCCCCGGCAAGGAGAGCTTCCACCTTTTCCACCTTATCCCCGGGGAGCAGGGAAGCATAGTAATCCCGGATGCCCAGCTCTTTTGCCGTTTGGGCCGCCGCCTTTTCCCCGTCGCCCGTGAGCATTACCACCCGGTCAACACCGCATTTGTGAAGCCCTGCCACAGCCTGGGCAGATTGGGGCTTGACCTGGTCGGAAATCAGAATGTGTCCGGCGTAGTCCCCGTCCACCGCCATATGGACCACCGTTCCGGCGCTGCCGCACTCTTTGTAGGGGATGCCCAGCTGCGTCATCAGCTTGCCGTTTCCGGCGGCGACGGGAATGCCGTCCACCTTGGCCGTCACGCCGTGGCCGCTCTTTTCCTCGATATCGGCAACCCGGCTGCGGTCCGGTTCGGCACCGTGGGCCTGGCGGATGCTCCGGCTGATGGGATGGGACGATGCGCTCTCAGCCAGCGCCGCGTATTCCAGGAGCTTGCTATCCTCCATACTGGCGTGGTGGATGCCGCTGACCTGGAAGACCCCCTGGGTCAGGGTTCCGGTCTTATCGAAAACCACCGTATCCACCTTGGACAGGGTTTCCAGATAATTGGAGCCTTTCACCAGGATGCCCGCACGGCTGGCCCCGCCGATGCCGGCGAAGAAGCTCAGGGGGATGCTGATAACCAGAGCGCAGGGGCAGGACACCACCAGGAAGGTCAGCGCCCGGTAAAGCCAGCTGCCAAACTCCGGCGAAAGGCCCATCATGAGCCGTACCACCGGGGGCACCAGGAACAATGCCAGGGCCGCAGCGCACACCGCCGGGGTATACACCCGGGCAAATTTGGAAATAAAATTCTCGGATTTGGACTTCCGGGAGCTGGCGTTTTCCACCAGGTCCAGGATCTTGGAGGCGGTGGATTCCCCGAATTCCCGGGTGGTCCTGACCTTCAGCACCCCGGTCATATTCACGCAGCCGCTGATGACCTCCTCCCCAGGCTTTACATCCCGGGGCAGGCTCTCGCCGGTGAGGGCGGCGGTATTGAGACTGGATGCGCCCTCGGTGACTACTCCGTCAATGGGCACTTTTTCACCGGGCTGGACCACGATCACCGTGCCCACCGCCACCTCATCCGGGTCAACCCGAAGAAGCTCTCCGTTTTCCTCCACGTTGGCGTAGTCCGGGCGGATGTCCATAAGGGCCGAGATACTCCGGCGGCTCCGGCCCACGGCAACGCTCTGGAACAGCTCGCCGATCTGGTAGAAGAGCATGACGGCGATGGCTTCCAGGTAGTCGCCGTTTTCGTAGATGGCAAGAGCCATGGCTCCCACCGTGGCAACGGCCATGAGGAAGTTTTCGTCCAGGAGCTGCTTATTGCGGATGCCCTTGAGGGCTTTTTTCAG
>CAMCCS010000149.1 GCA_945873295.1 uncultured Clostridia bacterium
TTAATTGAACTTATACAGCTTCTGGGCCATGTGGTAGAGGGAAACGGAGAGCTTCCGGCCCTCCTTGCCGGGGAGGTTGGTGCCCACGTTGGTGAAGCTCCACCGGCAATAGCGGTAGAGCTTGGGGTCCGCCGCTTTCAGCTCCTGCCAAAGCGCCGCCCGGCCCTCCAGGGCTTCCTCTGTTCCGGCGATGATGGAAAAAATGGAAGCCACGGTCATCATCATGGACATGAAGCTGCGCATGTACCGGCCCAACTTGGGATTTTCCGCGGAAATGGCAGTGACATTGTGGGCCTTGATCATGACCCGGGTGGTCCGGAGCTGGTGATCCACCTGCCGGGCCATCACCGCTTCATTCACACTCTGGTCGGAACGACCGATAAAGTAGCGGTACAGATCCTCGTCCATGTAGTAAAGGCTCTTTGCGTAGGGAAGAATCTGATACACATACACATTGTCCACATAGAAGGTGTGCTTGGGCAGAGGGACATGGTGCTCCTTGAGCAGCGCCGTGCGGTAAATGACGGAGTGCATCAGCAGGCACTGCTGAGGCAAGAACGGGTGGGTGTCCGCCCAGGTAAAGATCCGGCCGACGGGGAAAGCGTTTGTATAGCCCATGACCTTCCGGGTGTTATCCGCCGCGTGCTCATAGACATAGTTGGCGCAGAGCATATCCACCGGGGCAGGACTCTCCGCAAAGGCACGGAGCTTATCCAGCACCCGCTTCAAAGCCTCGGTATCCAGCCAGTCGTCAGAGTCAACCACCTTGAAATAGGTGCCCGTGGCGTTGCGGATGCCGGTGTTCACACCCTCGCCGTGACCGCCGTTTTCCTGATGGACGGCGCGGATGATGGTGGGGTATTTTTCTGCCCACTGGTCGCATTTGGCGGGGGTGTCGTCTTTTTTGGAACCGTCGTCCACCAGGATGATCTCCGCTTCCTCCCCGGCGGTGAGCAGGGTCTCGATGCAGTGATCCATGTAGGCGGCGGAATTGTAGCAGGGAACGGTAAAGGTAATGAGCTTATCCATGGGAATCCTCCAGAAGCTTGTCACAAAGCGCCAGGGCCCGGGCGGCGATGGCATCCATATTGTAGTATCGGTACTCCGCCAGGCGGCCCAGAAGGTGCAGGTTGGCAAATTTCCCTGCCAGGGTAGCGTAGCGGGCATACAGGGCGTTATTCTCCGGGCTGATGATGGGGTAGTAGGGGATCTGACCGGGAGCGCCCTCGTAGGCCCTGGAAAATTCCTTTACGGTGGAGGTAATGCCGGGCAGGACCTGACCGGTGAGCTGCTTGAACTCGGTGATCCGGGTGTAAGGCATATCCATGGTATAGTTTACCGTGGCGTGGGACTGAACCTGATCGGCGGAGAAGGTCTCAAACTGAAATTCCAGCGTCCGGTAGGGAAGGGCCCCCAGGGCAAAGCCAAACAGAGCGTCCAGAGCGCCGGTGTAAATCACGGTTCCCCGGAAAGGCTCCCCTTCATAGCGGATGGTATCCCCGGACAGGTCCAGCACCTGGGACGCGTCGGTATTCAGCCGGAGGGTGATGCCGGGGTGATCCAGCATTTTTTGGAACAAGGCGGTGTAGCCGTCCTTGGGAAGACCCTGATAGGTGTCCTGGAAATACCGGCAGTCCCGGGACAGAAACACCGGCACCCGGGCGGTGGTATTGGGGTCGATGTTCTCCGGGGTGGTGCCCCACTGCTTCTGGGTGTAGTACACGAAAACGTGGCTGTAAACGTAGTCTGCCAGGGCGGCGATCTCCGGATCGGGATTCTGCCGCAGATCCAGAATGGTCACCTTCCGCTCCGGTCCGTAGCAGGCAAGAAGCTTTTCTTCCAGCTGCCGGGCCTTTTCCGGAGGGAACGCGGTTTCCAGGGAAACAAGGTTAAAGGGTACCGGAAATTCCTGCCGTCCGCCCTTTCCGTCGGGCACGTTGGCGGCTACGGTGTGCTGATAGTCCCGCCATGCCGTGAATCGAGAAAGAAAATCGTAGACCCGTTTGTCATTGGTATGGAAAATATGGGGGCCGTACTGATGAATCAGCACCCCCGCGCTGTCAGGGCAGTCGTAGGCGTTTCCGCCGATGTGGTTCCGGCTTTCCAGGAGCAGTACATGCTTCCCGCCCTCGGCCAGGGCCCTGGCGCAGACGGCACCGGCAAAGCCCGCGCCGATAATCAGTGTATCAAAGGATTCCAAATTCTATCCTCCCTTCCTTTTTCTTCTTTTCTTCTTCCCATTATACCCGAGAATTCGAAAATCGCAAGTCCCAATCGACGATCTTAATGGTTTTCCCGGCGCTTTCCAGGGATTCCCCGGCAGGTTCAGGAAAAAAAGGTTGTCTTTTTGGTGTTTCTGCGCTACAATAAAAAGACCCTGCGTATGCAGGCAAAAAGTTTCCACGGAACAGGAGCGTGCAATATGGCTTGGCTGGAGATCACCATTCCCACCGGGGGACAGGATTTGCAGGCGCTGGCACAGGCGCTGACATGTGCCGGGTTTTCGGATCTGGTGATTGAGGACCAGGCGGAATTCGAGCAGTTTCTGGAGGAAAACCGGGCTTGCTGGGACTATATTGACGAGGACTTTCAGAAACGGCTGATGGGCCTGTCTCAGATCAAGTTGTATTTGGAAGACACAGACCGGGAAAGTCTTTCCCGGTTGGAGGCCTTCGCTGAAGAAAGAAATCTGCCTGTGCAGAAAGCGCCTCTTGCCCAGACGGATTGGGACGAGGACTGGAAGAAGAATTACCCGCCCCAGTATGTGGGAAAGCGCCTGGTGGTGCTGCCCTACTGGCTTGCGGAACAGGCGGGGGAAGCCGAGCTTCCTGTGATCCTGGACCCGGGCCTGACCTTCGGCACCGGCGCCCACCCCTCCACCCAGATGGTAATGGAGGCCATGGAAAATTTGGTAAGGCCTGGTTTCCGGTGCCTGGATTTGGGCAGCGGCAGCGGGATCCTGTCCATTACGGCCCTGCGCCTGGGAGCTGAGCGTGCTGTGGGCGTGGACATCGACCGGAAAGCGGAGGATGCCGCCCGGGAGAACGCCGCCTATAACGGCTTCGGGGAGCCGGAGTTTACCGCCCTGACCGGCAATGTGCTGGAGGACCGGGGACTGATGGATTCCCTGGCGGCGGAAGCCTGGGACCTGGTTTTCGTGAACATTGTGGCGGATGTGATTATTGCCCTGTCGCACAGTTTGCCCCGGCTGCTGGGAAGCGGCAGCACCGCAATCTGCTCCGGGATCCTGGATACCCGGCTGCGGGACGTAAAAGCGGCGCTTTCGAAAGCAGGACTGGAAATCATCGGAGAAAACGCGAAAGAAGACTGGCGGTGCGTGACCGTCAGAAGGAGAACACTATGAACATACCCTATCGCACGCGGATCATGCTGCAGCGGATCGGGCTGGTGGTGCTGACAATTGCAGTGTTTGCGGCCCTTGCCTGGTTCTGCTGGGTGGTCTGGCTGGAACGGTACGTTGTCTACGGCCGGGACGGCAAGGCCACGTTGAATTTTGACCTTCCTGAGCAGGCCCAGACCGGCGAGGTGGCCCGTCCGCCTGCCGCGGAGGGCGGCATTTCCATCTATTATAATGAGGGCGCGGACGCGGTGGATAACAGCGGTGCCCTGACCCAGCTCAGCGGCTATTACATCACCTACGACGATCTGAGCAAGAACCTGGCAGGGGTGACGCAGGAACTGGATTATGTTCCCGCCGGCACTGCCGTGATGATCGAGCTGAAGGGCGGCTACGGATCCTTCTATTACTCCTCCGTTTTGTCCGATTCCATCAGCTCCGCCAGTGTCAACGTAACGGCGGTGGACGAGCTCATTAAGGACCTGAAAAGCCGGGGCTACTATCTGATTGCCCGGGTCTCCGCTTTCCGGGACTATAACTACGGCGTGAACCATGTGTCCAGCGGCCTGCCCCTGCTGAATAAGCCCTACCTGTGGATGGATGACGGCGGCTGCTACTGGCTGAATCCTACCGATTCCGGCGCGCTGGGCTGGATCACCCAGGTGATCATGGAGCTCAGGGAGATGGGCTTCCATGAGGTGATGCTGGGAGACTTCCGCTTCCCCAATTCCAGCGAGTACCGCTTTAACGATGACAAGGAGGCGGCATTGCAGACCGCGGCCCAGACTTTGCTTACCAGCTGCGCTTCCGACGGCTTCACCCTGTCCTTCTGCGTAACAGCCCCTTCCTTCTCCCTGCCGGAGGGGCGGAGCCGGCTGTACCTGGAAAATGTGGAGGCGAAGGATGTGGAAGCCAAAGCAGCCCAGTGCACCCTGGACACCCCGGATACCCGGCTGGTTTTCCTGGGAACTACCAACGATACCCGTTTCGATGCCTACGGTGTCCTGCGCCCCATCGCACTGGCCGAGGTCCTGGAAGCCCAGAAAGCGGATATGGCTTCCGATTAACAGGCTAACGCATCACAGCGGAAAATTGGAATTTGACGCATCGTCAGAACGTGTCATTCCGAACCAGTGCGCACTACTTTCGTGGGAATCT
>CAMCCS010000150.1 GCA_945873295.1 uncultured Clostridia bacterium
CCGATTCCAAAAGGGCGCTGTCCCCCTGGCCCACATCGATGTACCAAACCGTCAGCTCCGGGGCGCTTTCCGCGGACTGGGCCGTCTGGACCGGGGCGGTGGGCTGGGCATCCAGGGTGCACCCCGCGAGAACCGCCAGGGCCAGCAGTAAGGGCACCAGGCGGGAAAGGAGATTCTTTGGTTTCATAGGTAAGTCCTCCTGGCCGGCAGTGCCGGCGGACAAGTCGTGACGGACGTGGTCTGTAGTCGTTTCCACCCTGACCCGCTCGGTATCGTTTTGTGTGTGTAGGCTGTCAAGTGGTGGCCGGCAGTGCCGGCGGACAAGTCGTGACGGACGTGGTGTATAATCGTTCTTTTCCTTTTAATTGCGGTATGATTGCCCCCGGCAATCATTCGGATTTTGATTCACTGCGTGCAGCACCACCCGCTCGGTATCGTTCCATGGTGCGCGGCTGGATGCGGAACGCGCCAAGGGCTCCCTTGTGTAAAGGGAGCTGGCCCGGAGGGCCTGAGGGATTGTGCAGTGAAATTGACCGGCTCTGGCGGCAGATTGGCGAAATGGGATCCGCGATAATGCTGTCCGTTCTGACGATAAGCACATACGGAAGTCCACCGTTACAATCCCTCAGTCACCAGTCTGCGGACTGGTGACAGCTCCCTTTACACAAGGGAGCCTTTGGATCTACTGCATCCGCCCGCGTTCCATTCATGGGTGCACCGAACGACAACCGCTTTTTATTTTAATCGCCGCGAAGCGGCACCTTAATTATTCATTCTTCATCATTCATTATTCATTTCCCCAGCATTCCATGTCTTTGTTCCTCTGGAATTCAAGGGCAAAGGACAGGAGCGCTTCCCGGGTGTTGGGGAGGGTCTCGTCCACCACCTGAGAAAGAAGCATGTTCAGACACTGCCCGATGGCCCGTCCGGAATAACCCAACTCCATCAGGTCATTTCCGTCCACCGCCAAATCCCGTAACGTCGGCAGAGCCGCTTCGGCATCCATCTGGCAAAGAAGCTCCCGAACCTGGGAAAACACGGGATTTCCTTCGTCCTCCCCGGTGCCTTTGCTCCCCATGTCTGCCTCCTGCAGGCACAGAAGCTTTTCTGTCAGGTCCCTTCCCAGGCGGCTGACCGTGCGGCGCAGAGCTTTGCGCTCCGGCTGGAGGGGGGTCATGTGGTTTTTAATCAGCAGCACCACCTGCTCCCGCAGGACGTTCGGCGCGGTGAGCTGCCGGAGGATCGTGTCTGCCATCCGGGCGCTTTCTCCCGCGTGGCCGTAGAAGTGGCCCCGGCCCGTCTCGTCCTGGGTAAAGGTGGGCACCTTGCCAATATCGTGCAGCAGCGCCGCCCACCGCAGGGTCAGATCCGCCGGCACCGCCGCCACCACATAGCTGATGTGGGTGTACAGGTCGTAGGCGTGGTGGGGCGAGTGCTGGTCAAACCGAACCGTTGGGGCAAGCTCCGGCACCGCCTGGGTGAGAATCGGGGCGTAGAGGGCCATGGCATCCACCGTCAGCAGGGGGAGGATTCCGTTCAGTTCGGAAAATACCCGCTCCCGGGACAGGCCGTTAAGCGTCGGCGCAAGGGCGAGCATGGCTTTCAGGGTGTTTTCCTCCGGGGTCAATGAGAACCGCAGGGCAAACCGCACCCCCCGGAGGATCCGCAGGGCATCCTCCCGGAACCGGGTGCCCGGGTCCCCCACCGCCCGGAGAAGCTTCTTTTCCAGGTCTTCCCGGCCCCCAAAGGGATCGCAGTACCCGGTATCAAAGGACCAGGCAACAGCGTTCACCGTAAAGTCCCGGCGGGAAAGGTCCTCCCGGATGTCATTCACAAAGGCCACCCGGTCCGGATGGCGGCTGTCGGAATAACTTCCATCCCGGCGGAAGGTGGTGATCTCCACCACGCCCTCCGGCGTAATGACCCCGATGGTGCCGTGCTTTTTCCCGGCGGTGACGAGACTGCGGCCTGCAAACACCGCCTCCGTTTCCTCCGGCATGGCGTCGGTGCACAGGTCGTAGTCGTGGGGCACCAGGCCCAAAAGGCTGTCACGGACACAGCCCCCCACCGCCCAGGCCTGGAAGCCGGACAAGCGGAGGGCCGTCATGCATTCGTTTACATAACACGGAATATCCATAGGCTCACAATTCCTTGCTTTCCCCGGGGCGAACCGTCAGCAGCACACTGAGGATCCAGACGGCACCGCACAGGTGCAGCGCCGGGTACTCCCCCCGGGCGGCAGCAGCGACGCAGCAGAAGATGCCCAGGATGCCCAGGGCAAAGCGCTGGCGGCGGCCCCCCAGGCCCACAACCAGGGCGGTTTCATAATAGGAAACCAGGGACAGGCACAGCCCCGCTCCCAGGGCGTGAAGATAGTCCGCCATCTGGGGATTGCCGCTCCAGGCCCGGTAGCGGGTGACCACATGGACGAAGAAGAACACCGCGGCCCCGGCATAGCAGCCGAAGGGCACGGGCTTTCCCATGAGGCGGAACACGGCAGCCGCCAGCAGACAGAAAAAGGCCAGCACCGAAAGGATCCGGTGCAGCCGCAGCAGCGTGGCGATGCCGTTATTTTCCGACAGAAGCAGGGTGCTGAGCACGCCCAGGGCCATAACGGCGGTGCCCAGGGCCTCGGGGATGGAGCGGCAGGTTTCGTCCGGAGCCTTATTGTCCTCCCGGAAGGTCATGGCTGCCAGCACCGCCGTAAGAACGGCGGCGGCAGTCACCACCCACAGAAGCATAGCTGCCGGGTGCCCGGGCACGAGCAGGCCCTTTTCGTCCATGCCCAGGGCGTAGAGCAGAAAGCGGCACCCCGCCCCCACCAGCCCCAGGGCAAGCCCCAGGAGGGGATATAGTTTGCGTGACAGATTCTCGTTCATAAGCTACCTCTTGTAGGGAATTGACAATTATGGTACCGCTTCGCGGCAGATTATTATAGTTGGGATTATAGTTGGGGTATGGGAATCTCCATCGTACAGCAGGCCGCAAATCAAATTACGTGTCATTCCGAACCAGTTCTCAAACTGGTGTGGGAATCTCCCTCGTCATTGTGACCGCATCCTTCTAAAGATGGAGATTGCCACGCCAGTGTGCGCTACTTTATCGCAATGACCGGGAAGTCGGGGCTTGCAATGACCGGGAAGTCGAATTACCCGCGAACAATCATCGCCGCAGCTGTCATAATCCCGGCCAGGACGGGCTGGTGGAGAAGGTAAATTGCCAGGGAGTGCCGGCCGCAGAGGGTGAAAAACCGGACGGCGGGATTTTTCTCATTGACCTTGGGAAGCAGGGTGGTTTTTTCCCGGTACACCGTTCTTCCCAGCACCGCCCCCAGGAGGAAAAACCCCAGATTGGGAAGCAGAGGAAAATAGTCCGAGGAAGCAAACCCCTCCGGCACGAAGCCCAGCACCGTAAGCCAGGGGAAGCTGAAAAGCTGTCCCCGGAGCCACAGTCCCGCGGCGGTGAGCACCACGCCCAGCGCGGCAAGGCCCCCTGTGGGAAGCTTCTTAAAGCCGCCCCACAGGAGCATGCACACGCCCAGGCAGTGAAGCACCCCGAAGTAAATGATAATCTCTTTCCCGGCAAAGCCCAGAAGGTACATGCCCAATGTCACCAGGGTACAGACCATGCCGCAGGCAAAGACCACAAGCCCCCGCCGGGTGCTGCGGCTTCCCAGGGTGGCGCAGGTGCCGGACAGGAGAAGAAACAGCACCCCGCCCCAGTCCTTGATGAACGCGAACCACGCAGGGTATGCCATCGGCACCAGGGCGTAGAGTTCCACCAGGTCATAGACAAAGTGGACAATGACCATGCCCAGGATGCACACCCCCCGCAGGGCGTCCAGCTCCCAGATCCGCTTTTTCACGGCTGCTGCTCCTGGGCGTTGGCTTCCTCCTCCAGCACCCGGTAGGCAACCTTACCCACCAAGGTCTTGGGAAGCTCCTTGCGGAATTCCAGCTCCCGGGGCATGGCGTATTTGGCGATGCGCTGGGAGCAGTAGGAAAGGATCTCCTGCTTTAATTCCTCTGTGGGCTCCACTCCGGGCATGGGCACCACATAGGCCTTCACCCGCTGAACCCGGTAGGGATCCTTCACGCCGATGACGCAGGACAGCAGCACCTTTTCGTGGCCGTCAATGATGTTTTCCAGCTGGGAGGGGTAGACGTTGTAGCCGGAGGTAATGATCATCCGCTTGATCCGCTGGCGGAAGTACACAAAGCCGTCCTGGTCCATGTGGCCCAGGTCGCCGGTATGGAGCCAGATCCGGTTGTCATAATGCCGCCGGAGGGCCTGACGGGTCTCCTCCAGGTTGTCCATGTAGCCCAGCATGACCGTGGGGCCGGAGACGCAGATTTCGCCCTCAATATTGGGGCCCACCTCGTCCACGGTGCCGGGGGTGACGATTTTATAATAGGTATCCGGGAAGGGCACGCCGATGGACCCGGCCCGGGCATAGTCCTTGGGGGTCAGGCAGGAGGCGGTGACGCACTCGGTGGTGCCGTAGCCCTCCCG
>CAMCCS010000151.1 GCA_945873295.1 uncultured Clostridia bacterium
CAATGCAGATGGGTTTTCGCTGGTACGGTGAAGGCAACGACAATATCAAGCTCTCGGATATTAAGCAGATTCCCGGTGTGACCACCATCGTCTGGGCGCTGCACCACAAGATGCCCGGAGAAATCTGGGAGGAAGCGGAGATCGCCGAGGTAAAGAAGCAGCTGGATGTGTACGGCTTTAACATGGACGTGGTGGAGTCCGTCAATGTCCACGATGACATCAAGATCGGTCTGCCCACCCGGGACATGTACATTGAAAATTATAAGCAGTGCATCCGCAATCTGTCCAAATTTGGGGTAAAGGTTATCTGCTATAACTTTATGCCGGTGTTTGACTGGACCCGCTCGGACCTCTTCCATCCGGTTGGGGACGGCTCCACCGCCCTGTACTACCAGAAGAACATGATCCAGGACGATTACAACGCCATGGCAAAGTATATCCTGGGCTTTACCGAGAAGTACGATATGTCCTTCCCCGGCTGGGAGCCGGAGCGGATGGCGAAGCTCGACGAGCTGTTCAAAGCCTACGCAGGCGTTGACCATGAAAAGCTGTGGGCCAATCTCAAATATTTCCTGGAGGCCATCATGCCCACCTGTGCCGAATGTGACGTGAAAATGGCCATTCACATGGACGATCCCCCCTGGGATATTTTCGGCCTGCCCCGGCTTTTGGTGGATGGCCCGAGCATTGACCGGTTCCTGAAGATGGTGGATAATCCCTATAACTGCCTGACCCTGTGCTCCGGCAGCCTGAACGCCAACCCGGAGAACAATGTGGCGGAAATCATCCGCAAGCACTGCGACCGGATCGCCTTTGCCCATATCCGCAATGTCAAGCACTTCCCCAACGGGGACTTCAGTGAAGCCTCCCACCGAGACTGTGACGGTGACACCGGCATTCTGGACATTCTGAAAGCCTACCATGACTGCGGCTTTAACGGCTACATCCGCCCGGACCACGGCCGTCACCTATGGGGCGAGGGCCCCGGAACCGTCCGCCCCGGCTATGGCCTGTATGACCGGGCTCTGGGCATCATGTATATGTGGGGCGTCTGGGATATGCTGGACAAGCTGGACGGAAAGAAATAAGACCCCTAAGGCAACACCGCACAATGGGAACTGCGGGCTTCGGCGGATCTTTTGCCCCAATCGTGCAGTATGAAAAATGGGAAATACATCCAGTATTCCCGCATTTTTCATACTTTCGCTTGTGCCAAAATCTCTCGCCGAATCTCCTTGCCCCATTATGCGGTGCTGCCCTAAGATAAAAACGCTGCCGCTTCCATTTTTGGAAACGGCAGTGTTTTTCAGGATAGAATCCCTGTGGACTGCAAAAAGAGAATGAACATCATTACTGGAACGATATACCGTATCATCACCCGGTAAAGTCCTTTGCGCCGGAAAGGATGGCCGCTGCGCTCCATTTCTTCAATCACGAAATCCGGTTTTGCGATCCACCCGATGAGAATGGAGGAAAGCAGGGCAATCAGGGGCATCATCACATTGTTGCTGACGTAATCGGCGATATCCAGCAGCTGCCCCACGCTGCCGTTGGGAAGCCGGACCTCAAAATAGAATACACTGTAGCCCAAGGCAATTACGGCGGAGGCGGCAAGGTAGATCCCGGAGAGAATGAGGACCGTCTTTTTCCGCCCGGTGTGGAAAATCTCCATACAGTTGGCGGTAATGGATTCCAGCACGGAAATGCAGGAGGTCAGTGTGGCAAAAATGGCGGTGACAAAGAACAGAAAGCCGATGACGGTTCCGGCTTTTCCCATTTCAGCAAAAACCTTGGGCAGCGCCGCGAACATGAGACCGGGACCTGCGTCCATCCCCTCCGTACCGGAGAAGACGAACACGGCGGGGATGATCATTCCGCCTGCCAGCAGCGCTACGCCCGAATCGAAAAACTCGATCTGACTGACGGAGCGGCTCAGATTGACCTCCGGCTTTACATAGGAGCCGTAGGTAATCATGATTCCCATGGACACACTCAGGGAGAAGAACAGCTGGCTCATGGCGTCGGACAGAATCTGCAGAAAACGCCCGACGGTCAGTCCCTCAAAATGGGGTGTGATATAATACAGGAAGCCCGCGATGCCCGTTTGGGTCTGCCCTGCGGGATCCGTATGGCGAAGGGTAAGACAGTAGAGGGCTATGAAGATCACGAGCAGCAGAAGTGCCGGCATGAGATACCGGGAGACCCGCTCAATGCCGCCCTGAATCCCCTTGTAGACAATCAAGGCGGTAACGGCCATGAATACAAGGGCATAGATAACCGGAGACAGGGAAGATGTGATAAATGCGGTAAAATATCCATCCTGTGCGGCTGCGTTTGTCTGTCCGGTAAGGTAGACAACGGCGTACCGGGTGATCCAGCCGCCGATAACAGCGTAGTAGGTCATGATCAGGACGGGAACAAGAAAGGTGAGGATTCCAAGAAAACGCCACTTAGGGCGCATTTGCCCGTAGGCGCCGATGGCGCTTTTTCCGGTGCGGCGGCCGATGGCAATGTCGGAGGTCAGCAGGGAAAAGCCGAAGGTTACTACCAATCCGAAATAAACCAGCAAAAACAGTCCTCCGCCGTCCTTTGCCGCCAGATAGGGAAAACGCCACAGGTTTCCGACACCAACCGCGCTGCCGGCTGCTGCCAGTACAAAGCCAATTTGTCCGGAAAAACTGTTTTCATTCTTCACCATTGTGAAATATTCTCCTTTTTGCGAGCTTGCAAAAGGAGTATAGCATATGATATACTATCAGTAAACTTAATGATGTTAATACGGTATATTAATTTATTTAATGGGTGAATCCAATGCGGGAACAAAAGGACCGGTATGAGATTTTTTTAAAGGTGTGCGAGACGGGGAGCTTCAGCGCCTCCGCGGAGGCGCTGAGCTATACCCAATCCGCCATCAGTCAGATGATGGCGGGGCTGGAAGAGGAACTTGGCGTCCAGCTCTTTGCCCGGGGCAAACGGGGTGTGATCCTTACGGATAACGGGGCAAGGCTGGTCCCCTATATTCAGGAAATGGTCAATCAGAAAGCCAAGCTTCGTCAGGCGGCATTTCACATCAGCCGTGATGTTGAGGGAAAGCTGCGGGTTGGGAGCTTCTCCAGTGTGACCGCCATGTGGGTCCCCGGGATCATCCGTCATTTCCAGGAGCATTACCCCAAGGTCACCGTGGAGATTCTGGACGGCAACTATGATGAGATCCGGCAGTGGATCCTCCGGGGACAGGTCGATTGTGGCTTTCTGTCCTCGATTCTTGCAGATGACTTGCGGTTCTATCCGCTGCATGACGATCCCCTCTGTGCCGTTTTTCCGGAGGATCATCCCCTGGCACAGCAGGAACGGGTCAGTCTTCCGGAACTGTTCCGTTCTCCCTTGATTGCGGAGACGCCCGGCTGCGACAATGATATTCAAAGTCTTCTGTCCAAATGCTCCGTGAAGCCCAGGGTTCGGTACAGCTTCCGGGATGACACCCTCATCATGGCCTTTGTCCGAAACGGATTGGGCGTCACGGTATCCCAGGAACTGGTGATGGAGGCATTCGGAAAGGACGCGGGGCTTGCGTGCAGGCCGCTGGACCCGCCCTGCTGCCGTACCATTGGACTGGCCTTATCCAAGACAGTCAGTTCCGTTGTCTGCCAGACCCTGCTCCAATATTTGCAGCAGACCTTTTTGGCAGGCTGACCCCACCGCCCCCCAAAAAGTGCCGCTTCCCAGTTTGGAAGCGGCGCTTTGGAGGGTATGTCTTCTTACGGGATTTCCGGACCTGCGTTGTAAGCAGGCGTCTCGGGCTGGGGGGCGAGGTTTTTCAGCTTTCCGGCGCAGCGGATGGCATAGGCAAGCTCATAGATCGCCCAGGCGTGGAGCAGGATGTCCAGCAAATTGGTGGTTTGGAATATATAAGAAAAGACAAGCAATCCTGCGGTATCGACACAGAACAGCACCAGCGCGGCGGTCAGCCAGCCGATGTGCTTTTTGCTTAGCAGCCAGCAGGCCAGATATACGCCAAGGATCATCAGGCTGATCACCAGGGCCGTGATGGTGTAGGTTCCGATGCCGCTGGAGAAGGCGCTGTCCATCCCCATGCCGAAAGCGGTGAAATAGTAGGGAACGGAGGCGGAGAACAGGAAATACCGGTTGGCATCGACAAGCAGCAGAACCAGGTTCACGACGGTGAAAATCAGGATCAGCAGCAGGGAGTACCGGCCTCCGGCGACCTGCTTCAGAAGATACTCCGGAGAATTTTTGTCCACAGGGTTAATGTTTTTCTGCATGGGGTTACCTCGCTTCTCTTTATTGTGGATGCGCGGAATCCTCTGCGCGCATCCCGCTGAAAAGCATTATAGCAAAGGCGGGGGCAGAATACAATCTTGACTTTTCCTTTTTTCCCTGGTATAATACAACCAATTTCATAGGACAGTTCGTGACCATCCTGTCG
>CAMCCS010000152.1 GCA_945873295.1 uncultured Clostridia bacterium
GGTATTGATGGAGGCAATATGAAGTGAAATATCCTTTGGATGTGAAATAATGATCTGCGATCATTGTGAAATTTTCCGCTTACGCGGAAAGTGAAATGAAATAAATCCCCTCACGCGCGAGCCGCGCATTTCACACGCCGCAGGCGTATTTCACTTGCGCAGCAAATATCACAAATCCCGTAAGGGATTTATTTCGTTGAAAAAAGCACGCTTTTCAGCGTGCTTTTTTCTGGTGGAGACTACGGGACTCGATTTAATCATGGTTTCGACCAGTTTGAGAACTGGTCGACCGGCAGTCCACCGGACTGCCGGATTTAAATGGGTTCGAGCCCCTTGCTTCACCAATAAAAAAACACCGCTTACAGCGGTGCTTTTTTATTGGTGGAGACTACGGGACTCGAACCTGTGACCTCATGCGTGTGAAGCATGCGCTCTAACCAGCTGAGCTAAGCCTCCGAACCGGGACGAAGAACATTATAGCATAATTCCCAGGAAAGTCAAGCCCTTTTTCAGAGGGTATCCCCATTTTTGAGGGCGTTCCACCGGCCCCGGGACAGGGCCATGAAGATGTCCTGGGCATTGTCCCCACAGTCCGGCAGCGCCTCCCTGCCGGTTTCCTGAAAGCCCAGCTTTTCGTACACATGCTTTGCCCGGGGGTTAAAGGAGAAGACGTCCAGCTCCAGGGCCGCAAGTCCCAGCTCCCGGAAAGCAAAGTCCACAGTCTCTGCCGCCGCCCAGGAGCCCAGCCCTTGGCAGAAGTGGCTCCGGTCAAAGATCACAATGCGGAAATTGGCCCGGCGGGCATCCCGGTCCAGTTCGTTGAGGACACTTTCCCCGATGAACCGCCCGTCGGGAGCGACGATGAGGAAGTCGAACCGGTCAGGGTCCGAAACGGCCCGGTCATAGTATTGTACCACGGCCTCCCGCGGGGGCACCTGTGCGGTCCCGGTGAGCCGGGCCACCTCCGGGTCCAGCTTGTGCAGGCATTCGGTGTAGTATTTGTCTCCCTGTCCCGCGGGGAAAGGCATGAGGGTGTAGCCGCTATGCTCCCGGTACAGTGTTTTCTTTTCCATAGGGATGCTTTCCTCCTGCGAAATATCGACTTTTCGGTTATTTCGAACCAGTCCGTCGGCTGACATGACAATCTCTGTCTTTAGAAGCACACGGCCTCTTTATTTGTGTCATTGCGAACCAGCGCGCCGGCTTCAGTGGTAATCCCCATCAATAGAAGAATGTGGTCACAATGACGAAGGAGATTCCCACACCAGTCTGCGGACTGGTTCGGAATGACACGTTAATTGTTTTGCGGTCTGCTGTACGAGAGAGATTTCCACACCCGAATTCCATGTCATTGCGATAAAGTAGCGCACTACTGACCTGGCAATCCCCGCGAATTTCCGAATCACAGACGCCACACTCCGTAGGGGCGCTCATTGAGCGCCCGGCAGGAAAAGGTGACCCTATTCCCATTTCTTTCGGCGAAAAGGTACCATATCACGTGAATTCAGCTGGAAATCGATACGTTTTTCGGGCGGTCAATGACCGCCCCTACGAATGGATAACGATAGGCTGCCTGGAATTCGACGGGGATTCCCGGGTCACTAGTGATCACGGGCTCGGAATGACACATATTCTGGAATGCAGCTGGTTGTGCGCCCCACACGGGCAATTACAGAACGAACTGGCCGGAAAGCTTCGTTTCGCCGCTGTCGCAGAGGAACCACTGTATTCTCCCGGGAACGCAGACCGCCTTTCCGCTGCCGTCAAACTGTTTAAGGGCGTCCTCCGGGATGGGAATATGCACTGTCACGGTCTCCCCGGGGGCCAGGAGGAGCTTCCGGAAGCCGCACAGCTGCCGCACCCGAGAGGTGGCGATGCCCTGGGTCCTATGCAGGTACAGCTGGGGAACAGCCCAGCCGGGACGGCTTCCCGTGTTGGTCACCGCGGCGGTGACGGACAGATCGTCTTTCCCGGGGGCAGCTTCCAGCCGGAACTGGAAGGCGGTGTAGCTGAGCCCCGCGCCAAAGCCGTAGGTCACGGCGGGAATCCCGTCGTAGTAGGCCATGGGCCGGTAGGAATCCTTGGCGTTGTAGTATACCGGCAGCCGGGCGGCATCGTCCGGCAGGCTCGCGCTCAGCCGTCCGGCGGGCTCCAGCTGGCCCATGAGCATTTTTCCAATGGCCTCGCCCCCCAGGGGGCCGGGGTAGAAGCAGTACAGAATTCCGTCGGACAGCCGGGAAATTTCCGCCATTTCGTAGGGACGGCCCGCGATGACCACGGTAACGAGGGGCTTTCCCGTTTCCTTCAGCCGGGCCAGGAGCTCCAGCTGCCGCCCGGGGAGCTTCAAGCCTGCGCTGTCCACGTTTTCCCCGCAGTCCATGGTGAGCGTTTCCTGGGACTTCATGGCCCCGTTGTCATCAAAAGCACCCTGCAGGGCAAACCGGCTGGAAGAGCCGCCCACCACGGCGACGATGCAGTCACAGTCCATAGCCGCCTCCACGGCGGCCTGGAGTTCCTCATCACTGCCGCCGAACAGAGAGCAGCCGGGGACATACCGGACATCCGTCAGCGCTTCCAGCCCCCGGCGCACCGTGGTACCGGTGCCGGGGCGCAGGGGCGGGGTGTAGTCGCCCAGCTGGTTGTAGATATTGTCGGCATTGGGGCCGGTGACCAGGAGTTTCGTTCCGGGAGCCAGGGGAAGACACCCGTCGTTTTTCAGCAGGACGGGGGTGTGCTCTGCCAGGAGCCTGCCCTGGGGGTATTTTTCATCATTGCAGCTTTGCCAGGTGGTGTCCTCCGGCACATAGGGATTTTCAAACAGCCCCAGCCGGAATTTCAGGGTCAGGATCCGCTTTGCGGCGGTGTCAATGGTCTCCTGGGAAATCAGGCCCCGCTCCACCGCCTCCGGCAGCTTCTGGATGCCGGTGTCCCACAGGCCCATGTCCACGCCGGAGCTTACCGCAAGAGCGCCGGAGGCGGCCCGATCCCCGGTCACCGCGTCCAGCTGGTCGATGGCCACGCCGTCGGACATGACAAAGCCCCGGAAGCCGTACTCGTCCCGGAGAAGCTCCGTCAGGAGCCAGTGATTTGCGTGGCAGTAGGTACCGTCAATTTCATTGTAGGCGGCCATGAAGGCTTCCGCTCCGGCATCCACACAGGCCTTTACCGGAGGCAGGTGAATTTCCCGCAGCTCCCGGGGGCCGATCCGGGCGGCGCTGGCATTGACGCCCCCGGTGGTCTCTCCCTGGGCGCACAGGTGCTTGGCAACAACGGCTACGCCCTGGCTGCGGATACCCTCTACCACGGCCCCGGCCATCTGTCCGGCAAGGTAGGGGTCCTCCCCGAAGCATTCTTCACTCCGGCCCCACCGGGGGTCCCGGAGCACATCCAGGGCGGAGACCAGGGCCAGGTGAATGCCCATTTCCTGCAGCTGCCTGCCGCTGACCTTTGCGGCTTCCCTCACCAGCTCCGGGCAGAAGGAGGCTCCCACCGCCAGATTGACAGGCAGAAGCCAGCCGTCCAGGGCCTGGTGGCCGTGGGGGCATTCGGTGCTCAGGAGCACCGGGATCCCCAGCCGGGAGTGGGAAATGACATATTTCTGCACCATATTGGCGGCTTTCGGGGACAGCGCCCCATCCAGGCCGGTTTCAAAGGTACGCCCGGACCAGGGGTCCGCCCGGTGCAGGCCGTAGAGCGCGCCGAGACCGGAGTAGCGTGCGACCTCCTCCCGGAATTCATCGGTGAGGGTAATTTCGTCGCCCTCCCGGGTAAAGCACCGGAAGCCGTAGAGCCGCTGGCTCAGCTGGCCGACCTTTTCGTCTAAAGTCATCCGGGAAAGCAGGTCCTGGGCCCGCTCTTCCGGGGAAAGGGATGGATTTTGATAGGGATACATAGAATGCCTCCATGGGTGATGGGTGAGTTTTCGGCCCTCAGCAGCCGGCTTTCTCCGGGGGGACAAAGTCCAATGTGATGGATTTGAGGTCGGTGGTGAGCTGGGTGAATTTTACCCCGGCGGAGGTGAGCATCCGCTTGGAGGCCAGGGTGGCGGCGCTGTCCGCGTATTTATCGGAAAGGTACAGCACTTCCTTTACGCCGCTCTGGATGATGGCCTTGGCGCACTCGTTGCAGGGAAACAGGGCCACATACAGCCGGCTGCCCCGCAGGTCCCGCCCGTTGGCGTTGAGGATGGCGTTCAGCTCCGCGTGGACCACATAGGGGTACTTGGTCTGCGCCCCCTCCCGCTCCCAGGGGTATTCGTCATCGGAACAGCCCTTGGGCATGCCGTTGTAGCCCGTGGAAATGATGATGTTGTCCTGGGACACGATGCAGGCGCCCACCTGGGTGTTGGGGTCCTTGCTCCGCTTTGCCGCCAGCATGGCGATGCCCATGAAATACTCGTCCCAGCTGATGTAGTCCTCCCGTTTCATAA
>CAMCCS010000153.1 GCA_945873295.1 uncultured Clostridia bacterium
GCTTGTGTCAAAATCTCTCGCCGAATCTCCTTGCCCCATTATGCGGTGCTGCCCTTAAAGAATTGCCCCCGTATAGCTGCGGCCATACGGGGGCATATTTTGTGAGATTTACATCTTTTGAAAGGATTCTTTATGATACCGGGCAATGGCTTCCTCCAATCCGGGCTGGGCCATGGCAAACAGGAAATCCCCGGTGGGCTGGGGCAGGTGAGGCTGGCCTGTGACCGAGGCGGCTACCGGTTTGGTGGAAAAGTACCGAAGATTCGCGGGAGCGGCGCTTCCCATGTACCTTATGGTCAGACACCCGGTGAAGCGGACATCCTCCCAGGCAATGTGCAGTGACTTGAAAGGCCGGAGCAGGTGAACGCCAAGGCTATCCAGCTTTAAAACGGCGCACATCACAACCAGAAAGGGGTAGCAGACAAGAAACATGCAGGCAGCCACCGCGTAGAACGGGGAGAAACCCGTATATTCCGCCAGCACCACGCACAGCCAGGGAAACCCGAGAAGAAACAGCCGCAGGTAGGTATGGCTGGCAGAGCGGTAAACCAGAAAGCAGTCGGAGCGATTTTTAGAACGCATAAAATGATGATCCTGCAGGGTTATACGTTAAACAGGAAATTGACAATGTCGCCGTCCTTCATGACGTATTCCTTGCCCTCGCTGCGGACCAGGCCCTTTGCCTTGGCGGCGGCCATGGTGCCGCAGGCCTTCATATCCTCAAAGGCGATGACCTCTGCCCGGATGAAGCCCCGCTCAAAGTCCGTATGGATCTTGCCCGCGGCCTGGGGGGCCTTGGTGCCCTGCTTGATGGTCCAGGCCCGGCACTCGTCGGAGCCTGCGGTGAGGAAGGAGATCAGGCCCAGCAGAGCGTAGGAGCTGCGGATCAGCCGGCTCAGGCCGCTTTCCTGCACGCCCAATTCCTCCATGAACATGGCCTTTTCCTCGGGATCGTCCAGCTCGGCAATGTCGGCTTCCAGCTTGGCGCAGATGGGAAGACACTGGCTGCCCTCGGCATCGGCCAGGGCCTTCACCGCCCGGTAATGCTTGTTTTCTTCGGGAGCGTTGACTTCGCTTTCCGACAGGTTCGCGACATAAATGGTCTTTTTCAGTGTCAGCAGGTCGGAGGTTGCAATGAGGGCCATGTCCTCGTCGCTTCCGTCAAAGGTCCGGGCCAGCTTTCCCTGGTTCAGGTGGTCCAGAAGCCGGGTGAAGACCTCCGCCTCCCGGGCAAAGCGCTTATCACCGCTCTTGGCGGCCTTCTGGCACTTGTCCACCCGGCGCTCCACCATCTCAATATCCGCCATGACCAGCTCCAGGTTGATGATGTCAATGTCCCGGATGGGATTGGTGGTTCCCTCCACGTGGGTCACGTTGGAATCCTCAAAGCACCGGACCACATGGACGATGGCGTCGGTGGTGCGGATATTGCTCAGGAATTTGTTGCCCAGGCCCTCACCCTTGGAAGCGCCCTTCACAAGGCCTGCAATGTCTACGAATTCAATGACAGCGGGGGTGGTCTTCTTGGGCTTGTGCAGGTCGGACAGCCATGTTAGCCTTTCATCCGGCACGGACACCACGCCCACGTTGGGGTCAATGGTGCAGAACGCATAGTTGTCCGCGGGGACCCCCGCGTTGGTGATGGCATTGAAGAGCGTGGATTTGCCCACGTTGGGAAGCCCGACGATACCTAATTTCATAATTTGCAAAACTCCTTTATTTGCAATGGTTTTTGGCTTGTGTCTTGGATTTTACGCCATTTCTCCGCCATTTTGTTCGGACAGATGCTGCAGGCGGGGAAATGCGCGGAACCTGCATAGTTTATTCATTATACCGCACAAACAGCGTTTTTTCAATAGGAAGAACTGCTTAAACAAAGAAAAACGTAGATCAGCCGTCATACAAAGGAAGAGCACACTCCTTTTGTGTCGAAAAGAAATGCGGCAGATGATGGATAGAAGGGTTGATTTTTTTGTATGGATATGGTATATTTTATTTAGAACGAACGGTCTGTCGAAAAGGTGTGATAAGATGGCAAACTATACAGAGGAACAATGGTATGCCAGGAAAGTGGAATTGATGGAAAAATGTTATGACTGCTTTGCAGAGCGCGGCCTGCATGGAACCGGCATCCGGGTGCTGGCAAGCGAATGCGGATTCAATCATACAAAGCTCTATACATATTTCAAGGACTTAGACGATCTGATCATCCAATCCACCGAATACTGTATGACCAAGGTGGAAGCTGAGTTTATGGCAAAAGCCCCAGTCGATGTGCCGGACCTATGGCGGTTTATTGACGAGATACCCTACTGGACGGCAGAAAAACACGGAAAGAAGTACAGGCTGATGTACCAGGTGTATACGCACCCGAAATACAGACAGTACGGTCAGAAATTCTTTTCCGGAGTGGATCAGCGTTATACCGAATACGCAAAAATCCTGGAGAACAAACTCGGCATTCCCTATCAAAAGCTGACACCATTGATCTTCATTCTGATTCGCGCCTGCGTACATTACGCATTGTTCGAGGACGAATTTTATCTGAAATCGCAGATAGAAGTGCTGAAGGAAAGCTTGGAACTCTTTATTATGAAATACAACCCGAAGGCGGGTATGGGATCACAAACGAAGCAAAGCGGGACCGTTTCGGAAATTTCCTCCCCGGCAGGCGTACAGGGGGACATAAAAGGATAAACTTCTGCCCAAAAGGATGCTATTATGCAGGGTATGAATATGACATTTGATTAAAAGGGGGGCTTGGCTTGCGTGACTGAAAACAATACGGAAAAAAGCCGTTGGCCGTTTGTGCTGAGAGCGCTGGCTATGGCGCTTGCGGCAGCGCTGATTATCTCCCTGGTCATGCCCTCGGTGACCGGCGTGCGCGGCTCCGGGAACAGACAGGAGTCAGCCGGTGAAGAAATACAAAATGGGGAAGCGCAAACGCAGAGCCCCGCCGATGCATACAACCTGCTGGCCGATCTTGCCATATCGGAAGAAAAGTATCAGGAAGCGGCGGGCTATCTGGAGAAGGTGCTGGAACTCAGCGAGGGGTTGGAAAATGAAGCGCTCTCACAACTCTGTCTGAAAACGGCATCGGTATATGTGATGTGCGGAAATGCGGACAGGGCAAGGCAGCTTCTTGACAGGACGCTGGAACTGAACGAAGCTTCCCTTGAGGCTCTGCTTCTGAATGCGCAGCTGGCGCTTGAAGAAGGAGACAGCCGGAAGGCCATGGAAGCGCTTGAAAGATATGTGGAGCTTGCTCCGGAGGATTTGAATACAAGGCTTTCTCTGGCGCGGCTTTATGAGAGCCTGAACGACTACAGTGCCGCCATGGCAGAGTATGTGTTGCTTTATGAAAAGCAGAGCAGCGATGAATCCCATTATCTGAACGCTCTTCGCTGCAGCTTCCTTTCGGGAAACTACGAAGAGGCTCTCGGGAAGTTTGACAGGTATCTCGAAAAGACCAGCCAGGATTCAGACTACTACTCTGTGGCCCTGTTTCTGAGAGCCGCCTGCGTTATGCAGCTTGGAAGACTTGACGAGGCCGAGGAAGGTTTCCGGCAGGCCATAGACTTCGGTTATGACGAAGGAGCCTGCATAGAACAGATCATGCTCTGCTCCTTTGAGCGGGGAGAATACCAGCAGACGGCGCAGTACGGAGTGGAGCTTCTGGAAACAGAAGCCCGGCTCAACACCCCGGAGCTTATGTATCAGCGGCTGGGGGCGTCGATGATGCTGCTGGAAAGATACGAGGAAGCTGTGAAGTATCTGGACGAAGCGGAAAAGCTGGGGCTGGAGCTTACAGGAAATGCCTACTACAGAGGCGTGTCTCTGCTGGCTCTGCACCGATATGAAGAGGCCGCCGCGGATTTCACCACGTCAATAGAACAGGGCTTTTTGACACAGTTTTGCTACTATAACCGGGGCGTCTGCTATGTACAGCTGCTTGACTATGATAAGGCGGCGCAGGACATGGAGATGACACTCACCAGTGGACAGGACGCCGAGCTTATAGAAGCGGCGCAGGGAATCATCCAGCAGATAGAGGAATACAACAAGAACAACGCGGACAAGCCGTGAAGGGAAAAATTGTCTTGACCCACCATCGAAACTACCCAGGAAAGAAGGGGTGCACATGAAAGCAAGAATGCGGCCCAGAGCCAAAAGACATGCGATGCGGATGTTGATCTGCACCGCAATGTGCCTTTTTGCCCTCAGCGCCATGATGGTTACTGCCTACGCCACAGACGGCGAGGAGAGCACCGCAACAACGACTGTTACGGACCTTGCTCCGGAAAGCACGAACACGGTATCGGACACTCCGACCGACACTTCGAAGGATGCGGACGAACCGACCGACGAACCGAA
>CAMCCS010000154.1 GCA_945873295.1 uncultured Clostridia bacterium
GACATCATCGTCATCGAAGGTGCCGGAAGCCCGGCGGAGATCAACCTGAAGCAGGAAGACATTGTGAACATGGGTCTTGCCAGGCTGGTGGATGCCCCGGTGCTGCTGGTGGGTGATATTGACCGGGGCGGTGTCTTTGCCCAGCTCTATGGAACCGTGGCCCTGCTGGAAGAGGATGAACAAAAGCGAATCAAAGGCACCGTCGTGAACAAATTCCGGGGAGATCGATCCATCCTGGAGCCGGGCATCCGGATTCTGGAGGAGCTCTGCGGCGTTCCGGTGGCAGGGGTTATCCCCTATACCCATGTGGACATTGACGATGAGGACAGTCTCACCGAGCGGTTTGCCAGAACCACGGAGCGGAAGCTCCTGGACATTGCGGTGATCCGCCTTCCGAGAATCTCCAACTTCACGGATTTTGCCCCCTTTGAGGGGTACGCCAATGTATCGCTGCGCTATGTGGAGCGGGTTTCGGACCTGCACAGCCCGGATATGATCCTGCTCCCCGGCACAAAAAGCACCATTGCCGACCTGAAATGGCTCCGCCAGTCCGGCCTGGAGGCGGCGGTTCTGAAAGCGGCGTCGGCAGGCACCCTGATTTTTGGTATTTGCGGCGGCTACCAGATGCTGGGCCGCACCGTCTGCGACCCGGAGCAGGTGGAATCTGCCGGAACCACCGAAATTCAGGGGCTGGGACTGCTGGACATGGACACGGTTTTCCTGGGAGAAAAGGTGCAGGCCCAGGTTTCCGGGATCTTCACCGGCGTCACCGGGATGCTGTCAATTCTGAACGGAATGGACTATACCGGCTACGAAATCCACATGGGCCGCAGTCAGGAGCAGCTGCCGCCCTTGCAGGGAAAGGGCAATGTCTACGGCAGCTACATCCACGGCATTTTCGATGCGCCCGGCGTGAGCGATGAGATTCTGAGGGCCATTTGTGCGCAAAAGGGTCTGGACTTTGCCGCCTTAGGCACCTTCGACCTGCAGGAATACAAGGAGCGCCAATATGACCTGCTGGCCGATGCCGTCCGGGGCGGGCTGGACATGGACCTTGTCTACCGCATCATCCACCGGGAAGTATGAATTGGGAGCCACCTCCACCAGATTGGAAGGAACCGCGCCTGTTTATACAGACAGCTGCCTCAGGTGGAATCGCTCCCAATCACAGCAATTACAACGAAATATTACACGTTTTACGCCGGGCAATGTAAAAGCAGGAACGAATTCCCCCCCTTTTCTTTGGCGCAGTCTTGTAACCTTCCCCGAAATCGCAAAAAAGACCGGCGCGCAAGGGGCGGCGTTCATAAGACAGTTAAAACGGCGTGACGAAAGCGGTCACGCCGTTTTTCATATACAGGATAGTCGCAAAGCGACGCGAGGTACATCCTTGTTTGGAACACAGGAAAACGGAACGTATATACGAAGAAAAAACGTATAGAAGTGCGCTCTTTCGGAGGATACTGAAAGAAACCGGCAGACTGGAATTTATCTTAATGCTTTCTCCATGATAATCTCATCTTCATCACGGTCGCCCGTTAATGTAAAACCCAATTTCTCATACATATTCTTAGCAGCTTCATTTCCATCAATATAACAAAGAATTACTTTATCATATTTACTGTCACTTTTCATTTTATCAAGGATTTGCTTTGTCGCTTCCATTCCAAACCCATTTCCTTGATACCGTTCATCAATAAACAACTGACTTAAGTCATATGCGTTAAGCTCTGCACAGTCATAATATAATGCCATTCCCACAGGAAGGGTATCGTTATAAATGACATACGCTTTGCTTCTGCTTTCCCGATATGCGTATGCTCTCGCCAGCATAGTCGCACTGTCAGCCACAAAGCTTTTTTGTGCATCTGACACTTTAAGGCAACACCGCACAATGGGAGCTGCAGGCTTCGGCGGATCTTTTGCCCCAATCGTGCAGTATGAAAAATGGGAAATACATCCAGTATTCCCACATTTTTCATACTTTCGCTTGTGTCAAAATCTCTCGCCGAATCTCCTTGCCCCATTATGCGGTGTTGCCTTAAGTCTCAGTCTCCAATTATCTGGATTGACTGTCTCTAATCTAATCAATGATTACCTCCACACATTCCGTTTTGTCGCAACCTATTTTCCAAACAAATCACTGTGTGTTCCAGTACGGGCCAGCGTGAGCACCAGGACATCATCCTCAATGCGGTACACCAGAAGCCAGTCCGGCAGAATATGGCATTCTCTGTGCCCGACCCAATCCCCTGTCAGTGCATGATCCCGATTCTTCTCCGGCAGCGTTTCTCCACGGGACAAGCTTCTGATAATGTTATCCAGCAGCTCAATATCCAGATGACGCTTCAGTGCCAGTTTATAATCTTTTTTGAACTGCGTTGTCCAAACGATATCACGATTCATCGTTTGAGCTCCCGAAGCGCTTCTTCCACGTCGGAATAATGCTTGATACTAGGATCTTTGGCAATTCTTTCCGCTTCCAACATCGCGGCGATGGTTTCCTTATTCGGCTGATCCAGTCTAACCTCAAAGGGGAAACCACCTACCCGGAGGGACTGCCGCAGGAAAACATTGATTGCAGTGGTCAGATTCATGCCCAATTCCCCATAAAGGGTTTCACACTGCTTTTTAATGTCACTGTCCATACGGACGCTAAAATTAGTACTGGCCATAATAACAACTCCTTTGCAATTCTTTGTATCTATATTATATGCTGTTTGCATTGCAAAGTCAATTCGATAGGCGTAAATTATTTGCAAACAACAAGCAGGTGCCTGTGTAAGTATCTTAGGCGCCTGCTTGCTGTTCATAAAACTGTCTTATGAACACCCCACTAAAGCGCCGGCCTTTTTATGGAGTTCGCTTCCGTCAGGACAGAATTCCCGTGGATTGCAGAAACAGCGCCAGCATCATGGCCGGAGTGACGTAGCGGATCATCACCCGGTAGAGTGTTTTCCGTCCGAAGCGGTGGCCGCTGCGTTCCATTTCCTCGATCACATAGTCGGGCTTTGCAATCCAGCCCACCAGGATGGTGGACAGCAGGGCAATGAAGGGCATCATGACGCTGTTGCTGATGTAGTCCATGATGTCCAGCAGCTGGCCCACGGAGCCGTTGGGCAGCCTCACTTCCAGGTAGAACAGACTGTAGCCCAGGGCAATCACTGCGGAAGCGGCCAGGTAGAGGACGGTCAGAACCCGTACCGTCTTTTCACGGCCGGAATGAAACATCTCCAAGCAGTTGGCCACGATGGACTCCAGCACCGAGACGCAGGAGGTCAGAGTGGCGAAAATAGCGCTGATAAAGAAGGCCAGACCCACCACCACGCCGGCCTTCCCCATGGCGGAAAACACCTTGGGCAGGGAGATGAACATCAGGCTGGGGCCGGCGCTCATGCCCTCCGTGCCGGAGAACACGTACACCGCCGGGATAATCATGGCGCCTGCCACCAGGGCCACGCCGGTGTCAAAAAACTCAATCTGCCCCACGGCTTTGTTCAGATTCACCTCCGGCTTGACGTAGGAGCCGTAGGTGATCATAATGCCCATGGACACGCTGAGGGAGAAGAACAGCTGGCTCATGGCATCCAGCAGAATTTGCAGAAATCGCTTGACCGTCAGTCCCTCCAGCTGGGGCGTCAGGTAATATACAAGGCCCTGCACGCCGGTGCGCAGCTGCCCGGCATCATCCGTATGCCGCAGGGTCAGGGAGTACCCCGCAATCACAACCACCAGCACCAGCAGAACCGGCATCATACACCGGGACACCCGCTCAATGCCGCCCTGAACGCCGTTGTACACGATCAGCGCCGTCACCCCGGTGAACAGCAGGGTGAACACAACGGGAGAAACCGGGGAAGTGATAAAGGAAGTGAAGTAGCCATCCTGGGCGGCGGCTTCCGCCTGTCCGGTCAGGTACACCAGGGCGTATTTGGTGATCCAGCCGCCGATCACCGTATAGTAGGTCATGATCAGCACCGGCACCAGGAAGGTAATGACCCCCAGGAACTTCCATTTTGGATTCATTTCCGTGTAAGCGCCGATGGCGCTCTTTTTTGTCCGGCGGCCGATGGCAATATCGGACACCAGCAGGGTAAAGCCAAAGGTCAGCACCAAGGCGAAATAGACCAGCAGGAACAGTCCGCCCCCGTCCTTGGCCGCCAGGTAGGGAAACCGCCACAGGTTCCCCACCCCAACAGCGCTCCCCGCCGCCACCAGGACAAAGCCCAGCTGTCCCGAGAAGTGATTTGCTTTCTTTTCCACGTTGTTTACTCCTCTTTCATCTTGCAAGATTGAATCAAACATGATATGCTAATGGGCAAATGTACTTGTCCGGTTAACGCAGCAAACAGACA
>CAMCCS010000155.1 GCA_945873295.1 uncultured Clostridia bacterium
GCAGGGAATTAGAATTCTCCCACAGCCGGCAGGCTGTGGGAGAGAATGCCTATGTATCAATAGAACGCGACGTAAGCAGCGGGGTTCTGGTAAGCGCCGTTATACAAAATGGCAAAGTGCAGGTGGTTACCGGTGGAAATGCCGGTGCTGCCCACCCCGCCAATGGACTGTCCCTGGGACACATAGCTGCCCGAGGACACATACGCCGGGCCAAGCATGTGGCCGTACATGGAGGAAAAACCGTCTCCGTGGTTGATGGTCACATACCATCCCAGAGAATTGGAGTAGCCGGCGGAGGTGACGGTGCCGGCACGGCTTGCCACAATGGTGGTGCCCGCCGCCGCGCCCAGGTCGATACCCTGGTGGAATCTGGACGCGCCTGCCGTGGGCTGTTCACGGAAGCCGTATGGACTGGTTACTTTCACATAGTTGCAGGGGCGAATCCAGCTGGTGCTGCCGCCGGAGGTATTGCCCCCGCCGGAGTTCTCGCTGCCGCCGGAATCCAAACCGCCGGGCTGGGTCGTGGGGGCAACGGTGGTAGCGGTGGCGATATGGGCCAGCCACTCCTCCTCCTTGGCCCTGTTGTAGGCCTGCTCCATCTCGGCGATCTGCGCCATCAGTTCTTCGTCTTCTTTTTCTTTCTGCTCCCGGAGCGCCTCCAGCTCCTCCGCGTGAGAAAGAAGCTCCTGAATCAGCTCGTCAGCTTCCTGCCGCTTCTCGTCCAGCTTGGCCTGGGTGGCATCCAGCTCCGCCTTGGTAGCGTCCAACTCCTCTTTTTCCAGAGCCAGCTCCTGACGGGATACCTCCACCGCGTCCGCCGCGTCGCTCAGGTCCTGGAGCCTGCGAATGTCGGAGGCCGCGATCTCCTCCACCATGTTCAGACGGTCCAGGAGGTTGGAAAAGCTGGTAGCTTTGAAGAGCACCTCCCAATAGGTCAGGCCGCCCTCCTCCTCCATGGCGCGGATGCGGACCTTGCAGTCCTCGTTCATCTGCTCAAAGCGGGACTGGGCGTTATCCAGCTCGTCCTGCTTGTCCGCCACCAGCACGCTGAAAGCGGAAATCTGTTCCGTGATATTGGTAATCTGGGCGTGGAGCAGACCGATCTCCTGATCGATGATGTTCTTCCGCGCCACAATATCCGCGATCTCGTTTTCGTTTTCCTGGTACTGATCCTTCAGATCCTCGATCTGGGTCTGGATCTCTTTCTTCTGCTCCTTCAGCTCATTGATCTGTTTCCGAATCTCGCTGGAGGACGCAGCCGACGCCCGGGTGGGCAGCAGGCTGAGGATCAGTGTCAGGATCATCAGCGCGGCCATCAGCCCGGCCAGTATGGACACGAAACGCTTGCGATTTTTCATAAGTAACTCCTTTGGTTCAGCTTTTCAGGGAAGTGGGCTTTCCACCGTCTCCGTGCCGCCGTTGCTTAAATGTAGGCAAGGGGGTTTACATACGTTCCGGCATAGGAAATGCCGAAGTGCAGGTGGGGACCGGTGGACAGGCCTGTGCTTCCCACATAGCCGATAAGCTGTCCTGCGGACACGTTCTGTCCGGCGGACACTACATAGTGGGTCATGTGCATGTAGATGGAGGCGAAGCCGTCTCCGTGGTTAATGCTTACATAGTTGCCCGCGCCGCCGGCCTGATAGGATGCCGCCGTCACAACGCCGGCCCGGGTGGCATAGATGGGCGTACCCTGGGCACATGCCATATCAATGCCGTTGTGCATTCTATTGTAGCCCAGGATGGGATGCTTGCGCATACCGAAGGGGCTGGTGATCTTGTACCCGGAAACCGGGGTGATCCAGGTAGCGTCGGACTTGGGATTCTGTCCCTGGAGGGCCTGCTTTGCCAGCTCCTCCTGGTACTTGGCGTTGGAATATTCCTTTTCTTTCTTGGCGATCTGCTTCATCAGATCGTCCTGCAGGGCTTCGGATTCGTCCAGCAGCGCCTGGAATTCATCCTGTTTCTTTGCCAGCTCCCGAAGGATCCCGTCGGATTCCTCCCGGCGCTCCTCCAGGGCGGTCTGGCTCTGCGCAAGCTGGGTCTGGCTTTCTTCCAGGGCCTGTTTTTCCTCCGCCATCTCCTCCTGAATGGCACGGACCATCCGGGCGGCAGCTTCCAGGTCTTCCAGGCGGCGCTGGTCAGCGGCGGCAATTTCCTCCACCATGGTCAGCCGGTCCAGCATATCCGTAAAGCTGCTGGAGCGGAAGATTACCTCCCAGTAGGAAAGGTCCCCCTCCTCCTCCATGGCCTGAATCCGCTCTTTGCTCTGTTCATTCAGCCTGTCCAGATAATCCTGGGAGACTTCCAGTTCCTCCTGATTGTCGGCAATCAGCTGGTTGTATACGGAAATCTGATCGTTGATATTGATAATCTGGGTATGCAGCAGGGCAATTTCCTGGTCGATGGCGTTCTTGTTGTCCACCAGCTCCTGGATCTGACTGGCGTTGGCGTTGTACTGCCGGCGGATCCCGTTAATCTGGGCCTGGATCTCCGCGTTCTGACTTTTCAGTTCATTCAGTTCCTCCTTGATCTCCGAGGAGGAAACGGCATCGGCCTGTTCCGGCAACACTGACAGTACCATAACTGCCGTGAGAAAAAGGGCGAAACAGGATCGAAACAGGGTTCTTTTTTTCATATCTTTCTCCATTGGTTTGCTGTGCCCCGGAGGGCTGGGAAAGGATCCATCCGGATCCCGGCGCGCCAAGGGGCGCCGGTTACACGTCCATGAACTTCCGGATGGAGGTCCAGCTGCCGACGATGCCCACAAACAGGCCGGCGGCGGCAAAGGTGGCGATCATGGGGATCAGCAGCTCCTGGAACGGAACGAAAGCGAACAGCCGCAGGGCATCCACCTGGGCCACCCGGTCAACGAGGGCATTATACATCACCCATTCCAGGCCGAAGGCCAGGATGGAGCCGGTCATGCCCAGGGTAAAGCCCTCCACAATAAAGGGCAGGCGGATAAAGCCGTTGGTCGCGCCCACCATTTTCATAATGGCGATCTCATTGCGCCGGTCGTACATAGCAAGCTTAACGGTATTGGAGATGATCAGCAGGGAGATCACCAGCAGTACGGCAATGAGCGCCGCAGAGGCGATGTGCAGCACATCCTGGATGGTGGTAAAGCCCTCCGCCAGCTCATAGGCCGCGTTGGTCTGGGCCACGCCGGGGATCTGCTTGAGCTGCTGGTCCGTTTCCTCCATGCGGGAGTTGTCCTCCAGGGTCACCACAAACCGGTGGCGGAGGTCCTCCGCCTGTACGCCCTTCAAAGCGGCATCGTTATCGTGGTCGTCAATGAAGTTCTCCAAAGCCTGCTCCCGGGACACGAAGGTCGCCTGGAGCACATTGTCCAGGGCGTTAATCTTGGTGCCCACGCTTCTTGCCTCGGCATCGGAAAGACTGCTGTCAATGTAAACCAGAATCTCACTGGTCTGGTTCAGGTCCTCCACCATCACATCCAGGTTGTAGGCCAGGATGGAGAAGCTGCCCACGATCAGCAGGCAGGCCACGGTGACACAGACAGCGGCAAAGGACATAAAGCCATGCAGGAAGATGCCCCGCATGCCTTCCTTCAACAGGTAACCAATATTATTGATTCTCATAGCCGTAGTACCCCTCTCCGTCACTGACCACGACGCCCTCGTCGATGGCGATGACCCGCTTGTTGAAAAGCTCCACCAGATCTCTCTCGTGGGTGACCACCAGGACGGTGGTGCCCAGGTTGTTGATCTCCTGGAGCAGGGCCATAATCTCAAAGGATCTGGCAGGGTCCAGGTTGCCGGTAGGCTCGTCGGCAATGATGGTGGAGGGGTTGTTCACCAGAGCCCGGGCAATGGCAAGCCGCTGCTGCTCACCGCCGGACATCTCGCCGGGATGGCGGTTCGCCTTATTCTCCAGGCCCACCAGCTCCAGCACATAGGGTACCCGTTCCTTGATCTCCTTTTCCTTGGCGCCGATGACCCGCATGGCAAAGGCCACGTTGTCATACACCGTCATGTTGGGAATCAGCCGGAAGTCCTGAAACACAACGCCCACGGTACGGCGCAGGTAAGGAATCTCCCGCTTGCGGATCCGCTCCAGGGAGTAGCCGTTTACATGGACACTGCCGGAGGTGGGCTTCAGCTCACCGGTGATCAGCTTAATAATGGTGGATTTGCCGGAACCGGAGGGGCCCACCAGGAAAACAAAATCTCCGTCGGCGATCTGCATGGTGATCCCGTTGAGGGCATTGTTGCCCTGCTGATAGGATTTCACAACGTCCGTAAATTCGATCATTTGCATCTATCTCCAATTATGGAATGGGCAATGCGAAAGCCCAAAGCTCCGCAATGTAACCGAATTGTAACACATT
>CAMCCS010000156.1 GCA_945873295.1 uncultured Clostridia bacterium
CCGCTGCCGGAGGCGGCGGTGAGAAAACGGTATTCGTGCAGACGCAGGGTGGTTGTGATCAGGTTTCTTATGGAGGGATCGTCCTCCACCACCAGAATCAGGGGTTTATTCATGCATTGTCACCTCTCCTCTCGGCAGGGTAAAGGAAAAGACCGCGCCGTGGGGTGTGTTGTCCGCCACCGTCAGGGTTCCCCCGTGGGCCGCGGCAATGGACCGGCACAGGCCCAGCCCCAGGCCTAAGCTCCGGCGGCTGTCGCCCAAACGGTTGGAACCGGTGTAGAACATATCGAAAATTTTTGGCTTCTGTTCATCGGGAATTCCTGGGCCGTCATCCGCCACACTCAGCTCCACCCGGTCCCCCGCCGCCTGGGCACGGATGCGGATGTGGGAGCCCGGCGGGGTGTACTTGACCGCGTTGTCAACCAGGTTCATAATCACCTGGATGATGAGCTTGCTGTCGCCCTTTACGAGAAGCAGGTCCTCCGAAGCCTCCACGGTAATGGTATGCTCGCTGGCCCGCCGGTCCACATGGCGCAGGGCCTCCGCCACGATTTCATCCACCAGCTCGGTGGAGGTATGCAGCTGCATTTTTCCGTCCTCCAGCCGGGTCACCGCCAGCAGGTTTTCCACCAGACTGATGAGCCACATAGCATCGTCATAAATATCGGTGTAGATCTGCTGCTTGGCCTCCTCGTCAATGGAAGCGCCGTTGGACATGAGGTTGCTGGCATTGCCGGAAATGGAGGTCAGGGGGGTGCGCAAATCGTGGGAGATGGAGCGCAGCAGGTTTGCCCGGAGCTGCTCGCTCTGGGCCAGGAGGGCGGACTGCTCTTTTTCCCGGGCAATCCGTTTGTTGTCCATGGCCAGGGCGCATTCGCCAAGCACCGACAGTACCATGCTGCTTTCGAAGCCCTTGAGGGCGTCTCCCGCGGTCCGGATGGCAACGGCACCGTAGACCCGGTCCCCGGAACGGATGGGAAGACAGATGGCGTCGGAGGTCTCCTTCCTGGGGCACCATATGAGGACCGCGCCCAAAGCGGTGCGGTCTTCCTCCGTAACGGGCCAGGTTCCAGCCTGCCCCTCGGGCCAGAACAGCCTGCCGTCTTCCGGACTGCTGCCTGCCGGACAGACCCGTACCGGGCGGTTCAGGAGCCGGGCAAGCTGCCCGCCGATACCCGGGAGAATGTCCGCCTGGGTGGGGGCTTTCTGCAAAAGCTGGCTGGTCTCAAACAGCACCTGACTGCGGAAAGCGGAGCGGGCGGCTTCCCCGGCGTGGTCCCGGAGCTTGCCCGCCAGGGTCCCGGTGAGCATGGCGGCGAGAAACATGATGGCAAAGGTGACAGGGTAGCCCTTGTCGTAGACCCGGAAGGTAAACCGGGGATTGGTAAACAGGTAGTTGAAAATGAAAACGCTGATGATGGAGGCAATCAGGCTGCACACCCAGCCGCTTGTCACCATGGAGGTGATGAGCACCGCCAGAAGATAGGCGGTGATGATATTGGCCTCGGTAAAGCCCAGGCCGTAGAACAGCCACCCGATAAGTGTGGCAAGCAGCAGGATCAGGAGCGTTTTGGCAAGATCCCGCACCGACAAGGTCAGTCCCCAGGGGGTGCCGTGAGGGGGAGAATCGTTACGGTTTGTTTTTCGGTCCATAGCGGCGCCCCCTTTCGCGGAAAGTTATTTCATGTTCCGGATTCCGGCATTTTTCAGTAAACAGATAAATTGGAATTTGCAGAGGAAGTCGGGGCCTCGAACAACACTGTCATTCCGAGCCAGTGCGCACACTGGCGTGGGAATCCCCATCGAATTTCGAGTAACCTATCGTCATACAGACCGTACTTTTTATACCATTTTCTGGATTTCATCCACGAAAAGTGGTGCTTCTAACCAGGAGATTGCCACACCAGTCTGCGGACTGGTTCGCAATGACCGGGAATTCGTCAAATTCCAATTTTCCGCTTTGCTGCTTTTACCCGATCCGCGTTTTTCTTATTATAGCACAATTTCCCGCTGGAATCAAACGGCGGGGGGAACTTCCTGGGAATCTTCTGATTCCTCTTCTTTCTCCGGACGGAAATACCGGTCAAAGAAGCCGCCGATCCACACCGCACCCAGAAAGACAAACAGAAAAGACAGTGCTGCCGCTGCGATCAGAATCCAGGTTCCCATATGCGCATCCCATCCTTTCGTGTACCCTGTGCGTGCCGCGTTTCAGATACGAAACGCCTTTTGCAGGGCACGGTTTTCTCCCAGCACCAGCACGGTATCTCCCTCCGAAAACTGGGTATCCGGTGTAACGGTGAGGTGAAGCTTTCCGCTACGCTTGACACCGAGAATGTTGATGCCGTATTTCCGGCGAATGTCGATTTTACCCACGGTTTTGCCCGCCCAGGCATCGGGCAGGTCCAGCTCCACAATGGCGTGGTCGTTGTCCAGGGCGATGTAGTCAAGAATATGGTTGGAGGTAAACCGGATGGCCGTCCATTTTGCCAGCTGCTTTTCCGGGTACACCACCTCGTCGGCGCCATTTCGCAGGAGAAACTTGGCCTGGCCGTCCCGCTCCGCCCGGGCGACCACCAGCTTGCCCCCCAGCTCCTTGAGAAGACAGGTGGTTTCCAGAGAGCTTTGGAAGTCATTGCCGATGGCGACGATGCACACATCAAAGTCCCGGACCCCCAGGGAGGAAAGGAAGACCTCGTTGGTGCTGTCTCCAATCTGGCCGTTGGTGGCGTAGGGCAGCACTTCATTGAGCCGCTCTTCGTTGGAATCCACCACCATGACCTGGTGGCCCAGATTGTACAGCTCCATGGCAATGTGCTTGCCGAACCGGCCCAGGCCGATAAGCAAAATTGATTTCATTTCGATTCTCCTTTGGTTTATCCTACGGTAAACTTGTCCAGGGGCAGGCGGCCCATCTGCACCTTTCTGCCGGAGGTGGCGGCATAGATAAAGGTCAGACCGCCCACCCGGCCCAGATACATAAGTGCAATGAGAATACACCTGGAGGCAGTCCCCAGAGTGGGGGTGATGCCCAGGGTCAGCCCTACGGTTGCGATGGCCGAGGCGGTTTCAAACAGGCAGGTGAGGATGGGCAGGTTTTCCAGGGCGCTGATAGTCATGGCGCCGAGAGCGCTCAGCCCCACATAGAGCACGGCAAGGGTGGTGGCTGTGGATACCGCTTCCTGGGAAATCCGCCGCCCGAAGAAGTGGACACTGTCCCGGCGGCGGAAAACGGCGGAGGCGCAGCCCAGGAGGGCGGCAAAGGTGGTGGTTTTCATACCGCCGGCGGTGGAGCCGGGGGAGCCGCCGATCAGCATCAGAATGATGATGAGGAATTGGGCCGCCTGGGTGAGGGCCGTGAGGTCCGCGGTATTGAAGCCGGCGGTCCGGGGGGTCACAGCCTGAAACAGGGCCGAAAGCACCCGCTGCCCGGCGGGCATTCCTTCAAATTCCAGATAGAGCCAGAGAGCGGGAATGAGGATCAGCAGGGTGGAGGAAAGCAGGATCACCTTACTCTGCATCCGGTAGCGCTTCAGGTGAATGCCGTGGGTGCGGACATCGTCCCAGGTCAGAAAGCCAATGCCGCCGGTGATGATGAGGGCCATAACGGTGATGCTGATGATGGGGTCGGCGGCATAGGTGGTGAGGGAGGAATACTGCCCCCGTATGCCCATGAGGTCCAGACCCGCGTTGCAGAAAGCGGATACCGAGTGAAACAGGGCCATCCACAGCCCCCGCAAGGGCCCAAAATCCCGGCAGAATACGGGAGCCATCACCGCCGCGCCCAGCAGCTCCGTAAGAAAGGTCACTTTCAGAATGAAGCAGGTCAGCCGGACGATACCGCCCATCTTCGGGGCGGCAACGGCTTCCTGGATGGTGGAGCGCTGCATCAGGCCGATCCGCCGTCCGGAGAGAATGGCAAGCAGCGCCGCCACGGTGATGACGCCAAGGCCGCCGATCTGAATCAGCAGGAGAATGATAACCTGCCCGAAGACGGACCAGTAGGTGCCGGTGTCCTGGACTACCAGTCCTGTGACGCAGACGGAGGTGGCGGCGGTAAACAGTGCGTCCAGAAAGGGGGCGGATTTCCCGGAGGCGGTGGAAAAAGGCAGCATCAGCAGCCCGGTCCCTCCCAGAATGACCCCCGCGAAGCCCAGCACAATGCTCTGAAAGGAATTGAGCCTTATCCATTTCCGATTTCCCAAGGACAGCCCTCCCGTCGAATATTGTCCCTATTATAGGGAACGGGGGATAAAGGAGGTACAAAGATTTGC
>CAMCCS010000157.1 GCA_945873295.1 uncultured Clostridia bacterium
AGGGCGCCGACCCCAACGCCTCCACGGAGGAGCTGGTGCGCTACGCCCTCAGGGCCATGGTCATAAAAGGGTAGTTACAAGTGAGATATAAGATATGAGATATAAGATACGGCATATCTCATATCTTATTTCTCTCGCAGTCATCACAGGAGGTACACTATGAGCCTTGAATTTTCCCAGGAGCTGGACACGTCCCCCATCGTTTCCCCCACCTTCGCGCCCCAGGACGCGGGGGAGATCGGTCTGCGGCCGAAGCTCCTTTCCGATTACACCGGCCAGGAAAAGGCCAAGGGGAACCTGTCGGTCTATATTGAAGCCGCCCGGCGGCGGAATGAGCCCCTGGATCACACCCTCCTTTACGGCCCTCCCGGCCTGGGCAAAACCACCCTTGCCGGGGTCATTGCCAATGAGATGGGGGTCAATATCCGGATCACCTCCGGCCCGGCCATTGAAAAGCCCGGGGATCTGGCGGCGCTGCTTACCAACCTGAACCCCGGGGATATTCTCTTTATTGATGAGATCCACCGCCTGAACCGGGTGGTGGAGGAAATCCTTTACCCCGCCATGGAGGACTTTGCCATTGATATTATCGTAGGCAAGGGCCCCAGCGCCAACTCCATCCGGCTGGACCTGCCGAAATTCACCCTGGTGGGCGCCACTACCCGGGCGGGGCAGCTCTCCGCCCCCCTGCGGGACCGGTTCGGCGTGTCTCTGCGTCTGGAGCTGTACACCCCGGAGGAGCTTGCCAAAATTGTCACCCGCTCCGCCGCCATTCTGGGCATGGAAATTGATCCCATGGGCGCCATGGAGATTGCCTCCCGGAGCCGGGGAACCCCCCGGATCGCCAACCGGTTCCTCCGCCGGGTCCGGGACTTTGCCCAGGTAATGGGAGACGGGGTCATCACCCGGGAGGCTGCCGACCTGGCCCTGAAGCGGCTGGAGGTGGACAAGCTGGGCCTGGACAACATTGACCGGCGGATGCTCACCGCCATCATTCAGAATTACGGCGGCGGCCCCGTGGGCCTGGAAACCCTGGCTGCCACCATCGGCGAAGAAGCGGTGACCTTGGAGGATGTGTACGAGCCCTACCTGATGCAGCTGGGCTTCCTCACCCGTACCCCCCGGGGCCGGTGCGTCACCTCCCTGGCCTACGACCACCTGCATATCCCCTTCCAGGGCCAGACCCAGTTCAGCATCTAAGGAAGCACGAATTTGTCTATTTGCCGCGGACGTTTGTATCTGTCTCGTAATTATGCATAAAAGCTCAAATTTCTTGAGAAAAAAATTTATTAGGCATTGACAAAATCCACCTCTTTGTGTATAATCATCCTCGTGGCGTTATGTCGCCACCATTCTGATTCACCCTGCGTTCTACCTTTTTGGGACATCACGGGGCAAATAACCGAGGAGAGGTTTATTCATGTACGAAGACAAGACTTTGAAATGCAAAGATTGCGGCAAAGAGTTCGTGTTCACCGCCGGTGAGCAGGAGTTCTACGCAGAGCGCGGATTCCAGAACGAGCCCCAGCGCTGCAAGGCCTGCCGTGATGCCCGCAAGAACAGCGCCCGTGGTCCCCGTGAGTTCTTCACTGCCACCTGCGCCCGCTGCGGTGGTGAGGCCAGAGTGCCTTTCCAGCCCAAGTCCGACCGTCCTGTGTACTGCAGCGAGTGCTTCGCGCAGATGCGGGCCAACGGCTAAGCGGAAACTGCTTGCAAAAAAATCGCGAGAGGAATTTTCCTCTCGCGTTTTTTGTTTGCTGTGTACATTTTTATTGTGCATATCGGGTTAACGCAGGAAGTATACAAATTGGAATTTGCAGAGGAAGTCGGGGCCTCGAACAACACTGTCATTCCGAGCCAGTGCGCACACTGGCGTGGGAATCCCCATCGAATTTCGAGTAACCTATCGTCATACAGACCGTACTTTTTATACCATTTTCTGGATTTCATCCACGAAAAGTGGTGCTTCTAACCAGGAGATTGCCACACCAGTCTGCGGACTGGTTCGCAATGACCGGGAATTCGTCAAATTCCAATTTGTCAGTGTGCTTACCAAAGATAGCCTAATCCCGCTTTTATTGGAATCGCCGCGCAGCGCGACAGTTTAACTGTCCACTGTCAACTCACTTAAAACCGTTCCCGGATAGCCTGGATTCCTCTTTCCAAAATAGGGGCAGAATCGTCACCCAACGCCTGCTCCAAAAGGGCGTATTCTGTCATTCCTCCGTGGGGCACGGCCCAGGCTCCCGCATCCGTGCCTGGGGCAATGAGGCCCCCCATTGACGCAAAGCTGCGGACATTTTCCGTAGCGCTTTGGAGGATCGCTTCCACAGCAATCTCCCGGAACCGACCCTTTCCCCGAAGATTCCCTACGGTGGATAAGGTGGGCACCCACACCACCTTATTTTCCGCCATTGCTTCCAGGGCCTCCCGGTCAAGGTATGCTCCATGCTCCACGGAATCTACCCCTGCCTCCGCCGCGGCGGTCACGACGGTACTTCCGTTGGCATGGGCCATGACGGACATCCCCGCCTGATGGGCAATATCCACCAGGGCCCGGATGGTCTTCCCGTCCAGCCCTTCCTCGGTCAGCAAGCCGAACCGGTCAAAGTCCATCAGGCCGGAAATCATGATTTTTACAAAATCCGCCCCCCGGGCCTTCTGCTCCGCAACCAGGGCCGAAAACTCCGAAAGGGAGCCGTAGCTTTCCCCGATGAATGCCCCGTAGTGCCCCCGGGCGCAGAGGGGGGCAAGGGGCGTGCGGTAAAGAATCCCGTATTCCGGGGCCAGTGACCGGGCCATGGCTCCCACACCCCACCGGTCGCCCCCGTCCCGCAGATAGGTAAACCCCGCCCGGCGGTAGCTTTCAAGCCTTGCCCGGATCCAGTCCCGGTCAGGGCCCTCTCTGTGCCGCCCGATGGCTTTTTTCCAGTCTACCCCGTCCAGGACCATATGGATATGGCAGTCGGCGTACATGCTTATGCTTCCTCTCCCTCCGGAACGCTCCCGTCTCGATAGTTGGACAGGTTTTCCAGGATAATCTGGGCTGTGGCGTAAAAGGTTTCCCGCTGTTCTTCAGTCAGCCCTTTGCCGCCCTGGCGCAGAGCTTGCTCTACCCGTTCATCCACCTGTTTTGCCAATATCCTGCCCTTTTCCGTCAGACGGTAGGGATTGCGGTAGGCCCGTTGGTTCCGGGGCGCGTCGCTCACCACCAGATCCCGCTCTGCCAGCTGGGACAGGCACCGGGACACGGCTGCCTTGTCCTCCCGGCAAATGGCACTGAGCTGGGTCACCGTAAGCCCCTCGGGATGCTGACCAAGATAAAAGACGCACATGGTATGGGCGGAGCGCAGGCCGAACTTGCGCATTTCCTGATCCTTGATCTTCTGCAGGTAGCGGTTCAGCTCCAGCACGGCTATGGAGAACTTTTCAAACCGGTTTTCCATTTTTGTCCCTCCCGGGATGTTTTTCCCTTATCATACCATATTTGATAATTTATGCAAGCGGGAACCCGGCAATGATCCGCCGAAAAAAGCCTCCGCAGGGGTTCCCTGCGGAGGCTGATGTACACAATGGAATCAGGCCAGATACTGCTTAATGCCCTCGCCGGCTTCCGCAGGATCGTCGGAGATGGTCATGGTGATTTCCATGCTGTTATCCGCGGCGAACTTGGCGCACCAGGCGACGAAATCCTCGGCAGCGGCTCTGTCGGTGCCGATGGTCTTATACAGGTTGTCGATGAAGACATTGGTAATATCAAAGTTTCCGGCGTGCATGCCGCTGAGGAAGCCCTTGAGCATCTCCGCAGAGCGGATACCATACTCCTTGGAATCCACCAGGCGGACCTTATAGGTCACATCATAGGTCAGCTTCTTGCCGTACTCGATGCAGACCACATCACCGCTGGCGCTGGCGACGGCGGTATTGATAGCGTCGATCAGTTTCTTGGTTTTGCCGGAGCCCTTGAGGCCCATAATCACATGAATCATCGGAATTTCCTCCTTTGCAATGCCAACTTTTTGGCTTGCTCTCATTTTACCAGTTATCCGGAGATTTTGCAACACCAAATTACGATTTCTCTGAAAAACCTTTCTTTGCGGAACCGCTCAGTTCTTCTCGTAACCGGGCTTGCCCAGCAGCTGGAACATATTACGCTTGTAGAACTCCACACCGGGCTGATTGAAGGGATTGACCCCCAGGATGTAGGCGGAAACGCCGCAGCTCAGCTCCAGGAAGTAGAACAGCTCGCCCACCTTCCGGTC
>CAMCCS010000158.1 GCA_945873295.1 uncultured Clostridia bacterium
GATTGCCACGCCAGTGTGATCACTGGCTCGCAATGACCGGGAATTCGATAGCACGCCAAATTCCAATTTGCCAAACTGCTATAGATCGACACCGAGCGGCGCAGGGCAAAAACGACTACACAAATTTGGCGCACGACTTGTCAGCGGCGACTCGCCGCCAAATTCCAATTTCTCTGTCTGCTTCAATCAGATCGATATGCATTTTTCATCATTAACCGGGCTTATGAATGTGGGTCTTACTCAGCTGGTCCAGAGTGTGGTCATATTCCAGGTTCCCCCAATAGGTATACAGAATGTCGATAATATTGAGCTGGGAGATCCGGGAGGACATGGCACCGGAGCGGAACAGGGTCTCCCGGGCGGCAGTGTAGAGCTTTTCGTCGGCAAGCTGGGCAACGGGGGTGTTGGCCAGCCGGGTGATGGCAATGATGGGAGTGTGGTTTTCCCGCAGGGCTTTCATGCATTCGATGACCTCCACCGTCTTTCCGGAATAGGAAATGGCGATGCCCAGATCCTCCGGCACCGCGTTTCTTGCCTGCAGCAGCTGGGAATGCCAGTCCTCGTTAATGACGCACATCTTGTTCAGCCGGAGGAATTTCAGGTAGGCATCCTTGGCTGTGCAGAAGGACGCGCCGATGCCGAACAGGTAGATTACCCGGGCTTTCCGGATCAGCTCCACACAGCGGCGGATGACCTCGATATCCATCAGCGCCTTGGTATCCTCCAGAGCGACAATATTCCGGTAGGTCACTTTTTCGATAATCTCCTCCAGGGAATCAGTGCGGGCAATGGAGCGCTGCTCGTCGATCTTTGTCTGGGCCCGAACTGCCAGCTCCGCCGTGACTGCCCTGCGAAAATCCCGGTAGCCGGAAAAGCCAATATGGCTGCACAGACGCACAATGGTGGAGGAAGAAGAAAACGTTTCCTTCGCCAGATCGTGAATGCACAGCTCGGAAACCAGCTCCGGCTTTTCCAGAATCTGGGAAGCCACGGCTTTCTCCGTGGGGCTGAGGGTGGTCATATTTTCCTGCAACCGAAGCAGGGGACTTGTCATGGAAATGCCTCCTTTTCTTTTGTTGAAAACGCCCAGGAATTGGTATCATTTTTGAAATTGTTTCATGAATTATGCTATATCCGACTAAAAAAATCCAAGTGGTGAAACAAAATTCCACATTTCTGTAAAATTCTTGACACAAAGTGTTAAATGGTATATCCTCATAGTAACGGAAAGATTTGAAAAGTCAAGAAGAAAAACAATGAAAAGAACAGGAGTGATGAAATGAGTCTGAATCTCGCTGGCATGTCCACCGAAACCCGGAACAGCCGCACAATGGACCTGGACATCATGACCCCTCTGGAAATCGTCACCGTCATGAACGAGGAGGACGCCCGGGTCCCGGAAGCCATCAAACCCCAGCTTAATAACATTGCCCAGTGTGTTACCTGGGCGGCCCAGTCTATTGAAGCCGGCGGCCGGCTTATCTACATGGGCGCGGGCACCAGTGGACGGCTGGGCGTTCTGGACGCTGCTGAGTGTCCCCCCACCTTCGGTGTTTCTCCGGAAACCGTGGTTGGACTGATCGCCGGCGGAGAGCGGGCGTTCATTAAAGCCGTGGAGGGTGCGGAGGACAGCGCGGAGCTGGGCCGTCAGGATCTTGTAAATATCGGGCTGACCAGCCGGGACCTGGTGGTGGGCATTGCCGCCTCGGGACGCACGCCCTATGTACTGGGCGGCCTGGAATACGCCCAAAATATGGGATGCCACACGGTGGGCATCTCCTGCAACCCCGGTTCCGCCGTGGGCAAAGCCGCGGAACTGGCGATTGAAGTGGTGCCCGGTCCCGAATGCCTGACCGGCTCCACCAGGCTGAAAGCCGGAACCGCCCAGAAGCTGATTCTGAACATGATTTCCACGGCGACCATGGTCCGCTGCGGAAAAGCGTTCCAGAATCTGATGGTGGATGTGGTTCCCACAAATGAGAAGCTTCGTGTTCGCGCGGAAAACATTGTAATGGAGGCCACCGGCGTCACTCGGGAACGGGCAAAGGAAGCACTGCTCCAGTCCGGGGACAAGGTGAAAACCGCCATTTTGATGATCCTTGCCGGCTGCGGCAGAGAAGAAGCAGAGGAAAAACTGGAAAAAACGAATGGTCACATTCGTGAAGCTATGAAATAAATATCAGTTTGCCTTGCGCGTGTTAAAAAACGGAGCCATTCCGGTCCGGAGCGCCCGGTGACGTGGAGCACCTTCTGGATTGACGGAAATATCTTCCGCTTTCACGGTTGATTGCCCCACTACCGGATTTGCCGGCTCCCAATGGCTGGTTTGGCGGCACTCCGGGGCACTGTGATATTTGTTTGATAGCGATAATTTATGGGAGGTTCTAAAGTATGACTAACAAAGAGTTGGCCGAAAAAATCCTGCAGCTTGTTGGCGGCAAGGAAAACGTCACCCGGGCGCAGAACTGCATGACGAGACTGCGCATCGACGTCAAGGATTACAGCAAGATTGACGTCGCCGGGATCAAGGCTCTGGATGGCGTCATCAGCGTTGTCCAGGACGAGACATTTCAGGTTGTTCTCGGCCCCGGCAAGTCCAGGAAGGTCACCGACGAGTTCCTGGAGCTGGCTCAGATTGCCGAATCCACCGACATGGAGCCCGCCATGGACGTGAGCAAGGACTGGAAAGAAAACAAGGCCATCAACAAGGCCGGCCAGAAGCAGACCGGCATCAAAACCCTGCTGCGGCACATCGCCAACATCTTCACGCCCCTGATCCCCGGCTTCATCGTTTACGGTATCTGCGTAGCCATCGCCAACCTGATCGCTTTCGGCAATGTGGCTCCCCAGGCCGGTGACGGCTTCAAGTACGTTGCCCATCAGCTGTTTACGGCTCTTGGTCAGGGCTTCTTTACTTACCTGTCCATCTTCGTCGGCATCAACGCCGCCAGAGAGTTTAAGGTCACCCCCGTCCTCGGCGGTATGATCGGCGGCATCAGCGGCATGGCGAACATCACCAACATCGCCGTGGAAATCGGCTGGGGCGACGGCACGCTGAACGCTGTGCTCCGGGCCGGCAAGGGCGGCGTTCTCGCCGTGATCCTGGGCGTGTGGCTCCTGGGCTATCTGGAAAGATGGATCCGCAAGCATCTGCCCGATGTGATGGACACCGTCTTTACTCCCCTGCTGACCATTCTGATCGGCGGCGTCATCTACATCTTCGCCATCATGCCCGTTATGGGCCTGGTGTCCTCCGCCATGGTTTGGATTATCACCACCCTGTGCGACAGCAGCATCGCCGCTGTCCGTGTGGTCTCCGGCTTCCTGTCCGCTGCCCTGTTCCTGCCCATGGTCACCTTCGGCCTGCACCACGGCCTGGTGGGCTTCTACTCTGAGCTGCTGACCAAGTACGGTTTCATCCAGCTGTATCCCGCTCTGGCCATGGCCGGTGCCGGTCAGGTCGGCGCGGCCATCGCCCTGTGGATCAAGGCCCGCAAGGTCAAGAACACCATCATTGAGCGCAACGTAGAAGGCGCTATCGTTCCCGGCATCCTGGGCGTGGGCGAGCCCCTGATTTACGGTGTTACCCTGCCCCTGGGCAAGCCCTTCATCACTGCCGGTCTGGGCGCAGGCTTCGGCGGCGCCATCTGCATGGCTCTGCGTGTTGCCTCCACCGCTTTCGGTCCCTCCGGCCTGCTGGCCATCCCCATGATGACCTACATGGGCGGCGAAGTCAATCCCATGGCTGCCCTTGTCTACGCCGGCTGCTGGTGTGTCTCCCTGATCGGCGGCTTTGTCCTGACCTGGCTGTTCATCAAGGAAAAGGACCTGGCAAAGGCCGAGTAATCCCTACATAACCCCATTCCGGCGGCAGGCAAAAGCCTGCCGCCGATTTGCATGTAAAAACTGCCTGTTCGTTTGGTGAACAGGCAGTGTTTGTTACTTGCTATGTGCTGATTGGGTCAGCGCAGCAGTGGGGAAAATTGGGAATTTTGCGGCGAGTCGCCGCTGACAAGTCGTGCGCCGAATTTGTGTAGTCGTTTTTGCCCTGCGCCGCTCGGTGTCGTTCTATAGCAGTTTGGCAAATTGGAATTTGTCGGCAGGGCCGACAGCCAAGTCGTGCGCAAAATATGTGTAATCGTTTTTGCCCTGCGCCGCTCGGTATCGTTCTGTGGTGCAGTAAATTGGAATTTGACGTATCGTCAGAACGTGTCATTCCGAACCAGTCCGCTTAAGTGGTGTGGGAATCTCCATC
>CAMCCS010000159.1 GCA_945873295.1 uncultured Clostridia bacterium
TCCCTGGGTAACCCCTCCATCCCCGCCCCGCCCCAGGTAAATGAAGCGGTGCGGGAGATTCTCGCGGACACGGACCCCCTGCAGGTCCATGGCTACACCTCCGCCGTTGGCGACCTGGAAGCCCGGGCGGCCATCTCCCGGGACCTGAATGAACGCTACGGTGCCTCCACCGCCCCGGAGGACTTTTTCCTGGGCTGCGGCGCGGCGCCGGAGCTCACCGCCGTTTTCCGGGCGCTCGCGGTGCCGGGCGGAGAGCTTCTGGTCCAGGCACCCTATTTTCCCGAGTATCTGCCCTTTGCCCGGGAGGCGGGGCTCATTTTCCGCCCCATCCCGGCGGATGTGCCGGATTTCCAGATTCGCCTCCCCGCCCTGGAAGCTATGCTCACCCCCGCCACCCAGGCGGTGCTGGTGAACTCCCCCAATAACCCCTCCGGCGTTGTGTACACCCGGCAGACCCTCACCGCCCTGGGGAGGCTGCTGGAGCGGAAATCCCGGGAATATGGCCATCCCATCTATATTATCTCCGACGAGCCCTACCGGGAGCTTAGCTACGGCGCGGAGGTACCCTTCCTGCCCCTCATTTACCCCAACACGGTGGTGTGCTACTCCTACTCTAAGTCATTGTCCCTCCCCGGCGAGCGGATCGGCTATATTTACGTGCCACGGCAGGCTTCCGATAGCCGGGAGCTCTACGCCGCCATCGCGGGGGCGGCCCGGAGCATGGGCCATGTCTGCGCTCCCAGCCTGTGGCAGAAGGTCATTGCCCGGTGCGTAGGTTTGCGCCCGGATCTTAATGCCTACGACCGGAACCGCCGGAAGCTATACGAGGGGCTGACGGAAATGGGCTACGAGACGGCCCGGCCCGACGGAGCGTTCTACCTGTTCGTCAAGGCCCCCGGCGGCGACGCGGAGGCCTTCTCGGAGCGGGCAAAGAAGCATGACCTGCTGGTGGTTCCCGGGGACGGCTTCGGCTGCCCGGGGTATTTCCGGCTGTGCTATGCGGTAAGCTACGATACCATCTGCCGGAGCCTGCCGGTTTTCCGGGCGGTGCTGGAGGAGTATTAAGGCAACACCGCACAATGGGGACAGCGGGCTTCGGCGGATCTTTTGTCCCAATCGTGCAGTATGGAAAATGGGAAATACATCCAGTATTCCCGCATTTTCCATACTTTCGCTTGTGTCAAAATCTCTCGCCGAATCTCCTTGCCCCATTATGCGGTGCTGCCTTAAAACCAGCGCATGCCAGTGAAAGCGCACAGACAAATTGGAATTTGGCGCGTCGTCAGAACGTGTCATTCCGAACCAGTGCGCACACTGGTGTGGGAATCTCCATCGAATTTCGGGCTGCCTATCGTCATACAAACCGTTCTTTTGCACCGTTTCCCGGAATTCATCCATGAGAAATTGTGCTTCTATCCGGGAGATTGCCACGCCAGTGTGCGCACTGGCTCGCAATGACAGGGAAGTCGGCAGCCCGCCAAATTCCATTTTTCCTCGCTGCCGCATAACTTAAAAAATCTCCCCCTTGTGCTTTGGGGGAAAATAAGGTATAATAAGGGGTACTGCAGACGGGAATGCCTTGCCGTTCCCGCCGGATACCCAAGAATTTCCAACAAAAAACCATTCAAGGAGGCCCGTCATGGCGCTGAACCCGGAAGAAATGAACAGACGCCGTGAACGGCGGGAGGCCCAGCGAAAGCAGCAGGAAAAAGAGCGCAGGCGTCTGAAGCTGACGCTGATTGCCGCCTGCGTGGTGCTGGCCCTGTGCGCCTTCGCGATTTTCTCCATTGCCCAGGGGGCGTCCCAGGCAAGAGCCAACGTCAGCGCGGAATTAAGCGCCGTCCCGGAGACCACCGCTGCCACCATCCAGGCCCAGACCGTAGCTACCACGGAAGCGCCCCGGAGCAATACCCCCACCAATACCGTCATTCACCTGCGGGCGGCGGGGGACCTGAACGTGACCAACGCCGTGGTTCAGTCCGGTTTGTCTGTGAACGGCTACGACTTTACCGATGCCATTATGGACGTGGCGGCCGAGCTGTCCTGCGGCGATGTGACGGTCCTCAACCTGGAGGGCAATATCTGCGGCGAGCCCTACGGAACCATTTCCGCCTCCGCGCCCCGGGAACTGGTTACCGCCCTGCGCAACGCCGGGGTGGACCTGGTCCAGCTTGCCAACTCCTACACCGTCAATAACGGCATCATTGGCCTGAACCAGACCTTGCAGCAGCTCCGGTCCGCGGGTATCGAGCCCATGGGGGCCTACGCCAATGATCAGGACTACCGTTCGGCCAAGGGCTATACCATCTGCAATGTCCAGGGCATCCGGGTGGCCTTCGTGGCCTTTACCAAGGGCCTGGGAGGTATGGGCCTGCCGGCGGGAAACGAGAACTGCGTGAACCTGTTATACGAAGACTACGACTCCACCTACAAGACGGTGGACACCAAGAAGATCACCGCCATTCTGGACAATGTGGCAGCGGAGAAGCCGGACCTGGTGGTGGCCATGCTCCACTGGGGCAGTGAAAACAGTGAAAACATTACCACCTCCCAGGAAAAGATCATCAGCCTGCTGCAGAAAAAGGGTGTGGATGTGATTCTGGGCACCCACCCCCACCTGCTCCAGAAGATTACCTTTGATCAGATGGCGGGAACGCTGGTTGCCTACTCTCTGGGAGACTTCCTGGGAGACGCGACCCACGACGGCACCAACTACTCCATCATCCTGGATGTGGAGATCACCAAGTACGCCGACAGCGGCGTGACCAAGGTCACGGGCTTTTCCTATGTACCCATCTACACGGTGAAGGATACCGAGTGCATCGCCATCCGCCAGGAGGGCGCCCGGCGGGTGCTGCGGATCCGGGAGGCCATGGAGGCCTATGAAGGCAACTTTGTGGACAGGATCACGGCAGATGTCTACGCCAAAATGGAGTATGCCCTGACCCGGATCGAGGCCCGTATCCAGGGCAAATCTCAGACAACCACAACGAAATAAAACATCCCTGCCGGCATAACCGGCAGGGATGTTTTATGCGCGTATCGGGTCTTGCAGCAGATATGCAAATTGGACTTTGTAGAGGGGAGCGCGCCCCGAACAACATTGTCATTCCGAACCAGTTCTCTTTCCTGGTGTGGGAATCTCCATCGAATTTCAGGCTACCTATCGTCATCCATTCGTAGGGGCGGTCAGTGACCGCCCGCCGGGCAGGGCCCGGACCCAAGTCGTGACGAGCGTGGTCTGTAATCGTTCCCACCCTGACCCGCTCGGTATCGTTCTGCGTGCAGTAAATTGGAATTTGACGCATCGTCAGAACGTGTCATTCCGAACCAGTGCGCACACTGGTGTGGGAATCTCCATCGAATCTCAGATGGCATATCGTCATCCATTCGTAGGGGCGGTCACTGACCGCCCGCGAAAACGCACCGAATTCCGGCGTAAATTCACGTAAAATGGCACCTTTTCGCCGAAAGAAACACGAATTTGGTAACCTTCCCTGCCGGGCGCTCAATGAGCGCCCCTACGGAGGCAGATGATCGTGATTTGGAAATTCGAGGGAGATTGCCGCACCGGTCTTCGGACTGGTGCGCAATAACCGGAAAGTCGAGGGTGTGCACACTGGGGCAAGCGCGGGCTGCGGTCACATGTCGGTTCCGTCCTCCAGCCCCTGCTGCCCGGCGGCCTGTACGATATTGGCGCTGGCTTTCAAAAGCTTAATCAGCCAGTCCGGCACATTCGCGCCCATTTTCACGGCGTTTTCCAGGATGGAGCCAAGCTCCGTAATAATGTACCAGGCCAGCACCAGGGGCATAATGATTCCGGGCCACTGGATGCCGATGGGGATGTAGGCTGCCACAACCACCATGATCCAGTCTGCCAGGGCAGAGACAATCACCACGGCGATCATGCCGCCCTTGTGCCACAGGCCCTCCCGGGCAGTTTCGCTGCTCCACGCGCCAGCCTTGCAGGCGGCGAGGGTCCCGGTGAGATAGTCCAGGGCCATGACCGCCACCCAGGCGATGAGCATGACCCCCTTCCACCCCAGAAACGCCCCCAGGGCCGTGCACCCCGCCACAATTGCGGTTTTGATGGTTACTAGATTTTCTTTCATGTTCTTTTTCCTCCTTCAGGCTATCGGCTTTCGGCGGTATAGGGATAAATTGGAATTAAGGTTATCGGCTTTAGTAAGCACACTCAATTTGGTATGTG
>CAMCCS010000160.1 GCA_945873295.1 uncultured Clostridia bacterium
TTGTGTCAAAATCTCTCGCCGAATCTCCTTGCCCCATTATGCGGTGCTGCCCTAAAGGAAGATGCGGAATCGGTCGGTTTCGGCTGACGGATTCGGGCAATTCCATCATCTCGGCAGTCCGGTCCATTCCGGTGCTCCGCCGGGGAAGAAAGGTTTCTTTCTTTCCGGGCGGAGCACCGGAGGCGAATCCAAAAAGAATGGAGGTAGATGAATAAACCTAAGGAAACTCTGAATATGGCTGCGGATGGATTGCTGTGGGCCATGTTCATCAGAGCTTCCCGAAAAAGTTTATTCCGATGTGCAATGAAAAAATTGACGGATCTGGAATATCTCAGGCTGAATACCTTTCAGCGGCTGTGGTACAACATTGTCCAATTTATCTTCGGCATCCCCCAGTGGTTTGTAAACCTTGGCAAGGCCATTGTCTCCAAGGTCGTGGCTTTCTTTGTGGGAATTAAAAACGAGATTGTGGACATCGTCACCACCTTTACCAAGGGCAGCTGGAAAACCAAGGTTTCGTTCCTGGTTATGGGTTTCGGCAACATCGCCCGGGGGCAGGTCATGCGGGGCCTGCTGTTCCTTGCCTTTGAGGCGGTATTTATTGTTTACATGGTCACCACCGGCAGCTACTGGCTGAGCAAGTTCCGCACCCTTGGCGACGTGCCCCCCGGTGAAGTATACAATGAGATCCTGGACACCTATGTCCGGGTCAACGGTGACGACTCCTTTAAGATCCTCCTGTACGGCCTGCTTACCATCCTGTTCATCATCGCCTTTATCTACACCTGGCGGCTGAATGTGAAGCAGAACCGGATTTCCGAGGAGATCCTTGCCTCCGGCAAAAAGCTGAAAAGCGGCAAGGACGACCTGCGCTCCATTCTGGACGACCAGTTCCATAAGACCCTGCTGGCGCTGCCCATCACCGGCATTATCGTCTTCACGGTGATCCCCATTATCTTCATGATTCTGGTGGCCTTTACCAACTATGACGGCGCCCATGACGGCTACAGCAACCTCTTTACCTGGGTTGGATGGGACAACTTTAACGAGCTGATCAGCTCCAGCAGCTCCGATGCCAACCTGAGCTACACCTTCGGTGAGATCCTGTCCTGGACCCTGATGTGGGCATTCTTCGCCACCTTCACCAACTACTTCCTGGGCATGCTGGTGGCTATCCTCATCAACAAGAAGGGCATCAAGTTCAAGAAGCTGTGGCGGGGCATCCTGGTGCTGACCATCGCGGTTCCCCAGTTCGTTTCCCTGCTGTACGTTTCCAAGCTCTTTGACACCAACGGCGTTGTGAACGCCATGCTTCTCAAGTTCGGCTTTATCGATCAGGCCATCCGGTTCTGGGAGAACACAACCTCTGCCCGGATTCTGGTCATTGTGGTCAATATCTGGGTCGGTATTCCCTATCTGATGCTGGTAAGCACCGGCATCCTGATGAATATCCCCCAGGATCTGTACGAGTCCTCCAAGATCGACGGCGCCAGCGTCTGGCAGCAGTACATGAAGATCACCCTGCCCTACATGCTGTTCGTCACCGGTCCGTACCTGCTGACCCAGTTCATCGGCAATATCAATAACTTTAACGTCATCTATCTGCTGACCAACGGACGGCCGGCAAGTCCGGATCTTGTGACCAGCGGCGGCAGTGCCACCACAACGGACCTGCTGGTTACCTGGCTCTTTAACATTACCACTGGTGCTACCAGCAACTACAAGCTGGCTGCCGTCATTGCCATTATGATCTTCGTTGTTGTCGCCGGCCTGTCCCTGATCGTCTACAACGTGATCCCATCTACCAGGAATGAGGAGGATTATTCGTAATGAGCAAGAAAGCGACACATTTGGGAATGCGGGCGAAAAGCACCATTTCCAATACCGTGATCTATGTGATCCTCGTTCTTATGTCCATTATCTGGCTGACGCCCTTTGTGTGCATCCTGCTGGAGTCCTTCCGGATTGAATCCACCGGACGGGTGGGCTACATTATCCCCAAGCAGTGGGGCTTTGACAACTACATTAACCTGTGGACCAAGACCAGCTTCCCCACATGGTTCCGCAACACCTTTGTGATTGCCCTGGCGGTTGCCGTGCTGCAGACACTCATCGTGCTGAGCGTCAGCTATGTGCTGTCCCGGATTCGCTTCAACGGCAGAAAGCTGCTGATGAACACCTGTCTGGTGCTGGGCATGTTCCCCGGCTTCGTCACCATGATCGTGCTGTACAAGGTCCTCAGCGGCTTTGGCCTCACCGGCGCCAACTCCGTCCCCGGCCTGATCTTAGTGTACTGCGCCAGCAGCGGCATGGGCTACTATGTGTCCAAGGGCTTCTTTGACACCATCCCCAAGAGCCTGGACGAGGCGGCCCGGGTGGACGGCGCCACTCGTTTCCAGGTGTTCTACAAGGTCATCATGCCCCTGTCGAAACCCATTGTCATCTACACCATCCTTACCGCGTTCATGGCCCCCTGGGGCGACTTCATGTTCGCCAAGTACATCTCTCACGGCACAGAAGCCGGCATGAACGTGGCGGTGGGCCTGCAGTACTGGATCTCCTCGAAGACACTGATTTCGACCAACTACACCATGTTCTGTGCGGGCGGTGTGTGCGTGGCGCTTCCTGTTACGATCCTGTTCATGTGCCTGCAGAAGTACTATGTGGAAGGCGTCACCGGCGGCGCTGTAAAAGGATAAGGAGAGGATTCAATTATGGCATCTGTGAAATTAACCAACGTAAAGAAGATTTACGATAAGAAGGTCGTGGCGGTTCACGACTTCAACCTGGATATTAAGGACAAGGAATTTGTGGTCTTCGTCGGCCCCTCCGGCTGCGGCAAGTCCACCACCCTGCGTATGATCGCGGGCCTGGAGGACATCTCCGAGGGCACCGTGGAGATCGACGGCGTTGTGGTCAACGACCTGCAGCCCAAGGACCGGGACATCGCCATGGTGTTCCAGAACTACGCCCTGTACCCCCACCTGACCGTGTTTGAGAACATGGCTTTCAGCCTCCGGCTGAAGAAGGTTCCCAATGACGAGGTCTACAAGCGGGTTACCGAGGCGGCCGAGGTGCTGGGCATCACCGAGTACCTGACCCGGAAGCCCCGGGCTCTGTCCGGCGGCCAGCGGCAGCGTGTTGCCATCGGCCGGGCCATGGTCCGTGACTCCAAGGTCTTCCTGATGGACGAGCCGCTTTCCAACCTGGACGCCAAGCTCCGGAACCAGATGCGGGCGGAGATCATCCTTCTGCGGAAGAAGATCAACACCACCTTCATTTACGTTACCCACGACCAGACCGAGGCCATGACCCTGGGTGACCGGATCGTCATTATGAAGGACGGCTACATCCAGCAGGTGGGCACCCCCACGGAGGTCTTCGAGAACCCGGTGAACCTGTTCGTCGCCGGCTTCATCGGCGCTCCCCAGATGAACACCTTCCGCACGGAGCTGGTTCGTGAGAGCGGCAAGTACTATGTCACCCCCTTCGGCAGCAAGATCGAGGTGGACGGCGAGACCGGCAGACTCCTGGCGGAGAAGAACATCGTCTCCCGGAGCATCGTCCTGGGCGTCCGCCCGGAGCACATCTCCCTGGCAAAGCCCGGCGCCAACGCCATCCCCTGCACCATCACCGTCAACGAAATGATGGGTAGTGAGCTGCACATCCACGCGGTAACGGAGAGCGGCGACCAGCTGGTGGTCCGGGTTCCCACCCTGGGCCTGAGCAAGCAGGAGCGGGCGGGCCTCGTGAACGGCGCCCAGATCCATGTGACCTTCCCCGGCGAGGTCATGCACCTGTTTGACCCCGAGACCGAGCGGAACCTGCTGTATTAATTGATTCATTACCACAAAAATGCCCCGCGGCTCCATTGCCGCGGGGCATTTTTAGGTAGATTTCGGGCATTTTCGGTAAGCGTGAGGGCAGACGCATTCGTACCGAAACACACCGACAAATTGGGAATTTGACGGTGTAAAGAAACGGGGGTTTGGCTCCCCCTATGGGGGAGCTGTCACGGCTTAAGCCGTGACTGAGAGGGCCCTCTCCGCCCCCTTCGGGGGTACCTCTCCCAAAGGGAGAGGCAAAGGCGGCTGCGCCGCCAGCCCTGCAAATTCCAAATTTACAGAGCTGGTTGCACGGGGTGCCCGGATGGATGCGGTTGT
>CAMCCS010000161.1 GCA_945873295.1 uncultured Clostridia bacterium
ACCACAGACCAGGTTCGTCACGACTTGTCAGCGGCGACTCGCCGCCAAATTCCTAATTTGTGGTGCTGCTGTGTTAACCGGATAAGTAACAAGGCTTTTCAATACATAACGGAGGTATTCCATGTCCTTTTTCCTTTATAGTCTCTTTGTCCTAGCCATTGTGGCGGCGGACCAGATTACAAAATATCTGGTGGTTGCCAATATCCCCCTGTACACGGACGTTCCGTTACTCCCCGGGGTGCTGGGACTGACCTATGTTCAGAACACCGGCGCGGCCTTTTCCGCCTTTCAGGGGATGCAGTGGCTGTTCGCGGTGATCTTCCTGGTGTTCACCGCCGCGGTGCTCTGGGAGTACTTCAAAAAGCCCATGGGGTTTTCCGCCTTTGAGCGGTGGTGCATTGCCGCCATCTACGGCGGCGGCCTGGGGAACATGATTGACAGGCTGCGGCTGGGCTATGTGGTGGATATGCTGGAAACCCAGTTCATGGATTTTCCGGTATTTAATGTTGCGGACTGCTTCATCACCTGCGGCTGCATCGCCCTGGTAGTTTCCCTGGCTTTCTGCAACAAAGGCTTCTGGAAGGATGAAAAGAAATGACCCTTTACGCCGATACTGCCGGGGAACGGCTGGACGCTTTCCTGGCCCGGTCCCTGGATGGGCTAAGCCGCAGCGCCGTCCAGCGCCTGACGGAGGAGGGCTGCGTTACCCGGAACGGCAGGCCCTGCAAGAAAAATGACCGGCTGGAAGTTGGTGACGAACTGACCGTCACCCTGCCGGAAACAAAGCCTGCCGAAATCACCGCAAAGGAAATCCCTCTGGAAATCGTCTATGAGGACGAGGATGTGGCGGTCATCAATAAGCCAAAGGGTCTGGTGGTCCACCCCGCTCCCGGGCACACCGACGATACCCTGGTCAATGGCCTCTTGTATGCCATGGGGGATCGGCTTTCCGGTATTAACGGGGAGATGCGTCCAGGGATCGTCCACCGCATTGACAAGGACACCTCGGGCCTGCTTGCCATTGCCAAAAATGACCTGGCCCACGCGGTGCTGGCCTCCCAGCTGAAAGACCACACCATGGCAAGAACCTACGAGGCCATTGTCTGTGGGAATATGAAGGAGGATTCCGGCACCGTGGACGCCCCCATCGGGCGGCACCCCACGGACCGGAAGAAGATGTGCGTCACCAGCCGCAATTCCAAGCCCGCCGTCACCCATTGGGAGGTGGTGGAACGGTTCCCGGGCTATACCCACATCCGCTGCCGTCTGGAAACAGGCCGCACCCATCAGATAAGAGTCCACATGGCCCACATCGGCCACCCCATCCTGGGGGACACGGTGTACGGCCATAAAAACAAGGAGCTGGGCCAGGACAGCCAGTGCCTCCACGCGGGCGCCCTGTGCTTCCGCCACCCGAGAGACGGCCGCCCGGTGATGGTCTTTGCCCCAATGCCTGACTATTTTACGGAGGTTCTGGAAAAGCTGCGGAAACGGTAAATAAGCATATCGATCTAACGCAGCAGACAGATAAATTGGAATTTGTAGGGCTGACGGTGTGCGCTTGCCTCTCCCTATGGGAGAGGTGCCCGCAGAGCGGAGAGGGCCCTCTCAGTCAGCTTCGCTGACAGCTCTCCCATAGGGAGAGCCAAGGCGTTTCTGGAAATTTGTCAAATTCCAATCTGTTGCACTCCAGCGTTAACCCAATAAGGATAAAAAATTCCGAACGCAAAAGCGTTCGGAATTTTTTTGGTGACCCGTACGGGAATCTCCCACGGCCTGAAAAGTGTCCCCCGGACACTTTTCCCCCCGGCGATGCCGGGGTCGGCCTTTCGATTCCCACACGATTCATTCAAGACAAAAAATCCCGATGCGTGTGCATCGGGATTTTTTGTCTTGGTGACCCGTACGGGAATCGAACCCATGTTACCGCCGTGAAAGGGCGGTGTCTTAACCGCTTGACCAACGGGCCTGGTAGCGGCAATCTGATTCGAACAGATGACATACCGGGTATGAACCGGCTACTCTACCAACTGAGTTATGCCGCCATGTGTGGTCAAAGGGTTTCGGCACCGCCGAAACCAGCTTGTGTATTATAGCCGGATTTGGCGCTTTTGTCAAGGGGCTACTCCCGTTTTTTTGGAAGATTTTTTGGGAATACTTCTTTCCGAGGTGATTCCCATGAAGATACTGCGTAAATCTGTTCTGTTTGCTGCCGGTGGGACGGGGTATGTGCTGCTGGAATTTTTATGGCGGGGATGGAGCCATATCAGCATGTTTCTGGCGGGCGGCCTGTGCTTCCTGCTGGTGGGCCATCTGGAGGAAACGGAGCCCAAGCTTCCGGCACCGGTGCGGCCGCTGGCGGGGGCAGGGATCATTACCATGGTGGAGCTAGCGGCGGGGCTGGCCGTGAACCGGGACTATACCGTGTGGGACTACCGAAGCCGGCCCGGAAATTTCTGCGGTCAGATCTGCCCCCTTTACGCAATCCTGTGGATCGGCGTTGCCTGGGCCGCCGGAAAGCTGTACCGCGCCCTCAGCGAGAAGCTGGAAGCGGTAAAATAGTAATTTGGCGAGCTATCGAATTTCCGGTCATAGCGATAAAGTAGCGCACTACTGACCTGGCAATCCCCTCGAATTTCCGAATCACAGACGCCACACTCCGTAGGGGCGCTCATTGAGCGCCCGGCAGGGAAAGGTGACCTGTTCGTATTTCTTTCGGCGAAAAGGTGCCATTCGACGTGAATGCATGCTGGAATTCGTTGCGTTTTCACGGGCGGTCAATGACCGCCCCTACGAATGGATGACGATAGGCTGCCTGAAATTCGATGGAGATTCCCACACCAGTCTGATGACTGGTTCGGAATGACACGTTCTGACGGCCCGATAAATTCCAATTTCTACCATTCTCTTTGCCCCGGGAAAGGGGAAGTTCCTTGGAAGAGCGGAACAGCTTGCAATTCCGGCAGCGGCATGCTATGATAGAGCCACCCGGAAACCGGCGGCCGGTAAGCCGGGGAATAACAGAAAAGGGGATTTTTCCTATGTTTCAGAAATTGGGCGCGCTGCTGCTTGCAGCTGCGCTGCTTGTGACTATGAGCGCCTGCTCCAGCGGCAAGAGCATCCGGGGGAGCGTGACTCCGGCGGAAAAAGATACCGCCGCGGCGCAGACCACGGCTACGGAAACCACGGTTCCGGAGACCACGGAGCCCGCTTTCGCTGTGGGCAGCAGCAGCGGCAACCGGTACGAAAATACCTTCCTGGGCATCGGCTGCAAGCTGGATGAAAACTGGACCTTCCTTTCCGATGAGCAGATCCGGGAAAACAACGCTGCCGCCGCGGGTATGATGGCGGATGAGTATCAGAAGCAGGTCCAGGACGCTGACGTGGTTTATGACATGATGGCAAACCACCAAAACGAAGTGGATACCCTCAGCCTGAATATGGAAAAGCTTTCCGGCGCGGCAAAGCTCGTCACCGAGGAGCAGTACGCCCAGCTTTCTCTGGAGGGGCTGGAAGGCAGCCTGAGCTCCATGGGGATTGAAAATATCCAGACCTCTGTGGAGAAGATCTCCTTTGCGGGGGGCACCCATGCCTGCATACGGCTGGAGGGCGAATATTCTGGTGTCAAGGTGTATGAATCCCTTGTCTGCTATAAGCGGGGCGGCTATATGGCCCTTGCCTGCGCCTGCACCTGGATGGAGGACGGTACCCAGGCCATTCTGGACGCTTTCTACGCTCTGTGAGGCGGTACGGCAGGGAATACGTAAATTGTTTACCGTCTTGACGGGAGCAAACACCAATTTGTCTTCTTTGTTAAGCCGATATATATTTTTTTAAAATCATTATGAAAGAAGGAAACAACCATGAAGTATGTCTGCAACGTGTGCGGCTGGGTCTATGACGAGGAAGAGACCGGCGTCAAGTTCGAGGATCTGCCCGAGGACTTCGCCTGCCCCCTCTGCGGCGTAGGCAAGGACGACTTCTCCCCCGAGGAGTAAATACCCCCGCCCCCCGTCCGAAAACCGGACGGGGGGCGTACGGCTATTGCGGGGGAAACAGACAATGGAATATGCTTACCGGGTTAACGCAGCAAAGCGACAAATTGGAATT
>CAMCCS010000162.1 GCA_945873295.1 uncultured Clostridia bacterium
TCTGGGTGATGGGCATGGGGGTCCGGACACCGGCCACCACGTCTTCGCCCTGGGCATTGGTCAGGAACTCACCGAACAGCGCCTTTTCACCGGTAGCGGGGTTACGGGTGAAAGCAACACCGGTGCCGCAGTCATCGCCCATGTTGCCGAAAGCCATGGACTGCACGTTGACGGCGGTGCCCCAGGAGTAGGGGATGTCGTTGTCCCGGCGGTACACGTTGGCACGGGGGTTATCCCAGGAGCGGAACACGGCCTTAATGGCGCCCATCAGCTGCTCCACGGGATCGGTGGGGAAGTCCTCGCCCAGCTTGGCACGGTACTCCGCCTTGAACTGCATAGCCAGTTCCTTCAGGTCCTCGGCGTCCAGCTCCACATCCTGGGTGACACCCTTTCTTTCCTTCATCTGGTCAATCAGAGCCTCGAAGTACTTCTTGCCCACTTCCATGACCACGTCGGAGTACATCTGGATGAAGCGGCGGTAGCAGTCCCATGCCCAGCGGGGGTTGCCGGACTTGGCAGCCAGAACCTCCACCACGTCCTCGTTCAGGCCCAGGTTCAGAATGGTATCCATCATACCAGGCATGGAGGCGCGGGCACCGGAACGGACGGAGACCAGCAGGGGATTTTCCTTATCACCGAACTTCTTGCCGGTGATTTTCTCCATCTTCTCCACGTACTCCATGATCTCAGCCTGGATCTCGGGATTGATGGTCCGGCCATCCTCATAGTACTTGGTGCAGGCTTCGGTGGTAATAGTAAAGCCCTGGGGAACAGGCAGACCAATGTTGGTCATTTCAGCCAGATTGGCACCCTTACCGCCCAGGAGCTCCCGCATCTTACCGTTGCCTTCGGTGAACAGATAGACATACTTGTGAGACATTAAGATACCCCTTTCATACGATTCAAATTCGCTTTTATTGTTGTATTTTTCAATTCTGACTTCAGCGCCCAAACAGTATACCATGCTTTCCCGGAAAATGCAATTATTTTTTCCAAATTCCTTTGAAAACGCAAAAGATTTTTGTGTATACCCAATAATTATTTCCGGTAATTTTCCGGAAATAACCGGCATCCTCTGGAATTTGCGCAGCGATTCCGCCGCGTCCGGGAAATGTCAGATAAAGGATCGTTTAGCGGAGCACCCCTTGGCTCGTGGCAATCTCCATCGTACAACCGGCTGCAGTTCCAAAATTTGTGTCATTCCGAACCAGTCCTCTTAAGTGGTGTGGGAATCTCCCTCGTCATCGAGACCACTTTCTTCTTTCGATGGGGATTGCCACACCAGTGACGTCGGTCACTGGTTCGCAATGACCGGGAATTCGATACCGCGCCAGTGCGCTAAACGATCATTTACCGCAAAAAAGCAGACCCGCCTGACGCGGATCTGCTTTTCGCATTCTGAATTTACAGGGCCGCCCTCAGGCAAAGAACAGCAGGCTCACCCAGGTGACCACATTCTCACCATACTGAAATTCCAGTCCAAATTTTTCCAGCAGGGGGATCACGTTGATCCCCTGGCTCTCCACACAGGGGTGCATGGCCCCCGGCATCCGGCAGGGCAGGCCGTCTAAGTACGCACACCGGGAGCAGATGGTGCAGGCCTCGGTGGAGAGGATGAACGGCTTCACACCCAGCTGGCGCATTTCATCCCGAACCCGATTTGTCAGCTTCTCGTGGGCCGGGCGGGTGGCCAGGGTCTCGTCAATATTGCTGATGTCCGATACCTCCGTAACGCTTGCGATCATCAGACACTCCGGGTAGCTCAGACACTTCTTTTTGCATTCCGCCACCGCCCCCACGGCGGGGGGGCATGCCCAGGTGGTGCCGTACATGGGGCACTCGTGCTCACAGACCCACCGCACCCTGTCGGTAAATTCCAGCTCCCGGGGGTCAAAAAAACCGTAGCTGTACAGGGGAAGCTCCGCAAGCCGTTCTTCCAGCGCCGCTTTATCCATACACTTTCCTCCTATCTTCTGTGTCCGTCCAGGAATTCTCTCAGGTCCGCCATGGCCTTTGCCAGCACCTCCGGCTCCGGGAGCATCACGATCCGGAAGCGCAGGTCCTCGTGCCAGTCGAAGCCCCGGCCCGGGATGACCAGAATCTTCTTTTCATGCAGGAACCGGAGGGCAAAATCCTGGTCCGACGCAAAGTCGTACATCCGGGTGTCGATGCCCGGGAAGATATAAAAGCACGCCCGGTTGGGAAGAAAATGCACGCCGGGGATCTTGCTCAGGCCCGCCACCGTGGCTGCGCGCTGCTCGTAGAGCCGCCCGCCGGGAAGAAGCATCGCCTCCGTGCTGGCGGAATCCGCCAGGGCCGCCGGGATCACCAGCTGGGTCAGCGCATTGCCGCACAGCCGCATGGCGGCAAGCTGCATCACCCCGTCCTTGATTTCCGCCAGGGCCTTTGGTGGGCCGGAAAACACCATCCACCCGCACCGGAAGCCGCAGATGATGTGGGACTTGGAAAGGCCGTTGAAGGTCACGCAGGGCACATCCGGCATCAGAGCCGCCAGGGACTCCATAGGCAGGCCGTCCATCACCAGCCGGTCATAAATTTCGTCCGCCAGCAGCACAAGGCCGTGCTTTCTCGCCAGGGCCCCGATGGAAAGGAGCACCTCCCGGCTGTACACCGCGCCGGTGGGGTTATTGGGATTGATGACCAGAATCGCCTTGGTGCGGGGGGTGATTTTCTTTTCCATGTCGGAAAGGTCCGGATTCCACCCGTTATCCGGGTCACAGCGGTAAAACACCGGTACGCCCCCGCCGATGAACACATTGTTGCTCCACAGGGAATAGCAGGGCGCTGGCACCAGGATCTCATCCCCGTCCCCCACCAGGGCAGTCATCAGCATGGTCACCGCCTCACTGACACCGTTGCAGATGAAAATATCCTCCATGGTAATGTCCCGCAGGCCCCGGCTCCGGTGGTAGCGGAGGATCGCCGCCCGGGCTTCCTCCATACCCCGGACATCGCAGTAGGGCACCGCCTCGTCCACATGCTCCATAAGGGCCGTGCGGACGCTGTCCGGCAGCGTAAAGCCGAAGCTTGCGGGGTTTCCGGTATTGAGCTTCAGTACCCGCTCCCCCGCCGCCTGCATTCTGAGCGCCTCCACATACAGAGGCCCCCGAATATCAGAATGGATCTGGGAAATGCGGTTGGATCTGGAAATGGACATTTTCTTTCCTCCCGGTTGGAAGATTTTCAGCAAAAGAGATAAGCAAAAGAAAAGTTGCTTCTTCGCAGCTTTCATCTACCGTTGAAAAAATATCATACCATATTCGCCTTATTTTTTCCACTGGTATTTCCCACAATTCTATCTGTTCTTTTTTCCCAGACCGGAAAAAATAAAAAAAGTGCTTGATTTTACTGGCGGGACACGCTATAATGTGAAACTGTATGAACTACTGTACAAGGAGGTGGAACCATGCCCAACATCAAGTCCTCTAAGAAGGATGTCCTGTCTTCCAAGATTGCCTACGAGAAGAATAAGGCCGATAAGTCCGCTCTGAAGACCTGCCTGAAGAAGTTTGAAGCCGCTGTCGCAGCCGGCAGCAAGCCCGAGGCCGAGAATGCCTACGCTCAGGCTGTCAAGGCCGTTGACCACGCGGCTGTGAAGGGTCTTCTGCACAAGAACAATGCTGCCCGGAAAAAGAGCAGCATGACTCTGAAGCTGAACAAGCTGGCCTGAATTCTCTGAAAATATCTCCTTCCGAGCGGTGCTTGGAGGGAGTTTTTTCATTATATGCGTATTTATGCTTATTGGCTTTGTTCAGTAGACAGATAAATTGGGAATTTGTCGAACTGCTGAATGAACCCAATCCGCTTTTTATCCCCCGTTTTTCCACTGCTTTTTGGAAAGGAGGCGTTCCCCCATGGCCCGTCTGTCGGACCCCATTACCGTTCTAAGGGGCATCGGCCCGGCAAAGGCAAAGCTTTTTGCTGCCCTGAATATTTACACTTTGGAAGACCTGATCTGCCACTTTCCCAGAGGCTACGAGGACCGGACGAAGCTCATCCCCATCTGCG
>CAMCCS010000163.1 GCA_945873295.1 uncultured Clostridia bacterium
TTTGGCGAATTCCCGGTCATTGCGAGCCAGTGATCACACTGGCGTGGCAATCTCCATCGAATTTCCAAATCAAAAACGTCATACCTCGTAGGGGCGCTCATTGAGCGCCCGGCAGGGGAAGTTTCCATATTCGTATTTCTTTCGGCGAAAAGGTACTTTTTTGTGGGCGGTCAATGACCGCCCCTACAAAATGGTACGATACCGAGCGGGTGGTGCTGCACGCAGTGAATCAAAATCCTGATGATTGCCGGTGGCAATCATACCGAAATTAAAAGGGCAAAAACGATTATAGACCAGGTTCGTCACGACTTGGGTCCGGGCCCTGCCCGGCGGGCGGTCAATGACCGCCCCTACGAATGGATGACGATGAGCTGCCTGGAATTCGATGGAGATTCCCACACCACTTAAGCGGACTGGTTCGGAATGACCTGTTCTGACGGTGCGCCAAATTCCAATTTGCCGCGCGGCTGATTCGAGCCGACAATCACAAATATTTCTATGCAAAACGGCAGCGACCCATTGGGCCGCTGCCGTTTTGCAGTATCAAATCAGAATAATCACAGGTTAAAGTACCGGGCGGCGTTGCGGTAGCATACGCCCTCCACGATTTTCCTGAGGGCCGCCTCGTCGTTGGGATACTCGCCGTTTTCCACCCAGGTGCCGATGAGGTTGCACAGGATCCGGCGGAAGTAGTCGTGCCGGGCGTAGCTCAGGAAGGAGCGGGAGTCGGTAAGCATGCCCACAAAGGTACCCAGAAGTCCCAGGTTTGCCAGGGACTTCATCTGCTCTTCCATGCCGGACTTGGTGTCATTGAACCACCAGGCGGAGCCGTGCTGAATCTTTCCGGGGATCTCGTCGGACTGGAAGCAGCCGAGCATGGTGTCAAGCTGCTGGTTGTCGGCGGGGTTCAGGGAGTAGAGGATGGTCTTGGGGCATTCACCCTGGGCATCCAGAGCGGACAGCAGCCGGGCAATGTCGCCGCCGCAGGTATTCTGGGCGATCATATCGAAGCCGGTGTCCGGGCCCAGCCGGGCGTTCATGCCCTCATTGACACCCCGCAGGCAGGAGTAATGCAGCTGCATGACCACGTTCAGACGGTGGTACTCCCGGCCCAGGTGCAGCAGGACGGCGGTCTGGTAGCCCTCGGCCTCCTCCAGGGTAACGGGAGCGCCGGAAAGGGCCTTTTGCAGGGCCGCGTCGGCAGCTTCAGAAGATACGGGCCGGAAGGGGATGTAGTCCAGGCCGTGGTCGCTGGCCCGGCAGCCATGGGCGGTAAAGAACTCCAGCCGCTTGGTCAGGGCGTCACAGACCTCCGCGACGGTGCTGAGCTTCTCGCTCCCCACGGAGGCTGCCAGCTTTTCCATGTAGGCGGCAAAGCCGGGCTTTGCGATATTGAGGGCCTTGTCCGGGCGGAAGGAGGGGCAGACCTGGAATTTGATGGTTTCGTCAGCGGCGATCTTCTCGTGCCACTCCAGGGTATCGATGGGGTCGTCGGTGGTGCCGATGAACGCCACATTAGACTGTTCGATAAGGCCGCGGACGGTGAGGTTGGGGTCATTACGAAGCTTTTCTCCGGTCAGCTCCCAGACCTCGTCCACAGTGGCGGGGGAGAGGTAGCCCTCGTAGCCGAAGAACTTCCGCAGTTCCAGGTTGCACCAGTGGTACATGGGGTTGCCGATGGCCAGCTCCAACGCCTCGGAGAATTTCCGCAGCCGCTCCATGGGGGGCTGGTTTCCGGTGATGTAGCTTTCGCTGACACCGGCGGAGCGCATGACGCGCCACTTATAGTGGTCGCCGAAGTAGGAGCCGTCAGGCTGCTGACCGCCCAGCCACACCTCTACCAGATCGTTAAACCGGCGGTTCTCGTAGATCTCCCGGGGAGAAATGTGGCAGTGGTAGTCAACCAGGGGCATAGACTCGGCATAGTCGTGAAACAGATGCTTGGCGGTTTCGGTTTCCAGCAGGAAATCCTTGTCCATGAACTTTTTCATAAATAGCATCCCTCCAAAATGGGTTTACAGCACAACGCCGTCTTTGAAAATGGAGATCTCCCGGAAGCCCTTTTCCTCGGTCCGGGTCTGCTTTCCGGAGCTGACAGCCAGCACCAGCGCCATGAGCGCTTCGGCGGCCTCGTCCAGGGTGGCCTTGCCGTCGGCGACCACACCGGCGTTAAAGTCGATCCAGTTATGTTTCTTTTCCGCCAGGGGGGTGTTGGTGGCGATTTTCACGGTAGGAGCCGGTGCGCCGAAGGGGGTGCCCCGTCCGGTGGTGAAGAGAATAAGCTGGGCCCCCGCCGCAGTCAGGGCAGTGGCGGACACCAGGTCGTTGCCGGGGCCGCTGAGCATATTGAGACCCTGGGTGACTACCGGCTCACCATAGCCGATCACGTCCATAATGGGGGCGGAGCCGCCCTTCTGGACGCAGCCGCAGGACTTGTCCTCCAGGGTGGTGATGCCGCCCTGCTTGTTGCCGGGGCTGGGGTTGTCGTAGACCACCTCGCCGTGGCGGATGAAGTAGTTCTTAAAGCCGTTGATCATGGCGACGGCTTTTTCAAAAACTTCCTGGTTCTGGCACCGGTCCATGAGGAAGCCCTCGGCGCCGAACATTTCCGGCACCTCGGTGAGCACCGTGGAGCCTCCCATGCCAACGAGCATATCGGAGAATCTGCCCACCACGGGGTTCGCGGTAATGCCGGACAGGCCGTCGGAGCCGCCGCACTTCATGCCCACCACCAGCCGGGAGGCGGGAATGGGCTGCCGGGTAAAGTGTCCGGCGTAGGCGGCGCACTGCTCCAGAAGCTTTCTTCCGGCTTCCATTTCGTCCGGGACCTCCTGGCAGGTGAGGAACTTCACCCGCTCCGGGTCATAGGGGCCAAGCTCTGCCAGGAACTGCTCCCGGGTCAGATTTTCACAGCCCAGGCTCAGCACCAGCACGGCGCCGGCGTTGGGATGCCGGGTGAGGGCAGCCAGGAGCTTCCGGGTCTGGGCGTGGTCCTCGCCGGTCTGGGAGCAGCCGAAGGGGTGGGGGAAGGTGTAAAGCCCGTCAATGGAGCCGGTGACCAGATCCTGATTCTCCCGGACCAGGGCCTTGGCAACGTCATTGACACAGCCCACCGTGGGGATGATCCAGATCTCATTGCGGATGCCCGCTTTCCCGTCGGGACGGAGGAAGCCCTGGAAGCTGACAGCGTCCCGGGAGGAAACGGGATGGACATTGGGGTGATAGGAATATTCCACCTCACCGGAGAGGTTTGTCACCATGTTGTGGGTGTGCACCCACATGCCGGGAGTGAGGTCGGCGGTGGCGTGACCGATGGGGAAGCCGTACTTGACTACGTTTTCTCCGGCCTTCACGGCGCCCAGGGCCATTTTATGCCCCTGGGGAATGTCCTCCAGAGCGGTTACGCCCTGGAAGACCGTGCCACGGGCTACGGGGTGGAGGGTGACTGCCACGTTGTCCGAAGGGTGGATGCGGATAAAATCAGGCATAGCAGGGCCCTCTTACAGGCAGACGGCGTAGGCCGCCTTGGCGCCCTTCTCCCGGATCAGGGTCAGGTTCTCTACGGTGGCGGCCTCGAAGCCGGGAATCTTCGTCAGGTCCCGTCCCCACATCTGCTCGTTGGTCATCACTGCATGGACAAGCTCCGCGGGGGTATCCTCCCGGTGATCCCAGTAGAATTCCAGCGCCCAGCGGTCATCCTGGCAGGTGTAGCAGTCGCCCTTGGGACGGCGGCAGACAAGCCCCTTGTCGGTAAGCTCCTGAATGTCATTCGAGAAGAAAGCAATGTAGGCAGCAAAGCTCATGGTCAGGCAGGTGGGGAGCTTCCCAGTTTTTTCGATGTACTCCAGGAAGCTGGGCATATTTCTTGCCCGCCACTTGGAGGTGGAGTTCAGGGAGATGGACATGAGCTCGTGGTTAACAAAGGGATTGTTGAACCGGTCCTGCACCGCAGCGGCAAAGTTTCTGCAGTCTTCCTGATCCAGGGGCAGGATGGGAACGACCTCCTCCAGCAGCATCTTGTTCATGT
>CAMCCS010000164.1 GCA_945873295.1 uncultured Clostridia bacterium
CTGGTGGTAACCCCGGGCTTTATCGACATTCACATGCACGAGGACCCGGTGTCCGGCGGAAGGATCCGGCAGAGCATCTTCCACATGGCCCTTTCCATGGGCGTCACCACCGACCTGGGGGGCAACTGCGGCATCAATGTGTATGACCCCGCCGCCTACCTGGACCTGGTGGACCGGGACGGCGCGGCGGTAAATGTTGCCATGATGGCAGGGCACGAGTATTTCCGGAAAAAAGCCGGAGCGGAGGATATTTACGCGAAAGCCTCCGAAGCTCAGCTGGATGCCATGCAGGCGGGAATCGAAAAAGCCCTCCGGGCAGGCTGCGCCGGTGTTTCCTTTGGCCTCCGGTATGTCCCCGGGGCGGATAAGCGGGAGTTTTTTCGGGCGGCCCAGTGCTGCCGTAAGGAAAAGAAGCTGATTTCCTCCCATGTCCGGGACGATGCCGACGGAATTTTTGGTGCCATCGCGGAATTCTGCGAAGCGGGCCTGCGATACCGCCTGCCTGTGCAGATTTCCCACATCGGCTCCATGGGCGGCTTTGGCCAGATGGAGGAGGTCCTGCGGCAGGTGGATGAATACCGGCTGGGAGGACTGGACATTGCCATGGACTGCTATCCCTATTTTGCCTTTTCCACCCGGATCGGCACCCCCACCTACGACCCCGGCTGGCTGGACCGGTACCACTGCGACTACGGTGTGCTGGAATTCTGCGAGGGGAAATACAAGGGCCAGCGGGCGACAAAGGAAACCTTTGACGAAGTCCGCCGCACCGACCCCCAGTGCATCACCGTTTGCTATGTGATGCGTCAGGAGGATATCCGGCTGGCGTTCCGGCATCCCAACGTAATGCTTGCCAGCGACGGCCTTATGGATAACGGCCAGGGCCATCCCCGGGCCGCCGGAACCTTCCCCCGGTTCCTGGCGGAATTTGCCGGGAAGGACCTGACCCTTTATGAAGCCGTCAGGAAAATGACCGCCCTTCCCGCCGCTCGGCTGGGCCTTTCAAACAAGGGACGGCTGAATGTGGGAGCGGATGCGGACATCACTGTCTTTGACCCAATTCGGGTAAAGGACCGGGCGACCTTCCCGGAGCCCACGCTCCCTCCTGAGGGGATCGAATATGTGTTCCTGGGCGGGGAGCCTGCCCTGGAGCACGGAAAGCTCCTGCGGGACGATTTAGGAAGAGCTGTAAGAGTGTAAATCCGAACCGCCTGTCCGCCGGACAGCGGTTCCATGAAAAAAGGAGGATCTGTTATGCAATTCGGGTTCTGGTCTTTGGTGCCCCCGCTGCTTACTATCGCGCTGGCACTGCTGACGAAAAATGTGTTCGTTTCCCTGCTCATTGGTATTCTCACGGGATCCTTTGTGCTCAACGCCTTTTCTCCGCTGGTCAGCATCAATGCGGGGATCTATGCCATTGCCGACTCCATGACCACGGGCAATACCCTGATTATCGCCTCCTGCCTGATTATCGGCGCGGTGATTCACCTGATGGAGGTATCCGGCGGCATTGATGGCTTCGTAAATGTGGTGGTGAAGAAGCGGGGTATCATCAAGTCCAAGCGGGGGGCCAACCTCTTTACCTGGGGACTGGGCCTCGCGGTATTCACCTCCGGCTCACTAAGCTGCATGGTCACCGGCGCGGTGTCCCGTCCGGTGAACGACGCGCTGAAGGTGCCCCATGAAAAGTCCGCGTTCCTGGTACATACCACCTCCACCCCCTGGTGCGTGCTGTTCCCCTTCAGCGGATGGCTGGCATCCATGGCGGGCTACCTGGTCTCCGGCGGTATCAGCGAGGAGACCTCCGTGGCGGTGCTGTTCCAGTCCCTGGGCTTTAACTTCTACTGCATTCTGGCAATCCTGCTGACCCTGGTCATTTCCCTGGTGCAGAAGGATGTGGGCCCCATGGCAAAGGCGGAGAAACGGGCTGCCGAGCTGGGGCAGCTGGACGATCCCGCCCACAAAAAGGAAGAAGCGGAAGAAATCAAGGCTTACTCCAATGTCAAGCCCCGGGCCTGCAACCTGCTGGTCCCCATCGGCGTGCTGATCGTGGTAGTGTTCGCGGCGCTGCTGATCACCGGCGGGGGCAACATTACAAAGGGCGCCGGAACCCAGGCCCTGATCTGGGCGGTGGTGTGCTCCCTGCTTACCATTCTGATTATGGTCATTGCCCAGAAGGTCTTTACCCTGGATGAAGCCATCAGCGAAATGTTCAAGGGCATGGGCAAAATGCTTCCCATTGCCTTTATCCTGCTCTTCGGCTTTACCATGGGCAGCGTGGTTAAGGCTCTGGACACCGGCTCCTACCTGTCGGGCCTCTTCCAGCGGTTCCTGAGCCCGGCAATGCTGCCGGCGCTGACCTTCCTCATTGCCGTGCTGATTTCCTTTGCCACCGGTACCTCCATGGGCACCATGGCCATTATGGCGGTGATTGCCCTGCCCATGGCTCTGGATATGGGAACCAGTATCCCGTTGGTTGCGGGCGCCATGTTCGGCGGCAGTATCTTCGGAGACCACTGCTCTCCCATTTCCGATACCACCATTATGACCTGCTCCACCACCGGCTGTGACATTATCGACCATGTGAAGACCCAGGCGCCCTACTGTGTGGCGCTGGCAGTCGTCAGCTTCGTGCTGTACATCATTTTCGGCTTTGCTATGTAAAAGAAGGAGGAAAGGAAATGGCATTTTGTACCAATTGCGGCGCGGAGCTGCCTGAGGGCGCCAAATTCTGCACGGAATGCGGCGCAAAGGTTTTTGAATCGGAAAATCAGGAGCCGGCGCAGCCTGCCCAGGTTCCGGATTCCCCTGTTCAGGGGAATTATCCGCCCCCTGCCAGTGTGGAAAACTGGAACGCAGGAAGAACCGATCCTCAGCTGAAAACCGGGGAGCCGGGCTTTGCCTTCCAGAACACCGGGAAGAAAAAGAATACCGGGCTGATCGTCGGTGTGGTTATACTGGGTGTTGTCCTGGTGGCTGCCCTGGTGTTTATTCTGGCAAGCATGCTGGGGACCTCTGGCGCGGCATCTGCCGGGAAGGATATACTGGGCCGGTACGAGGGTGTCCGCTGTTTCATTGACGGAATCGACATTGGCGCGGAGGACGAATGGGTGGAGCTGAAATCCGGCGGCAAAGCGCAGCTTCACCTGCTGGGGGATACCTATAACGGCAAGTGGACCCTGGACGGCGAGAACCTTACCATCACGGAAAGCGGCGACGAATACTTCGGTACCCTCCGGGACGGTGTGATGACCGTGGATTTCTACGGTATGGCCTACACCTTTGCCAAAGACGGCGCCCAGGTGCCGGAGACAGTGGCGCAGACCGAAACTGCCCCCGGCGGCATCCCCACGGATGTCCGGTGGTGGGAAGGCGACTGGTACGGCTGGTGGATCCTGCAGAACGGCACCGGCAGCTGGGAAGAATTAAGCGGCAACTTCTGGGATGCCTGCGCCCGGGTATGGGTGGAGGACGACGGAACAGGCTTCATTGAGTTCTGGGACGAGGACAACGAAGCGGGAGAATGCTTTGCCAATGCCACGGTTACGTTCACGGCAGACGGCACCTCCGCAGCCCAGGGAACCATGGCCTGCGGGGAAGGCTCTTTCTGGAACGCGGACCTGACCGACGGGGCCTGGATGGTCTATCCCGATGACAGCCCCATGGGTCCGGCAATCGGCAATGTGATCTGCGTCCGGGGAAGCTATGTGGACCCGGATAACAGAGGCGATTCCTTTGACTATGAGATCTATCTGCGGCCCTGGGGAACGGAATGGGAGGATGTGCGCAGTGCCGACATTTCTGAGATGCCCTATGACGACATGATGCCCGCTTACTATGACAGCTGGTATCTGCCCCTGATCAAAGACGGTGTTACCGAGGCGCCGGATTTGGTAGGCAAATAAATATGAAAGCAGGGGGCCGAAAGCCTCCTGCTTTTTGCAGCGCGGGGAAAATAAGAGATAAATTGGAATTCAGGTTATCGGCTTTAATAAGCTGATCGTGAAATTGTAAA
>CAMCCS010000165.1 GCA_945873295.1 uncultured Clostridia bacterium
GGGGCGTGCATGCACAGCACGGGCACACCGGCATCCACGGTGACAATGTTCCGGTTTGCCATGTAGGCAGCCACGGTGCCGCCGCCGCCCTGGTCAACCTTGCCCAGAGTGGCGATCTGCCAGCGGACACCGGCATCCTCCAGCACCTTACGAACGTGGTACATGGCTTCGGCGGACGCGTCGGAAGCGCCGCCCTTGCCCCGGGAACCGGTATACTTGCAGATGGAGATGCCGTAGTTCAGCTGGCTGTTGTTCCGGCGGTCACAGGTCTCCGGGAAGTTGGGATCGAAGGCGTTGGACACATCGGCGGAGAGGCAGAAGGAATTCTGGAAGCAGTGGCTGAGCTTCACGCCCTGGCCGTCGCAGAGAATGCCCATGAAGTACTCAAAGGCCTGGCTCTGCATGCCGCTGATGCCCACGCTGCCGATTTCTTCCTTGTCGGCAAGAATGCAGACGGCAGTGTGTCTGGGGGTGGGCAGAGTGAGCATGGGCTCAATCTCCGCGTATGCGCAGACCCGGTCGTCGTGACCGTAGGCACCCAGCAGGCTCCGGTCCAGTCCGACCTCCCGGCAGCGTCCGGCAGGAACCACGGTGAGTTCGGCGGAGCGGAAGTCTTCTTCAATGATGCCGTACTTTTCGTTGAGAAGCCGCATCACATTCAGCTTCACCAGGTCCGCGCCCTCACCGGTCACAGGCTCGGTGCCCAGGATCACGTTCAGCTGTTCACCGGCGATGACCTGGGCAGCGGTCTTCTGCATCTGGTCGGCGGACAGGTGGACAAGGAGATCGGACACAACAAGAATGGGATCGGATTCATCTTCACCAATGGTGACGGTGACGGTGGAGCCGTCCTTCCGGCAGACGACGCCGTGGATGGCAAGGGGTACACAGGTCCACTGGTACTTCTTAATGCCGCCGTAGTAGTGGGTTTTGAAGTAGGCAATCTCGGCGTCCTCGTACAGGGGATTGGGCTTCAGATCCATCCGGGGGGAGTCCACATGGGCGGCGCAGATATTGGCGCCCCGGGACAGGGGCTCGGTGCCGATGACGGCAAACAGGAAGCTCTTGCCCCGGTTGTTGAGATAAATTTTATCGCCGGGCTTTACCTCCATGCCGGGGACAGCGGGCTTAAAACCGTGGGCGATGGCCTGCTCGGTTGCCCAGGCAGTTGCCTCCCGCTCGGTCTTGCAGGCATCCATAAAGGCGGCATACCGCTTGGCATAGCTTTCCATTTCCTCCCGCTGCTGGGCGGTCAGACTCTGGTATCCGTTCTTCTGCTCCATCAGAAGAGAGGAACGAAGTTCATCAATGTTCATGGGATTTTCCTCCGTTTTTCTTTATTGTATTGAGAAATTCCTCGCATTTGACGGAAAATTCCTCACAGGTTCCGTTGTTTTCCAGGGTATAGTCGCAGTTTTCCCGGAACCACCCGTCCGGATGCTGGGCGTCGATACGGCTTTCGGCATATTGCCGGGTGATTCCATCCCGCCGAATAAGCCTTTTGATCCGGTCTTCCCGGGGGGCCAGGACGGCGACGGTCACATCACAAAGCTCTCCCAATCCGCTTTCCAAAAGGGCAATGGCGTCGATGGCGGCAAGCTCCGGGGCAGGGGAGAGGCGCCGTTTTATCTCCCGCTTGACTGCGGTGTGGGTAATGCGGTTGAGCAGGGCAAGGGCCTGGGGGTCGGAAAAGACCAGGGCACCAAGCTGCTTCCTTTGCAGGTCCCCGCCCTGAAAGCATTCCGGGAAAGATTCCCGCAGGCTGTCCAGCATTTCCTGATCGGAAGCAAGGAGCGCGTGGTAGACAGCGTCACAGTCCAGCGTCAGTCCGCCCCGGCGTCTGACAGCTTCCAGCAATGTCGTTTTTCCGCAGCCGGTTCCGCCGGTGATTCCCAGGATCATAGGCATTCCTCCGCGTTCACAATATGGAAAGCGGCTGCCTTTTTCAGACGGTTCTGCACCGCGTAGGCAACACCTCCGCCGGTGGGACACCGGGCATAGACCTTATGAATGGAAGGGTCATCCAGTTCCCGCAGTGCCGCGAAGAGACCCGCGGAGAGGGTATTTACATCTGCCTCTTCTCCATAGGCCAGAGGATCACAGCCAGCGTACAGGGGCAGCTCCTCCTGAAAGCACAGTACCCGGTCTCCGGGTTCAAAATGGCTGCGAATATAGGCGGCGGCTTTTTCCCGACTCCCGGCTACGATCACAACCGGCTCCTGGGGAGCGTAGTGCCGGTACTTCATACCCGGGGCTCGAACAACAGCGTCCTTGTCGATCTGGGCAGTGACGGCTTTGTCAACGACCAGGTCTCCCAAAACCTTAGTAAGCTGCTCCGGTGTAATGCCGCCGGGGCGCAGAAGCCTCGGCCTGTCTGCCGTCAGGTCCACGATGGTGGATTCCAAGCCCACCCGGCAGGGACCGCCGTCCACAATGGCGTCGATTCTGCCGTCGTGGTCATGGCGCACATGCTCCGCCGTGGTGGTGGAGGGCTTCCCGGACAGATTGGCGGAGGGGGCGGCGATGGGAACGCCGGACAGCCGGATGATGGCTCTGGTAATGGCGCAGTCCGGACAGCGGACGGCTACGGTATCCAGTCCCGCGGTAGTGCGTTTGGGTACAATATCCTTCACGGGCAGGACCATGGTCAGGGGACCGGGCCAGTAGGCCTTTGCCAGGGCATAGGCGGCAGGGGGAATGTCATGGCAGATGGATTCCATCTCCTCCGGAGCGGCGACATGAAGGATCAGGGGATTGTCCTGGGGACGGCCCTTTGCTTCAAAGATCCTGGCAACGGCTGTTTCGTCCAGTCCGTTGGCACCAAGGCCGTAGACGGTTTCCGTTGGAATGGCGACCAGGCCGCCCCGGCGGATGATTTCCGCGGCTGTTTCGGCGCAGCCGGGAGCGTCAGCGGATAAATAAAGGGTCTGCATAGTATTCACCTTAAATGCAAAGTAGGGACGACCGGCCGGTCGCCCCTACGGAACGTAAAATGCTTTTTACACGGTGGGCTGGTTGGCCGCTTCAATGATCTTTACAAATTTCTCAGGGACCAGGGAGGCACCGCCGATTAGGCCGCCGTCGATGTCGGGCTGAGCCAGCAGCTCATAGGCGTTCTTCTCGTTCATGGAGCCGCCGTACAGGATGGAGATGGCCCGGGCATTCTTGGAGGAATACAGCTTGCGCACCACGGTGCGGATGTTCTCACAGACTTCCTCAGCCTGCTCGGGGGTAGCGGTACGGCCGGTGCCGATGGCCCAGATGGGCTCGTAGGCGATGATGACCTTGCGGATCTTATCCTCGGGCACGCCCTGCAGGCCAAGCTTGATCTGCATGGAGATCCACTCGGAGGTAATGCCGGACTCCCGCTGCTCCAGGGTCTCGCCGCAGCACATGATGGGCACGAGACCGGCTTCCAGAGCGGCCAGAACCTTGGCATTGACATCGGCATCGGTCTCGCCCATGGCGCGGCGCTCGGAGTGACCGATGATCACATACTTGCAGCCGGCATCCACCAGCATGTTGGTAGCGATCTCACCGGTGTAAGCACCGGAAGCGTGGGCGTTGCAGTTCTCAGCGCCGATGCCCACCCGGGTCTCACGCATGGCGCGGACGGCGGTGGGGATGCACACGGCGGGAACACACAGAGCAACATCACACCAACGGCCCTTGGGCATGATGGCCTTCAGCTGGGTCATAAACTCTTTGGTCTCGGAGGGGGTCTTGTTCATCTTCCAGTTGCCGGCGATGACGGTCTTACGGTATTTTCTATTCATTTTGACTCTCCTTGTCTATGTTGACATCAAATAATGGTGGAATTTACAATGTAGGGCCCATCCGGAGGGGGCCCTCCGGATGGGGGAAGATTTACTTATCCTGCAGGCAGGCAATGCCGGGCAGCTCCAGGCCTTCCAGGAACTCCAGGGAAGCGCCGCCGCCGGTGGA
>CAMCCS010000166.1 GCA_945873295.1 uncultured Clostridia bacterium
TACCTCAAGCTCCCGGATACCGGGATCGTCCTCCACACACCAGATCATATTCCTGTCTCCTTACAATGACATTCGCGAATTCTTTATGCTTATCTTTACGCATCAGCGCGGCAAATTGGAATTTAGCGGGCTGCCGACTTCCCGGTCATTGCGAGCCAGTTCTCAAACTGGCGTGGCAATCTCCTGGTTAGTACAATTTCTCGTGGATGAATTCCGGAAAACAGTACAAAAAGGCAGTCTATATGACGATAGGCAGCCTGGAATTCGATGGAGATTCCCACGAAAGTAGTGAGCACTGGTTCGGAATGACACGTTCTAACGGCCCGCCAAATTCCAATTTGTCCGGCTGCTGAGCAAATCCGATATGCATAAGTTCTATTTCCTGTATAGTAACCCTTTCCGCCGAAAAATGCAAGTACCGGGTTACTGGCAGGATCTGTGAATGCCGGTGACGGAGAACTCCACCCACTCGGCAATATTGGTGCAGTGGTCCCCGATGCGCTCAAAATACTTGTCGATCATGAGAAGATCCAGGGCAAACTCTCCCTCATTGGGATTCGCCGCAACAAAGCCCAGAATATCCGTTTTGATCTCGTTAAAGTAATTGTCGATCACATCGTCATAGTCCATGACCTGCCTTGCAAGGTCCAGATCCTGCTTGACATAGGCGTTCACCGCCTCCGTGACCATGTACTGGGCGGCCTTTGCCATTTCCCGGATCCGGGGGTAGTTTTCCTCCCCGCCCCGCTTCATTTTGGGGATCAGGTCCACAATATCCTCCGCCTGGTCGCCGATCCGCTCCATATCGGTGATCATCTTCATGGCGGCGCTGATCTGCCGCAGGTCCCGGGCTACCGGCTGCTGCCGCAGCAAAAGCTTTAAGCAGGTGGTTTCAATGGTTCGCTCGCTTTCGTCGATGAGCGCCCCCACAGAACTGACCTTTTCCGCCAGCTCCTCGCTGTAATCCGTCAGGGCCCGGGAGGAAAGAGCGATAATTTCCTCGCAGGCGGCCCCCATTTTAATAAGCTCCTGGTTGAGCCCGCTGAGTTGTTCCCGGTAAAGGTCTCTCAAAATAACCGTCTCCTTTTCCTGTATTTCCGGCAATATCAGCCGAATCTTCCCGTGATGTAGTTTTCCGTACGCTTATCCACCGGCTGGGAGAACAGCGACTCCGTGCTGCCATATTCCACAAGGTCGCCTAAGAGGAAGAAAGCCGTCTGGTCGGAGATTCGCAGGGCCTGCTGCATATTGTGGGTCACAATGACGATGGTGTAGTCTTTCTTCAGCTCCATGGCAAGGTCCTCGATCCGGGAGGTGGAGATGGGGTCCAGGGCGGAGGTGGGCTCGTCCATCAGCAGCACCTCCGGCTCCACCGCCAGGGCCCGGGCAATGCACAGCCGCTGCTGCTGTCCGCCGGACAGGCCCAGGGCATTCTTTTTCAGCCTGTCCTTTACCTCGTCCCAGATGGCCGCGTCTGTCAGGGCCTTTTCCACGATCTCGTCGAGCCTTGCCTTGTTTCGAACGCCGTGGGTCCGGGGGCCGTAGGCAATGTTGTCGTAAATGCTCATGGGAAAGGGATTAGGCTTCTGGAATACCATGCCCACCTGCCTGCGAAGCCCGTTGACCTCCGCGGCGAAAATGTCCTCCCCGTGGAAGCGCACATCCCCGGTGATCTTCACCCCGGGAATCAGATCGTTCATCCGGTTCAGAGTTTTGAGGAAGGTGGACTTGCCGCAGCCCGAAGGACCAATCAGGGCGGTGATGGATTTTTCGGGAATGTCGATGCTGATGTTTTTCAGCGCCTGGGTCTGCCCGTACCACAGGTTCAGACCCTTTACGGTTATGATAGGCTCATTCAATGTCATTTCTCCTTTTGGATATGGGTAATGGAGCGAAACCAAAATTGTCCATTGTCCATTGTCAATTGTCAATTCTTCTATCCCGCGTTCTTTTTCCGAAAATACCGGGCAACCACAGCGGCCAGCAGATTGATAAGCAGGGCAAGGACCATCAGGATCGCCGCGATGCCAAAGGCTACGCCGAATTCCCCCTGCTCCTTGGCGTATACATACAGGGCAACGGTCAGGGTCGCCCCGGCGCTGGAAATTCCTTTCGCGAAGCCTTTTACAACATGGGCAAATCCGGCGGTAAACAGCAGAGCGGCAGATTCTCCCAGGATCCTGCCCACGGAAAGAATGCATCCGGTAATGACCCCGTCCAGACAGCCGGGCAGCACCACCGTACGCACCACCCGCCACTTCCCTGCCCCCAGGCCAAACGCGCCCTCCCGGTAGGACTGGGGCACGGTTTTCAGGCTCTCCTGGGTATTGCGCAGGATTGTGGGCAGATTCATAATGGTGAGAGTCAGCGTCCCTGCCCGCAGGCAGGTGCCGATGTTATTGGAAAAGATCAGCATACCCACCAGGCCGTAGATGATGGAGGGAATGCCGCTGAGGGCCTCCGCCGCGTACTCGATCACGGCGACAACTTTTTTATTGGATGCGTATTCTGTCAGATACACCGCCGCCCCCACCCCCAGCGGGATCACCATGGCAAGGGTGTCGATGACAATGTACACCGTGTTCAGAATATCCGGGAGGATGCCAATGTTGCCGCTTAAATAGCTGGGCTTTGTGGAAAGGAACTTGAGGCTCAGGTTGGGGATGCCCCGGACCAGGACATAGACCACCAGGAAAAGGGTCAGAAGGGCCGTCAGTCCGGTGGCAGCGTACATACCGCACCGTACGGCCCACAGGAACCGTCGGCGGCTGCCGGATAAGGTTTCTTTTTTCATCCGCGCCTGTCTCCTTTCAGGAAGAAATTCAGCAGCCCGTTCAGGAGCATGATGAAGAGGAACAGCACCAGCGCGATGGAAAACAGCGCCTGCCGCTGCAGACCGCTGGAATAGGACATTTCCGACGCCACGGCAGTGGTCAGAAACTTCACGGACTGGAACAGGGAATTGGGCATATTGGCCACATTTCCCGCCACCATCATCACCGCCATGGCCTCCCCAATGGCTCGGCCCACACCCAGCACCACGGCCGCGGCAATACCGCTTTTTGCTGCCGGAACGGACACCCGGAACCAGGTTTCCTCCGGCGTAGCCCCCAGGGCAAGGGAGGCGTCCTCATACTCTTTTGGAACAGCTTCCAGGGCAGTGACGGACATTTTTATAATGGAGGGCAGGATCATAATGGACAGCACCACAATGGCTGCCAAAAGAGACGCGCCGTCAGGAACACAGAAGAGCTTCCGGATGCCCGGCACCAGCACCATCATGCCCACCAGACCGTAAACTACGGAGGGGATACCCGCCAGCATGGATACCGCCTGACCCATGATCTCCTTCACGCTTTTGGGGGCCAGCTTCGCAAGATACACGGCGGTGAGAAACCCGACAGGCACGCCCAGGACGATGGCCCCCGCGGTACCGTAGACGCTGGTGAGAATAAAGGGCAGAATTCCATACTGGGGCTGGGCTGCCGTGGCGGCCCAGGTATCCCCGAATAAGAAGTCAAGAAGTCCAATTTCCCGGATGGCTGGAATACCGGAAATCACCAGATATACGGTAATCAGCAGCACACAGCCCACGGTTACCAGGCCCAGCAGCAGGAAAATGCCGTGGACTCCGTCTTCCAGGAGGTTTCGTTTTTGTTTCATACTGCTTCCTTTCCTGATATCAATACTTTCCTCATTATCATACCGCCGGAATGTAAAATGCGAAATCCGGGGGATGTAAAATCTATGTAAAGTCCGCATTCTTATAACAGAACCTGCATTCGGCGGCAGGAAACAGGAAAAATGGAATTTGGAGGGCTGTTTGTTCAGTGGTGCGCGGTCCGATGTGGTACGCGGCAAGGGCTCCCCTGTGTAAGGGGAGCTGTCAGCGGAGCTGACTGAGGGGTTGTAA
>CAMCCS010000167.1 GCA_945873295.1 uncultured Clostridia bacterium
GGGTATGGTGTATGATATAATAAAACATATGGGCGAATGAAAGGCGGGTGAGGGCAATGTCCGGGAACCGGAATAAAGAGGCCGCGCAGTGGTTTTATACAATGATACAGCGGCAGACACCCACCGCCGGGAACCGGGAGGAAACCGGCACCGTCTACCGGGACGAAGCCATCCGCCCCCGGGTGCAGCCCCAGGCCTCCAAGCTCCCTTCCCTCCTCCGGGCCGCCCGGTCCTTAGAAAGCGGAACCTACGGCAGCTGGCAGTCCCGGGAGCTTATTTTTATCAAGCAGGCAAAGCTTCTTGCGGGATACGAAGACGACTGTCCCTTTTCCGGCAACCTCCAGCGCTACTACCCCACCTACCAGTCCCTTACCGACCAGGAGCTGCGGGGCTATTTTTCCTGGCGTACAAAGCTTCGCCGGGGGGATATGCAGAAAGCCCCGCCGGCCTTTGCCTTTCTCTATATTTACGAGCTCCTGAACCAGATTGGCGTGGAGGACCCCATGGAGGGCTACCGGAAGCTCAAGGCCTTTGAAGCGGACTACGGCTGTCTGGACGACACCGTTCTGCCCTATTTAAAGCGCTGGCTGTTTGACTACGTTCTGTATTATAACCTGCCCACCGACCTGCTGCAGGAGTCGGAACAGGCGGTCTTTGACCGGAACCTGCTTGTGCTGCAAAATATCGGGCAATACGATGTGCCGCAGATTCTGGAAGCCGTCAAATACTTTGCCCCCCGGTGGCTGGGCCGCTCCCGGTTCTATGCCCAGCATCAGGAGGATATGGACACCGTCATTGCCGGGGTGCTGCGGGGCATTCACGATCACCACGCCGCCCGGTGCAAAAAGACCATGGTGGAGCAGTATTTCGGTCCCCGCCGGGTGCACCAGATCAACCTGTTTGATACCGCCGTATTTCTGGACAAAGCCCGGGGAGAGGACCGGGAGGTCACCCTGGATCCCCTGTGCGTCTACCGCTGCCGCCGTGGGCTCTGGTCCGCGGAAAAGTACAGTCTTTCCTCCCGGGCGAACCCAAAGCTGGAAGAGCTGGTCAGAACCGTGGACAGCGTCATGCGGGGAATGTATCATGACCGCCACCCGGTCAAGGCGGTGCTGGATACCAAATGGATCCTGAAGCTGATAGAAGAGCAGGTCCACGCCCTTCTGGATGGAAAGCAGGCGGCGGAGGCGAAAAAGCTGCACCTGGACTACGGGAAACTGGATAAGATCCGCTCCGATGCCGCCGTCACCCGGGACAAGCTCATTGTGGACGAGGAAGAAGATTTTTCCGGGGAACAGGGGCAAGCGCTTCCCCCGGAGCCGGACACCGCCCCGTCTGCCGGGGAGGCTCCCGACATCCCCCTTACACAGCAGGAATGCCGCTTTTTAAGGTGCCTGCTCTATGGCGGCGACCTGAGCTGGGTCCGGCAGGAGGGACTGCTCCTTTCCGTGCTTGTGGACAGTATAAACGAAAAGCTATATGACGCCTTCCAGGACACGGTCCTCACCTCGGAGGACCGGCCTGCCGTGATCGAAGACTATCTGGATGAACTGAAAGAGATGGTACCGGAATGAAAATACCGAAACGAATTGCCCAGACCCTGATGAATTCCCTCAAGGGCGGCGTTGTGCCCCGGGTTGGGCTTCCCTATATCACCGTGGGGAGAAAGGACGAAATTGATGCCCTGCTCCATGACGTGGAGCTGATTGCCGACGGCGGCGCTTCCTTCCGCTTCATCGTGGGAAAATACGGCAGCGGCAAAAGCTTTCTGCTGCAGACCATCCGCAGCTACGTCATGGCGAAGAACTTTGTAGTAATGGATGCCGACCTTTCTCCCGAGCGGCGGCTCCAGGGCACCCGGGGCCAGGGCCTTGCCACCTACAAGGAGCTGGTCCGGAACATGTCCACCAAGACAAAGCCGGAGGGCGGCGCCCTGCCCCTCATTCTGGACCGGTGGATCAGCAGTGTTCAGCAGGAGGTCATGCTTGCTTCCGGCCTGAGCATCACGGACTCCGGCCTCGCGCCCCTGGTGGAAAAGAAAATCACCGCCGCTATCTACTCCCTGAACGAGATGGTTCACGGCTTTGACTTTGCCCGCCTGCTCACCGTCTACTACCGGGCGTACCTTTCCGGAGACGAAGAGACCAAGGCCAAGGTCCTCAAGTGGTTCCGGGGAGAATACGCCACCAAAACCGACGCCCGGCAGGAGCTGGGGGTCAATATCGTCATCACCGACGACGACTGGTACGAGTACCTGAAGCTCTTTGCCTGCTTTTTGAAGCAGGCGGGCTACGCCGGACTGCTGGTCCTCATTGACGAGCTTGTGAACATCTACAAGATCCCCAACGCCATCACCCGGCAGTATAACTACGAAAAGATCCTCACCATGTACAACGACGCCATGCAGGGCAAAGCCCGGCACTTAGGCTTCATCCTCTGCGGCACCCCCCAGTGCATGGAGGATCCCCGGCGGGGCGTTTACAGCTACGAGGCCCTGCGCTCCCGGCTGGCGGAGGGGCACTTCTCCGCCGGATACAAGGACCTGCTCTCCCCGGTCATCCGTCTTCAGCCCCTGACCAACGAGGAAATGCTGATCCTGGTGGAAAAGCTGGCGGACATTCACGCGGGGCTCTACGAATACAGGCAGATCGTGACCCAGCAGGACATGGTGGATTTCATTGAGATTGAATTCGGCCGGATCGGCGCGGATTCCCATATCACCCCCCGGGAGGTCATCCGGGATTTTATTGAGGTGCTGGACATTGTCTACCAGAACCCGGGTACAAAGGTGCGGGCGCTTTTAGGCTCCGATAACTTCTCCTTTGCCAAAAACGATGTGCTTTCCGCCGCTTCCGAGACGGAATTTGCGGAATTTGAGCTGTAACATGAGGTTATTCTATGCAAGCATTTGACCGCTACGCCCCCTTTGTGCAGGAGTATATCTACCGCAACCGCTGGGAAAACCTCCGGGCCATCCAGGTGGCCGCGGCGGATGCCATTTTTAATACCGATGACAACGTCCTGCTCACCGCCTCCACCGCGTCGGGCAAAACCGAGGCCGCCTTTTTTCCCATCATCACCCTGTTTTCCGAGGACATGCCCGCCTCCATCGGCTGCATCTATATCGGCCCCCTGAAGGCCCTCATCAACGACCAGTTTCTCCGGCTGAACGAGCTGTGCGACGAGGCGGGGATCCCGGTGTGGCACTGGCACGGGGACGTTGCCCGGAGCCACAAGGAAAAGCTCATGAAGCACCCCTCCGGCATTCTGCAGATCACGCCGGAATCCCTGGAAGCCATGCTCCTGCACAAGCACGCCGCCATCCCCAAGCTCTTTGGAGACCTGCGGTTCGTGGTCATCGACGAGGTCCATTCCCTCCTGCGGGGGGACCGGGGCGGACAGACCCTGTGCCTTATTGAGCGGCTGTCAAGACTTGCCGGGGTCAATCCCCGCAGAATCGGCCTGTCCGCCACCATCGGCGACCCGGAGGGCACCGGCGCCTTTCTTTCCATGGGCACCGGGCGGAAAACCATCATCCCCAAAATCGAAGCCAAGGGGATGAAATGGCGACTGAGCATGGAGCATTTCTATGTCAAGGATGTCCAGGCCGGAGAGGACCGCACCGACATTGAGGCCCTGCCCGTGCTGGAGGAAAAGACCGACGATGCCCCGGAAAACGCCGATCCCGGCATCGGCTACATCTTCGAGCACACCCGGGGAAAAAAGTGCCTGGTGTTCGTCAATTCCCGGGAGGAATGCGAAACCGTCACCACCACCCTCCGTGGCTACTGCGACCGGCTCCACGAACCCGACCGGTTCCTCATCCACCACGGCAACCTCTCCGCCTCCTTCCGGGAGACGGC
>CAMCCS010000168.1 GCA_945873295.1 uncultured Clostridia bacterium
CCGCCAGGAGAATATCCCGGATCTTCCGGTACTGCCCGGCATCCGCCATGGAGGATCCGCCGAATTTTACAACTTTCATATTCTATCCTTCCCCAGGTTCGTATCAGTTTTAATATGCATATCGGATTTTCGCAGCAAAAGATAAATTGTAATTTATCGAATTCCCGGTCATTGCGAGCCAGTGCGCACACTGGCGCGGCAATCTCCCGGATAGAAGCACCATTTTTCGATAACATACAGGCATATTGGGGGGAGCGTAACAAAAAGAACGGTCTGTATGACGATAAGCTGCCTGGAATTCGATGGAGATTCCCACACCAGTCTGCGGACTGGTTCGGAATGACAATGTTGTTCAATGTCCTGTCTTTCCTCTGCAAATACCAATTTGCCATGCTGCTGTGATAACCCGATAAGCATTTTCGTTTCTCTTACAGTGCAATGGCGGCGGCAAAAGCGCCGGGGGTTTCTTTCAGCCACCGGTGCATATCCGCAACAGACACGGGCTGCGTCACCTCGCCGCTGCCCCAACGTTCCTTAACGGCAAACGGGCAATTCCCCCGGACATACCAGGGTAGCTTTGCGTCGTTGGAGGCCCGGAGCTTTTCCCCACAGGGGGCGTAATAGCCCCGTCCCCGGGTGAAATCCACGCAGTCCTGCACCACATTATATGCGGTGGGATACCGGCCCGCGCCCTGGCCGAAGAAGCTCTGCCGCCCGGACACATCCCCCACCAGGGTGATGAGGTTATAGTTCATGGGCACCGCCGCCTCCGGCTGGCCCACGGGATACAAAGTGGGCTGGACCCAGGCGTGAACCCCGTCCGCCCCCCGCTGGGCATGGGACACCAGCTTGCATACGAAGCCGTGATTGCGGAAATTCTCCACATCCTCCCCGGAGATCCCCCGGATGCCGGACACGGGAACGGTATCCATGTCCAGGGAAGCGCCGAAAGCAATGTTTGCCGACACGATCAGCTTGTGCCAGGTGTCGATGCCGTCCACATCCGTGGAGGGGTCCGCCTCCGCGTAGCCCAGCTCCTGAGCCTGACGCAGAGCGTCGCCGTAGTCAAGGCCCAGCCGGGTCATGGAGTCGAGAATATAGTTGCAGGTGCCGTTCATGATGCCGCCCACCTGGGTAACGGTCTCCACCCGGCGCACCCGCTCCAGCTCCGACAGCCAGCCGATGCCGCCGCCCACGGAAGCGGTGCACCGCAGGAGCACACCCTTTTCCGCCGCCAGAGGCACCAGGTCGTCGTAGCAGTGGGCCATCAGAGCTTTGTTGGAGGTGGCTACGTTCTTCCCCGCCAGGATCGCAGCACGGACATACTCATAGGCAGGATGCACCCCGCCGATAGCCTCCACCACCGTGTCGATGGAAGTGTCCTCCAGAATATCATTAAAGTCGTGGGTGACGCGAACGCCCTCCAGTTTCAGCTCCCGGCGGCACAGCACCGCCGCGACCTCCATATCCTCCCTGTGGGAAACCAGCTCATAGACGCCCTTTCCCACCGTGCCGAAGCCCAATAATCCGATCCGCATAGTCTTTCCTCTCCGCATTTCCCCGGAAAACCTCTGTTTCCCCCGGAAAAACACTTGCTTTTTTCTTGGGAACAGTATATCATAGACCTACCCAAAATGCAATTCCCACAAAAAGCAAAGGATTCCCTGGGGATCCGCCTTGTTTTTGTGCAAAATTAGGAGGAAACTATGCTGTACCGTTCTACCCGGGGATCTTCCCCCGCTGTGGACAGCGCCGGGGCCGTGCTGTCCGGCATTGCCCCCGACGGCGGCCTGTACCTGCCGGAGGCCCTCCCGGCCTTCGACTGGCGTGCCTGCCTGCAAAAAGATACCATTTCCATGGCCGCTTCCCTGCTTGCTGCCCTGCTTCCCGGGATCCCCGATATGAATACTCTTACCCGGCGGGCCTACCTGGGCAAATTCCAGTCCGATGACCTGACCCCCACGGTGGCTGTGGGAGATTTTACCGTGCTGGAGCTGTTCCGGGGCCCCACCTCCGCTTTTAAGGATGTGGCGCTGTGCATGCTCCCCCAGCTTCTCACCGCCTCCAAAGCGGTTAAGGGCATCCGGGAGGATATTCTCATTCTCACCGCCACCTCCGGCGACACCGGCAAGGCAGCGCTGGAAGGCTTCCGGGATGTGCCCGGGGTCAAGATCTGCGTGTTCTATCCCGACGGCGGCGTCTCCCAGGTCCAGCGGGCCCAGATGGTCACCCAGGAGGGAAGCAATGTCACCGTCTGCGCCGTCCGGGGTAATTTTGACGATGCCCAGACCGGGGTGAAGAATATCTTTGCCGCCTGTCAGGGGAAGGCACTTCCCTACCGGCTGTCCAGCGCCAATTCCATCAACATCGGCCGTCTGGCCCCCCAGCTTACCTACTACTTTGCCGCCTACCGGGATCTTGTGGCCCGGGGGCAGATCCAAGTGGGAGAACGGGTAAATTTCTCCGTCCCCACGGGAAACTTCGGGGACATTCTGGCAGGCTACCTGGCAAAGCAGCTGGGCCTGCCCGTGGGGACGCTGATCTGCGCCTCCAACGCCAACAACGTGCTCACCGATTTTATTCACACCGGCATCTATGACCGCCGCCGTCCCCTGCTGAAAACCCAGTCCCCCTCCATGGACATTCTGGTGTCCTCTAATTTGGAGCGGCTGCTGGCTCTGCTCAGCGGCGACACAGAACTGGTCTCCGGCCTCATGGCCAAGCTGAACACTGAGGGCTTCTATCAGGTCCCCGGGGAGCTGCTGGAAAAGATCCAGGCCTCTTTCTTCGCCGGCTGCAGCGACGACTGCCGGGGCCAGGAGGTCATTGGCCGGGTCTGGCGGGAGCAGGGGTACCTGCTGGATCCCCACACCGCCGCGGGCTGGGCCTGCGCGGAGGACTACCGGGCAAAAACCGGAGACACCGCCCCCATGGTGGTGCTCTCCACCGCTTCGCCCTACAAATTCCCCGCCGCCGTCCTGACTGCCATCGGGCAGAGCCTTTCCGGCAGTGAGTTCGACCAGATGCGGCAGCTGGAAGACGTCACCGGCGTTCCCATTCCAGGCAATCTCGCGACCCTGGCAGGAAAGCCCCAGCGCCACACTGCCGTTGTAGAGAAAAGTGAAATGCTGCCCTTTGTACTGGGACTGTAAATAACGTATCAGAGCATCGCAGCGGGGAGATAAATAGGAATTCAGGTTATCGGCTTTAATAAGCTGATCGTGAAATTGTAAATTGGCGGGCCAATACCTTCCCCCGGGGGGAAGGTGCCCCGCAGGGGCGGATGAGGAATGGCGACATTTTCTGATCTGGGACGCAGGCAAATAAGAACGTACAGCTTTTCAAATTGTACCTTTTTTACGAACTACATACGAAATCGTTCCATCTCGCCGTTCCTCATCAGTCTCGCTTCGCTCGACAGCTTCCCCCCGGGGGAAGCGATGGTGCTGCCGCACCGGTGCGTCACATACCAAATTGAGTGTGCTTACTAAAGCCGATAACCTTAATAGGAATTTGCAGAGGGGCGCGCGCACCCCGAACAACACTGTCATTCCGAACCCGAATTCCCGGTCATTGCGAGCCAGTGCGCACACTGGCGTGGCAATCCCCCGGTTAGAAGTACTACTTTTCGTGGATGAATTCCAGAAAACGGTGCAAAAGAACGGTCTGTATGACGATAGGTAGCCCGAAATTCGATGGAGATTCCCACACCAGTTTGAGAACTGGTTCGGAATGACAGTGTTGTTCGGGGCGCGCTCTCGCCTCTACAAATTCCAATTTCCGCCTCCCGCAAGCCCATGCGCAAAAACATAACAACAGGAGATAGAACAATGAAACAGGTAACCATCCGCGTGCCCG
>CAMCCS010000169.1 GCA_945873295.1 uncultured Clostridia bacterium
TGGAGATTCCCACGAAAGTAGTGCGCACTGGTTCTTAAATGACAATGTTGTTCGAAGCCCTGACTTACCTCTGCAAATTCCCAATTTGTATACTTGCTGAGCAAAGCCGATAAGCACATTTCAATTTATCGATATGCTGCCTTTTCATTATACCAGCCTCCCCGGCTTATTGCAATGGCCGGAGGGCTCCAAAAAATTTGTGTTTTTTGAAAATCAGGTATTGACTCTCCCCCTATGGGGAGGCTGTATAATTCTTCCTGTAAACGACATATCAAGGAGGAAAACAAAATGAACATGAACGAAAAACATGTCTGCCCCGAAAAAACGGCGGATCACCTGTACCGGATCGGCCTGTTTGCCCAGATGAACCGCATCACCGTAAAGGCCCTCCGCTTTTACGAGGAACAGGGGCTTCTCCTGCCCGCGAAGATCGACGAAGAAAGCGGCTACCGGTATTACACCATGCGCCAGATGGAGACCCTGCACCGGATCCTGGCTCTGAAAGAAGCAGGCTTCACCATTGAGGACATGAAGCATCTGAACGCCTCCGGGGACGAACGGGGCTTCCTGCTCCGGAAGAAGAACGCCATCCTTGAAAAAATTGCCCAGCTTACCCTGCAGCTTTCCAGGATCGACGGATATCTGATGCCCAAGGGACACCCGCTGTCTGCTCCGGTCATGGTAAAAACCATCCCGGCAGTGGTCTGCGCCACCATGGAACGTAGGATCGATTCCTATGACGCCCTGTTTGAGATCATGCCGGAGCTGGGGGGCTATATGGAGGAAGCGGGCTGTACCTGCGCCCTGCCGGAGTACTGCTTTACCCAGTATCTGGAGCCGGGTTTTCAGGAAACGCGGATTCTTGTGGAGGTCTGCGAGGCGGTGACGGAAAAGAAAGCAGACCGGGAGCGCCTCCGGTTCAGGACCATCCCGGAGACCCGGGCGGCCTGCATTTATCACAAAGGCTCCTACCGGGACTTTCCGAAAACCTACGAAGTGATCCTCCGCTACATCGAGGAAAACGGGTACGAGATCTGCGGCAATATCCGGGAGAGCTACATCGACGGCGTCTGGAACAAGGATTCCGAGGACGAGTGGCTTTCCGAAATCCAGATTCCGGTGGTGAAAAAATCCGTATAACAGAGGGAGAACACACTATGGCCCATCAGGACAAAATCATGATTCAGGGACTGCGGCAGAACAATCTGAAAAACATCTCCCTGGAGATCCCGAAAGAAAAGATTGTGGTTTTCACCGGCGTGTCCGGCTCCGGAAAATCCAGCATCGTCTTTGACACCATCGCCGCGGAAAGCCAGCGGCAGATGAACGAGACCTATTCTGCCTGGATCCGGGGAAGGCTTCCCAAATACGAGAAGCCCAAGGTGGACAAAATCGAAAACCTTTCTGCCTCCGTCATTGTGGACCAGAGCCGGCTGGGGGGAAACGCCCGTTCCACCGTGGGCACCATCAGCGACATGTACGCCTCCCTGCGGCTGCTTTTTTCCCGGATCGGAGAGCCCTATGTGGGAACCGCCTCCTACTTTTCCTTTAATGATCCCAACGGCATGTGCCCGGAGTGCTCCGGCATCGGCAAGGTAATGACCGTGGACGTGGAAAGCAGGCTCGACCCGGAAAAGACCTGGAACGAGGGAATGGCGGATCTGCCCGCCTTTCATCCGGGCAACTGGTACTGGAAGCAGTACGCCGAGGCAGCTATCTTTCCCCTGGACAAAAAGTGGAAGGACTTTACGCAGACAGAGCGGAACCGGCTGCTCTACGGCGCAGACAATCCCGGTGGGCAGCGGCTTTCCAAAAAGGTGGAGGGGGTTTCCAATTACCTGAACAAGATGCTCATCAACCGGGACACCTCCAATCTGAAAGAAGCCTCGGTAAAGCGGCTGATGACCCTGGTGTCGGAGCGGGAATGCCCCTGCTGCCACGGAAAACGGCTGAACGAAAAGACCCTTTCCTGCAAGGTGGCGGGCTACAATATTAATGAGCTGTGCGAAATGGAGTTTTCCCGGCTGGTGGAGGTGCTGAAAACCATCCACGACCCCCGGGCCGCCACCATCGTGGATACCCTGGTATCATCCCTCACCCGGATGATTGACATTGGGCTTCCCTACCTTTCCATGAACCGGGAATCGTCCACCCTGTCCGGCGGCGAGGCCCAGCGGCTGAAGCTGGTGCGGTATATGGGAAGCTCCCTCACGGGGCTTACCTACATTTTTGACGAGCCCAGCACCGGTATGCACCCCCGGGATGTCTACCGGATGACGAACCTGCTGAAGGACCTGCGGGACCGGGGGAATACGGTCCTCGTGGTGGAGCATGACCGGGACGTGATTTCCATTGCCGATGAGGTTATCGACGTGGGCCCCCTGGCAGGCCGGGACGGCGGCGAGATTCTGTTCCAGGGCAGCTACGAGGCGCTTCTGTCCTCCGGCACCCTGACGGGAAACGCCATGAAGCAGAAGCAGACCATTCGGGAGAACCCCAGAATTCCAAAAGAATTCCTGCCCATCCGGGGCGCCTGTGTCCACAATCTGAAAAACGTGTCGGTGGACATTCCCCTGGGGGTTCTGACGGTGGTCACCGGGGTGGCGGGCTCCGGCAAAAGCAGCCTCATCCGGGACGTATTTGCCAAGCAGTATGCCGACCGGGTGATCCTGGTGGACCAGTCTCCCATCACCGCCACCGGGCGCTCCACACCGGCGACCTTTCTGGGGTTCTTCGATGCCATCCGAAAGGAAATGGGCGCCCAGTGCCATACGGACCCGGCGATCTTCTCCTTCAACAGCAAGGGTGCCTGTCCGGTCTGCGGGGGCAGAGGCGTCATTGTCACGGAGTTGGTATTCATGGATCCCGTGGTGACCCAGTGTGAAAGCTGCGGCGGCAGGCGGTACAGCCGGGAGGCTCTGTCGTACACCTACCGGGGGAAAACCATTGAGGAGATTCTGGCATTGCCTGCAAAGGAAGCCTTTGAATTCTTTGCCGGCTGTCCCAAGATTCAAAAGTATCTGCGTGCCCTGATCACTGTGGGGCTGGGATACCTGTCCCTGGGCCAGCCCACCTCCACCCTGTCCGGCGGTGAGCGGCAGCGGCTGAAGCTTGCCAAGTACCTGGACGAAAAGGGCAATATCTATGTTCTGGATGAGCCCACCACGGGACTGCACGGGGCGGATGTGCGCAGGATTATGGCGCTGCTGGAAAGCATTGTGGACAAGGGGAATACCGTCATCGTCATCGAGCACAACACCGATGTGATGAAGCAGGCGGATTACATCATCGACATCGGCCCCGACGGCGGCAGTTCCGGCGGGCAGGTGGTATTCACGGGAACCGTCCGGGAAATGCTGGAAAACAGCGATGGAATCACCGCGGAATATCTGCGAAAGGACAAATAAGAATGGGTATTCGCCGTTCCCAGGCGGACAGGAAAATTGAAATTTGGCGAATTCCCGGTCATTGCGAAAAAGTAGCGCACATTGGCGTGGCAATCCCCCGGTTAGACGCACCGCTTATCGTGGAGGAATTCCAGAAATCGGTGCAAAAGAACGGTCTGTATGACGATATGTAGCCCGAATCTCGATGGAGATTCCCACACCAGTCTGCGGACTGGTTCGGAATGACAGTGTTGTTCGATGCCCGGTTTTTCCTCTTCAAACTCCAATTTCTCTCCTCTCCGGCTTGTAAACCGGAATAACTGTGCTATAATGATGTCTGCCGCTTTGTAGGTTTGAACCGGCGGCAGGCATTTTTTATTAGGAGCGGATACCATGACGGCATCGGAACGCGTAAAAGAGTATGGCATCATCACGGCGGGCACCTTTGTGATCGCGGC
>CAMCCS010000170.1 GCA_945873295.1 uncultured Clostridia bacterium
AATTTACAATTTCACGATCAGCTTATTAAAGCCGATAACCTGAATTCCAATTTGTATACTTGCTGAGCAAAACCGATAAGCACATTATTTTAAATCATCCCGAAGGGATTCCTTAATTGTCAATTGTTCATTGTCAATTGTCAATTATAATCCAATTTGTCTTCCTGCCGCGTTAAGCCAAGCGGTGTCTGCCCGCATTGGAAAACGCCGCCGGAGGACCGGCGGCGTTTACTGCATTATCTTACTGTTCCCTTTTCCGGAACGCCAGGTAGCCCTCCAGAATGAGGGTCGCCGCCACGGCATCCACGGTCTGCTTGCGCTTCTGGCCGTGGTAATTGTGGGCGGAGAGAATATTGTGGGCTTCCACCGTGGTGCGGCGCTCGTCCCACAGGACCACCTTCCGCCCCGTAGCCGCGGCAATCGCGTCGGCAAACTCCCGGCACAGCTGAGCCCTGGGTCCCTCGCTGCCGTCCATATTCCGGGGCAGGCCCACGGCAATCTCCCCCACGTCATTCTCCTGCACCAGTCGGACAATATCGGCGATAGCTTTCTCCCGGTTCCGGCTGGGGACCACCAAAGCGGAGCCGGGGATGGTGCAGGTAAGGTCCGATATGGCGACGCCCGTCCGCGCGTCGCCATAATCAATGCCCATAATGCGCATATGCTTCCTCTTTTCTGTTTTGAGATGTTGAACAGGGCTATTGTACCGGAAATCCCGCGAAAAAACAAGGGCAACACCGCATAATGGGGCAAGGAAATTCGGCGAGAGATTTTGGCGCAAGCGAAAGTATGAAAAATGCGGGAATACTGGATGTATTTCCCATTTTTCATACTGCACGATTGGGGCAAAAGATCCGCCGAAGTCCGCAGCTTCCATTATGCGGTGTTGCCCTCGCAAAAAGTTGTTGACTTTACAGCCCCCCTGTGATAGTATATTTCTACCTGTGAAAAAGGGCTTTTTTTCTGCGCCTTTTTCGGCCTCGGGGCGGTCTTTGTAGTTGACCGCTGTCTAAATTTTACTAGCCGGGGCGATACAGGGAGGCAAAATTAAGGAGGTGCCGTTATGCGCGTTAAAGTCACTTTGAGATGCTCTGAGTGCAAGCAGAGAAACTACAACACCATGAAGAACAAGAAGAACGACCCTGACCGTCTCGAAATGAAGAAGTACTGCAGATTCTGCAGGAAGCACACCACTCACACCGAGACGAAGTAAGGAGGACTTGTCATGGCAGAGGCAAAAAAGGAAAACTGGTTCAAGAGAACCTGGGCCAAGGTCTGCAAGTACTTCCGTGAGCTTCGCAGCGAGCTGAAGAAGGTCGTTTGGCCCACCCCCCAGCAGGTTCTGAAAAATACAGCCATCGTTGTCGTCTGCGTCATCGCCGTGGGCGTTTTCATCTGGCTGTTTGACTTCATTGCCCAGATCGGAATCGACGCTCTGATCCGCGTCTTCCACTAAGGTACCGGCGTCATGGCAGAAACTGCAAAATGGTATGTGGTGCATACCTATTCCGGTTATGAGAACACTGTAAAAGCCACCATCGAGAAGACCGTGGAATCCCGGCAGCTCCAGAACCAGATTCTGGCTGTCTCCATTCCTCTGGAAACGGTCACGGAGATCACCGAGTCCGGCGTGAGCAAAACCTTCGACCGGAAGGTTTACCCCGGCTATGTGCTGGTCAAGATGGTTTACAGTGACGACACCTGGCATGTGATCCGGAACATCCGCGGAGTCACCGGCTTCGTGGGAACTTCCAGCAACGACCCCACTCCCCTGACGGAGGACGAGGTCTACGCCATGGGTGTGGAAAAGAAGGAAATCGTGGTCAACTATCAGGTGGGCGACACCGTCCGCATCCTGGATGGCCCCCTCAGCTCCTTCACCGGCACCGTGGAATCCATCGACATTGACAACAACTCGGTCAGCCTGCTTGTTTCCATGTTTGGCCGGGAGACCTCCGTTGAGTTCCAGCTCGACGAGGTTGAGGTTGTTTCCCCGTAAACGCACCGGCCGGATCACCGGCGTGACGTGGGAGGGGCTTTGCCCCGAAAAAAATGCGCACTGCGCATGCTACCACATTTTATTCAGGAGGTGCTTATAATGGCACAGAAAGTCACCGGCATTATTAAGCTTCAGATCAACGCCGCTAAGGCAACCGCTTCTCCCCCTGTTGGCCCCGCCCTGGGCCAGCACGGCGTGAACATCGCGGCTTTTATCAAGGAATTCAACGCCCGTACCAAGGACATGGAGGGCTACAAGATTCCCGTCGTCATCACGGTCTACGCTGACCGCAGCTTCACCTTCATCACCAAGACTCCTCCGACCCCCATGCTGATCATGAAGGCCATCGGTCTGGACAAGGGCTCGGGCGTCCCCAACAAGACCAAGGTGGGCACCATCACCAAGGCGCAGATCACCGAGATCGCCAAGACCAAGATGCCTGACCTGAACGTCTCCACTCTGGAAGCTGCCGAGAGCCAGGTTGCTGGCACTTGCCGCTCCATGGGCGTTGTCGTCACCGATTGATGAATTGTCAGTCCGGGGCGCACTCCCCGGAAATGTGGGAGGATTATTCCGCATCACCACGATAAGGAGGAAAAAATAAGTGTTTAGAGGTAAAAAGTATAAAGAGAGCGCCAAGCTCATTGACCGCTCTGTTCAGTATGATCCCACCGAGGCCCTGGGTCTGGTTGTAAAGGGTGCTTCCGCGAAGTTCGACGAGACCGTGGAACTGCACATCAAGCTGGGTGTTGACTCCCGGCACGCTGACCAGCAGGTCCGCGGCGCCGTCGTCCTGCCCAACGGCACCGGCAAGACCCGCCGGGTGCTGGTCTTCACCAAGGACGCCAGAGTCGATGAGGCCAAGGCTGCCGGCGCCGACTATGTTGGCGGCATGGACCTGGTGGAGAAGATCACCAAGGAGAACTGGTTCGAGTTCGACGTGGTCGTCGCTTCCCCCGACATGATGGGTATCGTCGGCCGTCTCGGTAAGATCCTGGGACCCAAGGGCTTGATGCCCTCCCCCAAGGCCGGCACCGTGACCCCCAACATCGGCGCTGCCGTCAAGGAGATCAAAGCCGGTAAGGTCGAGTACCGTCTGGACAAGACCAACATCATCCACTGCCCCATCGGCAAGGTGTCCTTCGGCACCGAGAAGCTGGCGGAGAACATGGACACTCTGGTTCGTGCCGTGGTTAAGGCAAAGCCCGCCGCTGCCAAGGGCCAGTATATCCGCTCCTGCACCGTGGCCTCCACCATGGGCCCCGGCGTCAAGGTCAGCACCGCCAAGTATCTGTAAGCTGCTTAGCTTCCATTATCCCCCTGACGCGCCGCGTCAGGGGGATTTTTACATATTGGTTTCAGTTGGCAGCGGTTAGAATAGCGCATAAAGACAAATTGGAATTTGCATAGAGAAGTCAGGGCATCGAACAACATTGTCATTCCGAACCAGTTCTCAAACTGGTGTGGGAATCTCCATCGAATTCCGGGCAGCTTATCGTCATACAGACTGTTCTAACCTGCCGTTTTCCCGTGTCTATCCACGAGAAGTGGTACTTCTATTTGGGAGATTGCCACGCCAGTGTGAGCTACTTTATCGCAATGACCTGGAATTCGGGTTCGCAATGACCGGGAAGTCGGCACCCCGCCACCGCACCACGGAACGATACCGAGCGGCGCAGGGCAGAAACGACTACACCAATCTACCGCACGACTTGGCCGCCCGCCCTGCGGACAAATTCCAATTAAGGTTATCGGCTTTCGTAAGCACACTGACAAATTGGTATTTGACGCACTGG
>CAMCCS010000171.1 GCA_945873295.1 uncultured Clostridia bacterium
GCCCGGCGTACGATCAATGGAACGATACCGAGCGGCGCAGGGCAAAAACGACTACGCATATCTTGTGCACGACTTGGCTGTCGGCGCTGCCGACAAATTCCAATTTCCCGGTTTGCCGAAAATTGCCGCCTTAAGAATGTTTAATAATCGTTCCTGCAAAATACATATTTTTTTCACAAGTCACGATTATAGTAACAACAGAAAAAAGAGGAGGAGGAACCCGTATGGATACCTTTGAAAACTTTGATAACAATACTCCGGAGGAATACTCCGAAAAACCTTCCGTGCAGGAAAATGCTTCCGCTGAGCCGGAGCAGCCCCAGCAGGAGGAAGCTCCCGATTCCCACGTTTACCGCGGTGCCGGCGCCGGGCAGAAGGAATCTCCCTATGCCGACTCTCCCTATGTAGCAGGCGCTGCCCCCCGGCAGGATCCCATCCACTACGGCTATCAGTATCAGCCCCAGCCGCCCAAGCCCCCCAAGAAAGAAAAGGCCCACCATCCCCGCCGCTCCGTCTGGGGCCGGGTCCTTGCCGCGGTACTGGTGGTGGCCGTGGTGGCAGCGGGTTGTCTCATTACCGCCGCCAGCGTGAACAGCGCCTGGGAAAAGCGCAGCAGCGCCGACATGGCGCAGATGAACGCAAAGATCAGTGCCCTGGAAAAGCAGATCTCGGACGCGTCCAAAAGCAACGGCGACTCCATCTCCGGAAGCCCCGTGGCTACATCCGACGGTCTCACCCCCGGTCAGGTCTATGCCCAGAACGTAGATTCCGTTGTAACCATCTCCTGCACCGTCCAGTCCCGGGTATACGGTCAGGTGACCCAGGGCACTTCCTCCGGCTCCGGCTTTATCCTCACTTCCGACGGCTATGTGGTGACCAACCATCACGTTGTGGAAAACGCCACTGCCATCAAGGTTATCGCCCATGACGGTACGGAATACAGCGCCACAGTCAAAGGCTCCGATGCCAATAACGATGTGGCGGTTCTGAAGGTGGAAGCCGAGGATCTTCCTCCTGTCACCCTGGGCAGCAGTAATGACCTGGTGATCGGCGATATGGTGGTTGCCATCGGCAACCCTCTGGGCACCCTTTCCGCCACCCAGACCGTAGGCTATGTCAGCGGCACGAACCGGGAAGTCACCACGGACAAGAAAATCATCAATATGATCCAGACCGACGCCGTTATCAACCCCGGCAATTCCGGCGGCCCCCTGTTCAATATGTACGGCGAGGTCGTGGGCATCACCACCGCCAAGTACTCCGGCACCACTTCCTCCGGCGCGTCCATCGAGGGCATCGGCTTCGCCATCCCCATTGACGATGTCCTGGGGATCATCGGCGACCTGCAGAACCTGGGCTATGTCACCGGCGCCTATCTGGGCGTCACGGTTCAGGACGTGGACAGCGAATCCGCCTCCCGGTATGGACTTCCCTCCGGCGCCTACGTTGCCTCTGTTGTGGACGGCGGCGCGGCTGACCGGGCAGGCGTTCAGCCCAAGGATATTATCACCGGTATCGGTGACATCCAGGTCACCAGCATGACAAGCCTCACCCGGGCTCTGCGGAGCTTCAAGGCCGGGGATACCACTACCATCACCGTGGTTCGCAGCGGCCAGACCCTAACCCTCACCATCACGCTGGATGAACGGCCCCAGGATCTGGACAGCAGCAGCTCCCAGACGGATCCCAGCATGCCCTCGGAAGGTGACTACAACGAGTGGTATGATTTCTTCCGCCGCTACTTCGGCAACTGACCGGCGCCGGAAGAACAGGGATTTCGCTTCTTTGCGTCCCACTCTCTTTGAACACAGCAAAGCATTCACAGGCCTGACTGCGGAAAGCGCAGTCAGGCCTGTTTCTTTGTTATCCCATTTTTTGAAATTGTCGATAATTGTCGAAAAAATAGAAATTGAAAATTAAAAAATTCTATGGTATTCTAAGATAAAGCCATGAAACAAAAACAAAGAAACAGGAGAAGGTGCGACCATGCGTATGCCGAATCTGCTGATCGTAGACGGCTCTGATGAGTTTCGGGCTGCCCTTTCCCAGGCTCTTCAAAGCCATTTCCGCATACACTGCTGCAAAACCGGTAAAGAGGCCCTGGAATACGCCCTCCGCCAGCACCCCGATGTGATGGTGCTGGACCTGATGCTTCCCGGGCTTGATGGGTTCAGTCTTTTAAGCTCTCTCCGGGATGCCCGCATTTGCCCCATCGTCCTGGCGACCACCCGCCTGCTCAGCGACTATATTGTGGAGCGGACGGTCCAGCTCAACGTAGGTTACCTGATGGTCAAGCCCTGTGATGTGACCGCCACCGCCCAACGGGTCCTGGAACTGAGCCAGGAACAGATTCCCCAAATTCCAAAATCGAATCCCAGAACCCTGATCTCCGATACACTTCTGGATCTGGGGATCTCCACCAAGCTGAAAGGCTTTGCCTATCTTCAGGAGGCCGTGCTGCTGATGGCAGAGAATCCGGGCCTGTCCGTCACCAAGGAGCTTTACCCAGCCGTTGGCAGCATCTGCAATTCCAGCGGCATGCTTGTGGAGCGCTCCATCCGCAGCGCGGTAGACGGCGCCTGGCGCAAACGCGATGACCAGGTCTGGCGGCAGTACTTTCGCGCCGACGCCTCCGGTGTGATCCCCCGGCCCTCCAACACCCTGTTTATTTCCAGTCTTGCCAAGCCCCTGCGGGATCAGATACGGTAGCCGCTTCCCTGGTTATCTGCCCACAAAGCAGGGTAAAACCGAACTTTTCACATTTTTTCCCGGAGCTCTTTTGAGCTCCGGGTGTCTTTTGGATAAAATAGTAGAAATTGATAAATTTTTTATTTGAAAGTGTAAACATTTTGATTGGGCATTGACTTTCCCTCCGGTTCGTAGTATAGTAGCCCTAGTCTCTCCCGGCGCGGAAGGCCGGAGAAAGGGGAAACACCATGTACACCGTCAACGATTTATATGATCTCAGTCATTCCATTGCCGGCAGCTACCTTGCCGGATTTTGTTACCCCTGGGAAGCCCTCGACGGCATCAAAGAGCTGATCCTCAGCCTCGGAAATACCTTGGGCGACGATTATTCCCAGCCCGCTCCCCAGGTCTGGGTCCACAAAACCGCCGTTGTCGCTCCCACCGCCTACCTTGGCGCCCCCTGCATCATCGGACCGGGCACCGAGGTCCGCCACTGCGCTTTCATCCGGGGCAGCGCCCTGGTGGGTGAAAACTGTGTTGTGGGCAACTCCGTTGAGCTGAAAAATGTCATTCTCTTTGATAATGTTCAGGTTCCCCACTACAACTATGTGGGCGACAGCATTCTGGGCTACCGCTCCCATATGGGTGCCGGGAGCCTGACCTCCAACGTCAAGTCTGACAAGACCCTTGTCGTCATCAAAAGCAAAGACGAGGCCATTCCCACCGGGCGGAAAAAGGTGGGCGCCATGGTGGGCGATTATGTGGAAGTTGGCTGCAACAGCGTGCTGAACCCCGGCACCGTCATTGGCCGCCACAGCAACATCTATCCCACCTCCTGCGTCCGGGGTGTGGTTCCGGAAAACAGCATCTTCAAAACCGGCGGCATTGTCGTCACGAAAAAGTAAAAGGAGCTTTCTTATGGGTAAATATTTTGGTACTGACGGTTTCCGGGGAGAAGCCAACGGAACACTGACCGCCGAGCACGCTTTCCGGGTGGGCCGTTTCCTGGGCTGGTACTACGGCCAGCTCAAGCGCCGGGCCGGTTCCGACGATCCTGCCAGGATCGTCATCGGCAAGGATACCCGCCGTTCCAGCTA
>CAMCCS010000172.1 GCA_945873295.1 uncultured Clostridia bacterium
GAAAAGCTGGTGATGGTGCTGGACACGGTGGAGGAAAGCCGCAGCAATGTGGTATAGGGGATGTAGGCTACCAGGGAGTCCGCGCCGAACACGGCGGTAAGGGAGTCCTCGTCGTCTTCCAGTACGCCCACAACCCGGAATTTCCTGCCGCTCAGGGAGATCTCCACATTCAAACAGTCGGTGTAGCCCACCAGCTTCTCCGCCGCCGCCTCGTTGATAACGCACACATCCGTATGGTTATCCACATCGGAGGCTTTCAAAAATCTTCCCAGCTGAAGCTTCAGTCCGTTTACCTGCTCATAGGCAGGGGTCGCTCCGTATACCTGGAAGGCAGCGTTGGTGGAGCCATATTTCCCCGTTGCCGTCGCCGTGCCGGAAGGGGCAATGAGGCCGACGCCCTCCGTCTCCATCCAGTCGTCCAGGGTGTTCAGGGTGATGGGCTTTCCCTTGTCATCGGAGATCCGCACGGCAATCAGGTCGCTGCCCATTTTTGAGATGGTATCCGTCACGGTGCCGGTGGCGCCGTTAACCAGGCTTACCAGGATCACCAGGGCCATCACGCCGATGATAATGCCCAGCATGGTGAGAAACGCCCGGAATTTATTGCCGGCAATGGATTTCATTGCCATTTTTAATGCCTGTGTCATAGCGCTCCCTCCGATAGCTGTCCGTCCCGGATGTGAACAATCCGCTCCGCCTGACGGGCCACATCGTTATCATGGGTAATGAGGATAATGGTATTGCCCTGGCTGTGGAGTTCCCGGAAGACTTCCATAATTTCCTCGCTGGTGCGGGAATCCAGGTTGCCCGTGGGCTCGTCGGCCAGAATGAGGCTGGGATTTGTGACGATGGCCCGGGCAATGGCCACCCGCTGCTGCTGTCCGCCGGACAGCTCCGTGGGCAGGTGCTTTGCCCGCCGCTGCAGCTCCATCCGGGCAAGGGCCGCTTCCACCCGTTCCCGGCGCTCTCCCCGGGGAACCCCCTGGTAGATGAGGGGCAGCTCCACGTTTTCCTCGGCGGTGAGCTTGGGAATCAGGTTGAAGCTTTGAAAAACGAAGCCGATCTTCCGGTTGCGAACCCGGGCCAGCGCCCGCTCGGAGTAGTCCTGAATGGGGATCCCGTCCAGAAGATAGGTGCCGGAATCGGCGGTGTCCAGGCAGCCGATAATATTCATCAGGGTGGATTTGCCGCTGCCGGAGGGGCCGATGATGCTGACAAATTCGCCGGGATCAATGTGCAGGCAGGCCTTGTTCAGGGCATAGACCTTTTCCGAGCCCATCTGGTACACCCGGGATATATCTTTCAAATCGATCATGGCAGCCTCCTACTTCCGGCGTCCGCTGGTACCGCCCATGCCGGAGGGCATATTCCCGGGCATGCCGCCCATATTGCCGCCCATACCACTGAAGATAAAGTCAAACATATTGTCGCTTTCTTTTTCGGTATAGTAGACCACGTCTCCCTCTTTCAGGCCGGAGGTGATTTCCGTGTAATCCCCGTCGGACATGCCGACAGTTACTTCCACGGGGCTTCCGTAGCTCTTGGTCTGGGTATCATACGCCGTGTAGACATAGGCGGAGGTGCTGGTCTTGTGTACCGCGTCCGCAGGCACCAGAAGGGCATTTTCCACACCCTGGATGGTGACCGCCACATCGGCAGTCATGCCGGAAAGCATGTTTTCATTTTTGTCCAGGGTGATCTTGGCCGTATACATGGTCACCCCGTCGGCGCTGGACGCGGTGGTATCGATCTCGGTCACGGTACCGGAATAAGCGTTCTTACCGATGGACTCCACGGTCACGGATGCCGTCTGGCCCTCCCGGAGGGACAGAATATCCGTCTCATCCACCCGGATGGTCACGGACATCTCCTGGCCGGGGTCGATGGTAAACTGTACGGTCTGGTCGAGGGGGCTGGCGCTCCCGGAGGCAGTTGCAGTGGTATAAGCGGAAAGGGCCGCATCCTCCTGCGCATCCTCCGGGATACTGGCTACAGTCCCGTCGCTGGGAGAAAGAACCGCTCCATCCTTATAAAGCTTCACCAGCGTCTGGTACATATCCTCGTACTGCGCCCGCTGGGAGAGAATCCGGTCATAGTTTGCCGAGCTGGCGGTATCGGTCAGGGTAAACAGGGCTGTTGTCCGGCTGACCTGGGCATTTTCCTTGGCGCTTACCCGGGAAACGGTTCCTGCATAGCCCGTGACCTTCAGGGGCTGGTGGATCTCCAAGGTTCCGGTGTCGGTTCCGTTCACGGTAACGGTGTCACCGTACTTAGGGCCGTTATCCGTCAAAAGGACCGTAGCCCCGGCGCTTGACGCGGCGCTGACGGTGCCTTCATATTCCTTTCCCTGGGAGTCGGTGACGGTCACCGTCTGGCCCTGGGTGTAGCTGCCGCCGGAAAGCGTTACCATCATTTTTCCATCCAGGGACAAAAGCGCCAGGGCACCGTGCTCGTACATCACGGTGGAAACATCGTCCCCCGCCCCGGCAAAGACGGCCTTTACCCGTCCGGACACACCGGCAGTGACGTTGGAACTGACCGTTTCATTTTTCGCGCTTTTCAATTCCTCGTCAAGCGCGTCCAGCTCGTCCTGCAGATTGGACAGCGCCGCCAGAATATCGCTGGCTTTTACGGAGGCCAGCACGTCACCGGCCTGGACCTTATCGCCTGTTTTTACATAAACCGTATCCAGGGGAACGCTGTCCGGAACCTCCACATCCACAATCCCTTCCCCGGTAAGGGATCCGGAGCCGGAAACGGTGGTCTGGATGGAACCGGTGGTCACGGCGGCGGAAAGGACGGTATCCAAGTCACCCGACGCGAATTTTTCCTGCACACGGCGCTGGAAAAACAGCACAACAGCGGTGATCACGAGAACGATCACCGCGATCACCGCAATGGTTTTTCTTACAAAGTTTCTCCGCTTTACTGCTTTCGGAGAATTGGACGCTTTTGCCATAGGGATTCCTCCTCCGGGACTTCATATGGTTCCACAATAGCGGGTTTGTGCAAAACAAAAATGAAAGGAATGTAAATTAATTGTGAATCCGCCGGAAAAATCTTCCGGCAAACCTATGGATTTGTTTGTGGATTTTTCATAATATCCCGCCTGCCGATTGGATGAATCCGCAAAGCGATAAATTGGAATTAAGGTTATCGGCTTTAGTAAGCACACTCAATTTGGTATGTGACGCACCGGTGCGGCAGCACCATCGCTTCCCCCGGGGGGAAGCTGTCGAGCGAAGCGAGACTGATGAGGAACGGCGAGATGGAACGATTTCGTATGTAGTTCGTAAAAAAGGTACAATTTGAAAAGCTGTACGTTCTTATTTGCCTGCGTCCCAGATCAGAAAATGTCGCCATTCCTCATCCGCCCCTGCGGGGCACCTTCCCCCCGGGGGAAGGTATTTTACAATTTCACGATCAGCTTATTAAAGCCGATAACCTGAATTGGAATTTGTTAACTTCCTGGTCATTGCGAGCCAGTGCGCACACTGGCGTGGCAATCTCCATCAATTTTCGAATCACGATCGTCTTCCTCCGTAGGGGCGCTCATTGAGCGCCCGGCAGAGAAAGTTTCTGTATTCGTATTTCTTTCGGCGAAAAGGTACCATACGACGTGAATTCATGATGGAATTCGACGCATTTTGCGGGCGGTCAGTGACCGCCCCTACGAATGGATGACGATGAGCTGCCTGGAATTCGATGGAGATTCCCACACCAGGAAAGCGGACTGGTTCGGAATGACACGTTC
>CAMCCS010000173.1 GCA_945873295.1 uncultured Clostridia bacterium
GTTTGGAGGCGCTTTTTCTGCTGTCTGGGTTGCGTTTCGGGGGAAAACGGTGTATAATTTCCGGGAGAACAAAGAACTGGGTGATGAACTTGAAAAAACTGCTTAAGTTTATGCGCGGCTACGGAAAGGAGTGCTTCCTGGGGCCGCTGTTTAAGCTCCTGGAGGCTACCTTTGAGCTGTTTATCCCGCTGGTGGTGGCAGGGATCGTGGACAAGGGCATCGGCGGCGGTGACCGGGGCTATATCGGTAAGATGTGCCTTACGCTGGTTGCCCTGGGCGTTATTGGCCTAATGTGTGCGGTGACTGCCCAGTATTTTGCTGCCCGGGCGGCGGTGGGCTTCAGCACCAGGCTCCGCCATGCCCTCATGGAGCGGATCCTGGGCCTGAGCTACAGCCAGATGGACACCCTGGGCGCTTCCACCATGGTGACCCGGATGACCTCCGACGTAAACCAGGTGCAGAGCGGTGTGAATCTGACCCTGCGGCTGCTGCTCCGTTCTCCCTTTGTGGTATTCGGGGCAATGATCATGGCCTTTACCATTGATGCCCAGGCGGCGCTGGTCTTTGTGGGCGTGATTCCGGTGCTCTGCGTCATTGTCTTCGGGATCATGCTCATCACCATGCCCATGTACCGCCGTGTCCAGGCGGGGCTGGATCAGGTGACCTCCGCCACCCGGCAGAACCTCACCGGTGTGCGGGTCCTGCGTGCCTTCTGCAAGGAGGATGCGGAGGTGGCGGGCTTCGGCGGAAAGACCCGGGAGCTGATGAACCGGCAGCTTTCTGCCGGCGGTGTGTCCGCCCTGATGAATCCCGTCACCTATGTGATCATCAACCTGGCGGTGATTGTGCTTGTGCAGGTGGGCGCCGTCAAGGTGGACGGTGGGCTCCTCTCCCAGGGCCTGGTGATCGCGCTGTACAACTATATGTCCCAGATTTTGGTAGAGCTTATCAAAATGGCGGACCTCATTATCAATATGACCAAGGCGGCTGCCTGCGGCGGCCGGATTGCCAAGGTGCTGGAGCTGGAAAACGACCAGGAAAGCGGCTCCCGCAGTGCGGATTCCCTCCGGGGAGCCGTGGAATTCCGGGATGTGACCGCGAAATACGCCGGGGCGGGGGAAGCTTCTTTGGAGTATATCTCCTTTACCGCCGCACCGGGGGAGACGATTGGTGTGATCGGCGGCACCGGCTCCGGCAAAACGACCCTTGTCAATCTGATCCCCCGCTTTTATGACGCGGCCCAGGGTGAGGTACTGCTGGATGGGGTAAACGCTGCCGACTACGATCTCAATTCCCTGCGGCAGCGTATTGCCGTGGTTCCCCAGAAAGCGGAGCTTTTTAAGGGCACCATCCGTCAGAATCTGCTGTGGGGGAACCCGGACGCTTCCGAGGAAGACCTGTGGGAAGCTCTGGAAACCGCCCAGGCTGCCGGGGTGGTAAAGGACAAGCCCGGCATGCTGGAGTTCTCCGTGGAGCAGGGCGGCGTGAACTTCTCCGGCGGGCAGCGCCAGCGCCTGACCATTGCCCGGGCACTGGTGCGCAGGCCCGCAATCCTCATTCTGGACGACAGCGCCTCCGCCCTGGACTACGCGACAGATGCCAACCTGCGCATTGCCATCCGGAATATGAAAAATCCGCCCACAACCTTTATCGTTTCCCAGCGGGCAGCCTCCGTGCGGTACGCCGACCGAATCCTGGTGCTGGACGACGGCCTGCTTGTGGGCACCGGCACCCATGATGAACTTCTGAAGACCTGCGATGTCTATCAGGAGGTCTACTATTCCCAGTTTCCAAAGGAGGCGACGGACGATGGCAAAGCAGAATGAAGTCCTGAAAAAGGTTCTGCGGGCCGTGAAACTGTACTGGCCCGCCCTCATCGGCTCCCTGGGCCTGGCCGCGGTGTCCGTTGTCATGACGCTGTATATTCCCATTCTGGTGGGCAGAGCCATTGACTGCATCGTGGACGCGGGGCGGGTGGATTTTGCAGCCATGGGTGTATTCTTACGCAAAGTTGCCCTCTGCGCCGCCGCAGCGGGGGTCAGCCAGTGGCTCATGCGGCAGATCAATAACCGGATCACCTTCCAGGTGACCCGGGACATCCGGGACGAAGCCTTCCGGCACATCCAGGTCCTGCCCCTGCGTTACCTGGACGCCCATCCCCAGGGGGATCTGGTTAGCCGGGTGGTTTCCGATGTGGATACCTTTGCCGATGGCCTCCTGATGGGCTTTACCCAGCTCTTTACCGGTGTAATGACCATTCTGGGCACCCTCCTGTTTATGCTCCGGATCCATGCCGGTATCGCCCTGGTGGTGGTGCTGGTGACGCCCCTTTCCCTGGTGGTGGCAAGCTTCATAGCCCGCAGGACCTACTCCATGTTTGATCTGCAGACCCGGACCCGGGGAGAACAGACCGGGCTGATCGACGAAACCATCGGCGGGCTTAAAGTTGTCCGGGCCTTTGGCCACGAAAAGCAGAGCATGGAGCAGTTCGACGAGGTAAACGGACGGCTGGAAAAAAGCTCTCTCCAGGCGGTGTTCTTTTCTTCCCTGACAAATCCCTGCACACGGTTTGTCAACTCCGTGGTGTATGCGGGTGTGGCCCTCACCGGCGCTCTGGCAGCCATCTCCGGCGGCATCTCCGTGGGCAGCCTGACCACGTTTCTGAACTACGCCAACCAGTACACCAAACCCTTCAACGAGATCTCCGGCGTCATTACCGAGCTGCAGAACGCTCTGGCCTGTGCCGGGCGGGTTTTTGACCTGATCGAGACCCCCGCCCGCAGCCCGGATCCGGAGGAACCCAAAAAGCCCGAAACCATTTCGGGGGCGCTGGAAATCCGGGATCTGCGGTTCTCCTATGTCAAGGATAGGCCCCTCATTGAGAACTTTAACCTGACGGTGTCCCCCGGACAGCGGGTGGCCATCGTGGGCCCTACGGGCTGCGGAAAGACCACATTTATCAATCTGCTGATGCGCTTTTATGACCCGGATGGGGGAGAGATTCTCCTGGACGGGGTGAATACCCGGGATATGCGCCGGGAGGACCTGCGGCGCTCGGTGGGTATGGTGCTGCAGGATACCTGGCTGAAAGCGGGCACCATCCGGGAAAATATCGCCATGGGCCGTCCGGAGGCCAGTCTCGACGAGGTGATTGCTGCTGCCAAGCAGGCCCACGCCCACAGCTTCATCAAGCGGCTGCCCGACGGCTACGACACGGTGATCGGCGAGTCCGGCGGAACACTGTCCCAGGGGCAGAAGCAGCTTCTGTGCATCGCCCGGGTGATGCTGTGCCTGCCGCCTATGCTGTTCCTGGATGAAGCCACTTCCTCCATCGATACCCGGACGGAGGTACGGATCCAGAAAGCCTTCGATACCATGATGCGGGGCAGGACTACCTTTATTGTGGCCCACCGCCTGGCAACCATCCGGGAGGCGGATGTGATCTTAGTCATGCGGGACGGGCACATTGTGGAAAAAGGAAAGCACCGGGAGCTTCTGGAAAGGGGCGGCTTCTACGCCCAGCTCTATAACAGCCAGTTTGCCCATTAATTTTAAAAGCGGCGGTTGGGTTTCCCCAGCCGCCGCGATTTTTAGAAAATGCTTGCTTTTCGTCAGCTGCCCGATAAATTGGAATTTCCGGGGCTGGCGGGCACGGTATCGAATTTCCTGTCATTGCGAGCCAGTGCGCACTACTTTCGTGGCAATCTCCATCGAATTTCCAAATCAAAAACGTCATACCTCGTAGGGGCGC
>CAMCCS010000174.1 GCA_945873295.1 uncultured Clostridia bacterium
CGAACCGCTGGCCGCCGAACTGGGCCTTGCCGCCCAGAGGCTGCTGGGTGACCAGGGCGTAGGGACCGGTGGAACGGGCATGGATCTTATCATCAACCAGGTGATGGAGCTTCAGGTAGTAGGGGTAGCCGACGGTGACCAGGTTGTCAAAGGGCTCGCCGGTACGGCCGTCATAGAGGACGGTCTTGCCGTCTTCCCGCAGGCCCGCCAGCTTCAGGGTGTCCCGGATGTCCTTCTCGTTGGCGCCGTCGAACACGGGGGTGGCAACCTTCCAGCCCAGGGCCCGGGCAGCGTAGCCCAGGTGGACCTCCAGCACCTGTCCGATGTTCATACGGGAAGGCACGCCCAGGGGGTTCAGCACGATGTCCAAGGGGGTGCCGTCGGGCAGGAAGGGCATATCCTCCTCGGGCAGGACCCGGGAGACAACGCCCTTGTTGCCGTGACGGCCGGCCATCTTATCGCCCACGCTGATTTTCCGCTTCTGGGCGATGTAGACCCGGACGGACTTGGTAACGCCGGGAGCCAGCTCGTCGGAATTCTCCTTGGTGAAGACCTTCACGTCCACCACGATGCCGCTCTCGCCATGGGGCACCTTCAAAGAGGTATCCCGGACCTCTCTTGCCTTCTCGCCGAAGATGGCCCGCAGAAGCCGTTCCTCGGGGGTCAGCTCGGTTTCGCCCTTGGGGGTGACCTTGCCGACCAGGTAGTCGCCAGAGCGCACCTCCGCGCCGATGCGGATAATACCGTTCTCGTCAAGATCCTTCAGCGCGTCCTCGCCCACGTTGGGAATATCCCGGGTGATTTCCTCCGGTCCCAGCTTGGTGTCCCGGGCCTCGGTCTCGTGCTCCTCAATGTGGATGGAGGTGAACACGTCCTCCCGCACAAGACGCTCGTTGAGCAGAATGGCGTCCTCGTAGTTGTAGCCTTCCCAGGTGACGAAGCCGATGAGCACGTTCTTGCCCAGGGCCACCTCGCCGCCGGAGCAGGAAGGACCGTCGGCAATAATTTCCTCGGTATCCACCCGGTCGCCAACCTTTACGTTGGGCCGCTGGTTGATGCAGGTGCCGGCATTGGAACGTGCAAACTTGGTCAGGTGGAAGTTCTCGGTCTCCCCGTCGTCATAGCGCACGGCAATATCCGTGGCGGAAACGGCGGTGACCACGCCGGGCTTCCGGGCCTTCAGGCAGACTTCACTGTCCACAGCCGCCTTGTGCTCGATACCGGTAGCCACAACGGGGGGCTCGGTGGTCAGCAGAGGCACTGCCTGACGCTGCATGTTGGCGCCCATCAGGGCACGGTTGGCGTCGTCGTTCTGCAGGAAGGGAATAAAGGAGGTAGCAATGGAGATCATCATCCGGGGGGACACATCGATGTAGTCGATGACATTCCGGTCCACTTCAATGATCTCGTTGCGGTGACGGCAGGTAATACGGGCGTTTGCAAGGCAGCCGTTTTCGTCCAGGGGCTCGTTGGCCTGGCCGATATAGTAGTCGTCCTCCACATCGGCAGTCATATACTCCACCTGGTCGGTAACAAAGCCGGTGGCCTTATCCACCTTGCGGTAGGGAGCCTCCACAAAGCCGTACTCGTTGATCTTGGCAAAGGTGGCCAGGTAGTTGATCAGGCCGATGTTGGGACCTTCGGGGGTCTCGATGGGGCACATACGGCCGTAGTGGGTGTAGTGAATATCCCGGACATCGAAGGAAGCCCGGTCACGGCTCAGGCCGCCGGGGCCCAGAGCGGAGAGTCTGCGCTTGTGGGTCAGCTCCGCCAGGGGGTTATTCTGGTCCATGAACTGACTGAGGGGGGAGGAACCAAAGAACTCCTTGATGACGGCGGTGACAGGCCGGATATTGATGAGGCTCTGGGGGGTGACCGCGTCCAGATCCTGGACGGTCATCCGCTCCCGGATCACCCGGTCCAGACGGCTGAAGCCGATCCGGAACTGGTTCTGCAGCAGCTCACCCACGCAGCGCAGGCGGCGGTTGCCCAGGTGGTCAATATCATCCGGCACGCCCAGGCCCATGGCCACGCAGTTGAGGTAGTTGATGGAGGCCATGATGTCATCGACGATGATATGCTTGGGAATCAGGTCGTCAATGCGCTCGGCAATGGCTTCCTTCCAGCCGTTTTCGGGAACGGTTTCCAGCATTTCCCGCAGGACGGAGAAGCGGACCTTCTCCTTGATGCCAAACTCTCTGGGATCAAAGGAGACGAAGTTTGCCATGTTCACCATGCCGTTGGAGAACACCTTCACATGGGCGTCGCCCACACGGACCACGGCCTCATTGACGCCCCGGTCGGACAGCTCGTGGGCCTTGGCCCGGGAAATGATCTCGCCGGGCATAATGAGGATCTCACCGGTCATGGGATCGGTGATGGGCTCGGCGGCTTCCTGGCCGGACAGCCGGCTCCAGATATCCATCTTCTTGTTGAACTTGTAACGGCCCACCTTGCTCACGTCATAGCGGTGGGGGTCAAAGAGCAAGCCATCCAGATGGGCGGCGGCGGTCTCCACCGTGGGAGGCTCACCGGGGCGCAGACGGCGGTAGATCTCAAGCAGAGAGTCCTCCCGGGTCTTGCAGGGGTCTTTCTCAATGGAGGCGATAATCCGGGGATCCTCGCCGAACATTTCCTTGATGGCTTCATCGGTGCTGACACCCAGGGCCCGGATCAGGCTGGTGATGGGCAGCTTCCGGTTCTTGTCAATACGGACCCAGAACACATCGGAGCTGTCGGTCTCATACTCCAGCCAGGCGCCGCGGTAAGGGATCACGGTGGCGGTATAGGTATGCTGGTCAGCCTTGTCCACCTCATGACCGTAGTACATGCCGGGGCTGCGGACGATCTGGGAAATGATGACACGCTCCGCACCATTGATCACAAAGGTGCCGCCGTTTGTCATCACAGGGAAATCGCCCATGAAAATATCCTGTTCCTTGATTTCGTCGGTCTCGGTATTGCGCAGGCGCACCCGAACCTTGATGGGCTTGGCGTAGGTAGCGTCCCGCTCCTTGCACTCCTCGATGGTGTACTTGGGCTTGTCCTCCATGGTGTAATCCAGGAAAGAAAGCTCCAGCTTGCCGGAGAAGTCGGTAATGGTGCCCACATCCCGGAACACCTCCCGCAGTCCCTCGTCCAGGAACCACTGGTAGGAGTCCTTCTGGATCTTGAGCATGTTGGGGATTTCCAGAATTTCCTTGTACTTCGCGTAGGACTTACGCATGGTCTTGCCGAACATCTCGTCCCTGACCATTGCCATATGGATCATCACAGCCTTTCTTGCAGATTGGGTGGTGTTTTGATACGCTTGGGCGGGTTGTCAGATTGTTTGATTTTCCCGCTTGACACTGGCGAAACTGTGTGCTAAAATGTCTGTGTTGGGGGAGGTATGCTCCCCGGGGCAGACTGCCACAGTATCGGCAACCATTATACAACTTTTTCTTTCTGTTGTCAATGCATATTTTTCCGGTTTCGGGGCAGTGCGCCCCGATTTTTTTGTGCGCATTTTACGAGAAAGGATCGCTTCGCTCCAGTTGACAATTGACAGTTGATGAGTGTTGTGTCCCTACGGGACGATTTTTGAAATAATTGCGATTGTTTTCGCCCAAATTATTTGTGCTTATCGGCTTTTGTCAGCTAAACGACAAATTGGAATTTGCAGAGCTGTTTGGGCGGTGGTGCGCGGGTGGATGTGGTACGCGACAAGGGCTCCCTTGTGTAAAGGGAGCTGGCGCGAAGC
>CAMCCS010000175.1 GCA_945873295.1 uncultured Clostridia bacterium
TGCGATACGGGGCTGTAAGCCGGGTTCTGTCTTGACAGCCATCTATCTAGCCTTGCCGTTGCCGGCAAAGTCAAGCCACCTCTTCGGGACGGCCGGGCAAGCCAAATGTCCCGTACACGGTGTTGCTCCGGATAGAGTTTACAGCATGAAGCGCATAGGCGCTCTTGACCCATGTTTCCATGGGCTGGGTGCGCTCTTACCGCACCTTTTCACCCTTACCATCGTCGATTGCCGCATATAAACGCTCACTTTCCCGCAAGCGGGAAAGCTCGCCCTATATGCGCAATCTCCTCTTTCCCATCGAACCCGCTTGCGCTGGGCTTCGATGGGAGCCCTTTTGGGGCATGGCGGTATCTCTCTGTTGCACTTGTCCTGGGGTTGCCCCCGGCGGGCGTTACCCGTTATCCTTGCCCTGTGGAGCCCGGACTTTCCTCATCTGGGTCCTTTCGGTTCCCATCCGCGGCTGTCCGCCCCGGTCGCGGATTTATTGTACTTCATGGGGAGGAAAAAGTCAAATGTCTTGCAAATTCTTTTCCGAGAGGATATACTATATAATATGCTTACCGGTGCGGCTCAGCATAACATACACAAATTAGGAATTTGGCGGGCTATCGACTTCCCGGTCATTGCGAGCCAGTGATCACACTGGCGTGGCAATCTCCCGGTTAGGAGTACCACTTCTCGTGGATGAATTCCGGAAAGCGGTACAAAAGAACGGTTTGCATGACGATAAGTAGCCCGAAATTCGATGGAGATTCCCACACCAGGAAAGCGAACTGGTTCGGAATGACACGTTCTGACGATGCGTCAAATTCCCAATTTGTATATTAGCTGAATGAAGCCGATATGCGCTCTATATTATACAGTTGACAGTGGGCATAAGTAAGCAGCGGAAAAATATCATCATGTGTCAAAAATTTTCCGGAGAGATACCGCAGCTGTCCGCTTAACAACCGTTTTCCAGGCCGAAAAGGCATGTAAGTAACGACAGGAGTCGATTTTTATGGACAAATTTGAAAGCTATTTTACTTCCCTCCGGGGAAAGCGCATCGCGGTGCTGGGACTGGGGGTCAGCAACCGGCCCTTGGTGAAGCTTCTGCTGGAATACGGCTGTGATGTTACAGGCTGTGACCGCACCCCCCGGGAAAAGCTGGATCCGGAGGTCCTGGAGCTGGAGAAAGCCGGCTGCGCCCTGCGGGTCGGGGAGGGGTATTTGGACGGTGTGGAAGCCGATGTGGTGTTCCGCACCCCAGGAATGCACCCGGAAACCTTAGCCATCCGGGCCCTCCGGGATCGGGGGGCGGAGATCACCTCGGAAATGGAGGTGTTCTTTGAGGTCTGCCCCTGCCATACCATCGCGGTCACCGGTTCCGACGGAAAGACCACCACAACCACGCTGATTTCCGAGATGCTGAAAGCCTCCGGAAAAACTGTCTGGCTGGGGGGCAATATCGGGCAGCCCCTCCTGCCCCGGTGCCGCCGGATGGGGAAGGATGACTACGCCGTGGCGGAGCTGAGTTCCTTCCAGCTCATGGACATGACCCGCTCCCCTGAGCGGGCGGTAATCACGAACCTGGCCCCCAACCACCTGGACATCCATAAGGATATGGCGGAGTACGTTTCCGCCAAACAGAATATTTACCGCTTCCAGGATAAGGACGGCATCCTGATTCTGAACGCGGACAACGAGCTCACCGCCGCGCTCCATGGAAACGGGGACACCCGGTTTTTCTCCCGGCAGCGGGAGACGAACTGCGTCTGGCTTTCCGGCGGCACCATCCGGCGGCGGGGCGAGCCGGTTGTGAACACCGGGGATATTCTCCTGCCCGGGGTGCATAACATTGAAAACTACATGGCCGCCATCGCGGCGGTGGACGGCATTGCCTCCGATGAAGCGGTGCGGCAGGTGGCGAAGAACTTCGGCGGCGTGGAGCACCGGATCGAACTGGTGCGGGTAAAGGACGGCGTAAGGTTTTACAATGATTCCATCGCTTCCTCCCCCAGCCGGACCATCGCGGGCCTGCGCAGCTTCCCGGAAAAGGTGATCCTCATTGCCGGCGGCTATGACAAGCACATCCCCTATGATGTGCTGGGGCCGGAAATCTGCGTCCATGTCAAAAAGCTGTTCCTGGGCGGTGCCACCGGGGAGAAGATCCGCAAAGCTGTGGAGGCTGCGCCAGACTACCGTCCCGGGGAGCCGGAGATTACCGACTGCGGCAATTTCGAAGCTGCCGTCCGGGCGGCTGCCGCTGCTGCGGAGCCGGGAGACGTGGTGCTGATGAGCCCTGCCAGCGCGGCTTTTGACCAGTTCAAAAACTTCATGGTCCGGGGAGACTTTTACAAAAAGCTGATAAAGGAGCTGTGATCAATGGAAATCACCAAGCTGACCCGCCCTGCCCGAAAGCTTTTGAAGCTCAAGCCCTGCGGCGCGGTGATCGTGGCGGCGGGAAATGCCTCCCGGATGGGGGGCGTGGATAAAATCATGGCGGACCTGGGGGGAAAGCCGGTGATCCGCCGCACCGCGGAAAGCTTTCAGGACTGCGACGCGGTGAAAGAAATTGTGGTGGTGACCCGGGAGGATCTCATTATCCCCATCGGAGATCTGCTTCACGACCTGCCCAAGCTCCGGGCGGTGGTGGCCGGGGGAAAGACCCGGCAGGAATCCGTTTCCCTGGGCCTGAACGCCCTGTCGGAAAAAACAAAGCTTGCCGCCATCCACGACGGCGCCAGACCCCTTGTCACCTGGCAGCTCATTGACCGGGTGGTGCGGGCAGCGAATTCCTACGGCGCGGCAGCTCCCGCCGTTCCGGTGAAGGATACCATCAAGGTGGTCTCCGGGGGGCTTGTGGAGAGTACGCCGGACCGGGCAAAGCTCCAGGCGGTGCAGACCCCCCAGGTCTTTGACTTTGATCTGCTTCGGGGCGCGCTGAAGCAGGCGGAGGGGGAGAATCTCACCGACGACTGCGCCGCGGTGGAGAAGCTGGGAATGAAGGTCAAAATCGTGGAAGGCGCGGAGGAAAATATCAAGATCACCACTCCCATGGATTTGAAAATCGCGGCAATGCTGCTGGAGGGATCGGTATGAGAATCGGACATGGCTATGATGTACACCGGCTGGTGCCCGGACGGGAGCTGGTTCTCGGCGGGGTACACATCCCCTATGAGCTGGGGCTGCTGGGCCACTCGGACGCGGATGTGCTCCTGCACGCGGTTATGGATGCCCTCCTGGGCGCGGCGGGGATGCGGGACATTGGCTTTCACTTTCCTGATACCGACCCTATGTATAAGGGAGCGGACTCTATGGAGCTGCTTCGCCGGGTGGGGCAGATGCTCCGGCGGGCAGGCTATTGTGTGGGCAACATCGATGTAACTATGATTGCCCAGCACCCCAAGCTGAAGGATTACATCCCTAAGATGGCAGAAAATATCGCCGCTGCCCTGGGAACCGATGCTTCCCGGGTCAATGTGAAAGCCACTACGGAGGAACACCTGGGCTTTACGGGAACCGGGGAGGGCATGTCCTGCCACGCGGTGTGTATCCTTACGGAGGAAGCCACAAAAATCGTCCGGCTGTGAAGGATTTATCATTCTTAATATCAGGTTAACGCAGCAGCACGGCAAATTGGAATTTGGCGAGCAAATACCTTCCCCCGGGGGGAAGGTGCCCCGCAGGGGCGGATGAGGAACGGCGACA
>CAMCCS010000176.1 GCA_945873295.1 uncultured Clostridia bacterium
CCTGGAATTCGATGGAGATTGCGGTCTCGATGACGGGGGAGATTCCCACACCAGTCTGAGGACTGGTTCGGAATGACACGGTTTTGAAAATGCGGCCTGCTGCACGGGCGGGGATTCCCACACTCGACTTACCCGTCATTGCGAGCCAGTGCGCACACTGGCGTGGCAATCTCCATCGACTTTCAGACTGCATTTCGTCATACCTCGTAGGGGCGCTCATCTTGAGCGCCCGCCGGGCAGGGCCCGGGCCCAAGCCGTGGCCGGCAGTGCCGGCTGACAAGCCGTGACGGACCTGGTGTATTATCGTTCCGCCTTTGGGTACCGCTCGGTATCGTTCCATGGGTTTTGGCAAAAATTTCCGTCAAGTAGCACCTTTTCGCCGATAAAAATCTGAATATCAGAAATTTCTCTGCCGGGCGCTCAAGATGAGCGCCCCTACGGTGTATGACGTTCCTGGTCCTGGAATTCGATGGAGATTGCGGTCTCGATGACGGGGGAGATTCCCACACCAGTTTGAGAACTGGTTCGGAATGACACGGTTTTGAAAATGCGGCCTGCTGTACGGGCGGAGATTCCCGCACCAGTCTGAGGACTGGTTCGGAATGACACGGTCTTGAAAATGCGGCCTGCTGCACGGGCGGAATTCGCCCTTTTCCCGTTTCGCAAGTTCATTATATACCAAGACCCTATGATTTCGCTATGAGTTCGCAGGTTTTTTCTGCATTTCAGAAAAATTTTTGCCATTCTCCCGCAGAACAAAAAATTTTCGTCATAGCTCGCAACCGGGCATTTTTGATAAATCGCTGTCAAATCCCGCTGGGAAATCCGACGGCCTTTGGACAGACCACTAGATATAGTATCTATAGTCTCGGTTCAATCATTATATACTATTTTTCAGGAATTGCAAGCGCTTCTGCACGAACCGCCCCGCCCCCTGCACGAGACGCAATTGAACTTTTGTGCATATCGGTTACTCAGCAAGTATATAAATTGGGAATTTGTCGGGCTGTTTACCGAATGGTACGCGGGAGGGAAATGGGACGCAGCAAGGGCTCCCTTGTGTAAAGGGTGGTGCTGCACGCAGTGAATCAAAATTCTAATGATTGCCGGTGGCAATCATACCTTAATGTAACTGTCGCGAAGCGACTGAGGGATTGTGCAGTACAGTTCTTCAATTTAGGAAGTGTTTCGGCGAAAAGGCTGACGGAAACGACTTTGCGGTAGAATCTTCCGTTTTTGACGGCACCTCGGCAAAACGGGGGCAGAACGGACATGGTACGTTCGGACGATGGGCACACCGGGAAGTCTGCCATTACAACCCCTCAGTCAGCTTCGCTGACAGCTCCCCTTACACAGGGGAGCCCTTGCCGCGTACCGCATCCACCCGCACACCACGCAACAAACAGCTCCACAAATTCCCAATTTGTCGTTTTGCTGAGTTAAACCGATAAGCACTTAAACCTTTAAACTTTTTTACTGGCTTTTTTCAGATGGGGATGGTATAATGTAAGAAACAGGGCGGAAACAGGGGTATTTCCGCCTTTTGGAGGAATGCGGTCACAATGACGATGGAGATTCCCACACCACGAATTCCCGGTCATTGCGAACCAGTGACCGACGTCACTGGCGTGGCAATCCCCCTCGAATTCCAGGCAGCCCATCGTCATCCATTCGTAGGGGCGGTCATTGACCGCCCGCCGGGCAGGGCCCGGACCCAAGTCGTGACGAACCTGGTCTATGATCGCTTTTGCCCTGACCCGCTCGGTATCGGTTTATCTTGTAGGGGCGGTCATTGACCACCCGCAAAAACGAATCGAATTTCAGCATTAATTCATGTAAAATGGAACCTTTTTGCCGAAAGAAATACGAATATCGAAACTTTCCTTGCCGGGCGCTCAATGAGCGCCCCTACGGAGTATGACGTTCGTCATTCGATAATTTGATGGAGATTCCCGCGCACTACCAGAAAAACCGCCGCGAAGCGGCACCATAATTGTCAATTGTCCATTGTGAAAGAGGTGACATATTATAATGTATATAGCCGTTGTTGACGACCAGCCGGATGTCCGGGAGGGGCTCCGGGGGCAGATCCGGGAATACGCCGCCATCCATGGGCAGGAGCTTTCCGTCCGGACCTTCCCCAGCGGGGAAAGCTTCCTCGCCGATTTCCGCCCCAATCTCTACGTTGCCGTGTTCATGGACATTTATCTCGGGGAAATGTCCGGTATCGACGCTGCCATGGAGCTGCGCAAAGCCGACAACCAGGTCAGCCTCGTCTTCCTCACCTCCAGCCCCGACCACATGCAGGACGCTTTCCGCTGCCACGCCTACGATTACCTCCTGAAGCCCACGGACCGGGACCGGGTCTTCGAAACCCTGGACGGAATCCTCCGCCTGCGCACCGAGGTCTGCGAACGCCTGGCCATCCGCTGGGAGGGCAAGGACTACCGCCTGCCCTTTCCCGACATTATGTCCGTCGTCGCCCGGGGCCACTACACCGAAATCAAAACCCGGGACGGCAAGACTTTCGTCCCCCTCATGGCGTTCAGCTCCGTCCAGGGGAGCCTCTCCCACGACCCCAGGTTCATCACCCTGGTCCGGGGCGTTTTGGTGAATCTCGACTATGTGGTTTCCTTCCAGGACGGTCAGTGCCGCCTGAGTGACCACAGCTCCCTCCCTGTCAACGTCCGCAGCCAGAATTTGCTGGTCAAGCTCTGGGAAACCTACAAGTTTAACCGCGTCCGGTCGGGGAGGTAGCCTATGATCGAAATTTCCGCATTCCTGGACGAGCTGTTCTCCTACACCGTTGTCCTTCCTTCGTTTGTGTTATGTTACCTTCCCATGCGAAGCCAGCTCCGGCTGCCCCTTCCGGCGCTGGGACTGCTGTTTGCCGGGGTCTACTGTATGCTGGCCGCCGCGGGCAGCTACCTGACCTGCCGGTTCGGCCTGGACAACAACACCCTGTTCTACCCGGTGCTCATAATCTTCTTCCTGTTCTACCACGCCACGGTGCGGGTGGACCTGAGCCGCAGCCTGTGCATTTTCGTCTCCATCTGCGCCCTCATGTCCTTTGCCAGCAACGTCGCCGCCGCCTTTGAGTGCGCATTCTTCCCTGAAGCCCAGATCAATCAGGTCAGCCCCATCAACACCATCTTTACCCTGGGCCTGGGCTGCGTCATGGCGGTGACCCTGGCCTTCCCCCTGCTGCGCAACGGCGCCAGGCTGGTCAACGAGTTTGCCCTGAAGCATATCTGGTACGTGATGGCCTGGCTTATGGGGGGCTTCCTGCTCATTAATATCGGCCTGCAGCCCACCTACTACTCCGTCCTGCGGGAGGGCACCGTGTTCATTTCCTACTGCGCCATTCTGGGCATGATGTTCGCCCTCCAGCTTGCCATCTTTTTCTTCTTTTACCGGATTGTCATGACCATGATGGCCCTGGAAACCGAACGGCAGCGGGTCCGGATCCTGGAGGTTCAGGAAAAGCAATTCCAAAGCCAGCAGGCCTATCTTGCCGATACCAGCCGCATGCGCCACGACCTCCGGCACACCATTCTGGCCCTCAAGGGCATGGCCGACGCCGG
>CAMCCS010000177.1 GCA_945873295.1 uncultured Clostridia bacterium
ACGAGGTAGCATTGTTCCTGCCCTACTACGGCAAAATCAAGAATAACGCCGCCTACGCTGTGGAAAAGGTGGCCGAGCGCTATGTCCAACTGGGCTGGCGGCGGCAGTACGCCGGGGTTCTGAAGCTCACAGGCCGCAGCGACGGCGTGCAGGTGTACTTCATCGACAACGAGTACTACTTCGGCGGCCGTACCGGCGCCATCTACGGCGATCTGGACGACGGGGAGCGGTTCGCGTTCTTCTCCCGGGCCTGCCTGGATGCCATGGATGCCGTGAACTACATTCCGGACATTATCCAGTGCAACGACTGGCAGACGGGCCTCATCCCGGTGTACCTGAAGGCCCTGTACCAGGGCCGGTTCAGTGGTACCCGGTGCATGTACACCATCCACAACATCGAGTACCAGGGCTGGGCCAGAGCCGACTTCTTCGACGACCTGCTGGGTCTTCCCTGGGAGTACCGGGGCAGGCTGGATATGGGCGGCTCCGTGAACATGATGAAGGGCGGCATTGAGACCGCGGATCTCGTCACCACCGTGTCCGAGACCTACGCCCGGGAGCTCATGTACCCCTACTATGCCCACGGGCTGGACAGCGTCCTGGCAGCCAACGCCTGGAAGCTCACCGGCATCACCAACGGTATTGATACGAATACCTTTAACCCCGAGACGGACAAGGCCCTCCCCGCCCACTTTAACGCCGAGACCTTCCCCGTGGGCAAGGCCGCCTGCAAGGCCGCCCTCCAGGAGGAGGTTGGCCTGCCGGTGAAGCCGGACGTGCCCCTCATGGTCATGGTCACCCGGCTTGCCGGGCACAAGGGCCTGGACCTGCTGTGCTACATTGCCCGGCGGCTCATGTGGGAGGAGGATGCCCAGCTGCTGATCCTGGGCACCGGCGAAGCCCAGTACGAGCGGTTCTTTAAGGATCTGGCGGCCCAGTATCCCGAGCAGGTGTCCGCGAAGATCACCTTTAACCTGGGGCTGGCGGCGCGGATCTACGCCGGCGGCGATGTGTACCTGATGCCCTCCAAGTCCGAGCCCTGCGGCCTGAGCCAGATGAACGCCATGCGCTACGGCACCGTGCCCGTGGTTCACGCCACCGGCGGTCTGAAGGATACCGTGCCTCCCTGCGACGAAAACGGCCAGGGCGGCCTGGGCTTCACCTTCCAGAGCTACAATGCCGACGACTTCCTGGCCGCTGTCAAGCGGGCGCTGAACCTGTATAACCATAACCGGGAGGGCTTCCGGGCCCTGCAGAAACGGGAAATGGAGCAGGACTTCAGCTGGGATGTCCCCGCCGGAAAGTACATGGACCTGTTCCGGAATATGCTCAGCTGGTAAAGCATCCGAACCCGGCATTAAAAACGCATATCTATCAGAAAAAACTGCCCTGCGGATTTCCGCAGGGCAGTTTTTTAGCCGCGGGAGCTGTCAATGCACCCGCCCTATGACGTAAATGAATAATGAATGATGAAGAATGAATAATTAAGGTGCCGCTTCGCGGCGATTTTGATAGTCGTGCGCTTTATGTGTGTCGTCGTTCTTTCCCTGCGCCGCTCGGTATCGTTCCATGGCGTAGGGGAATGCATTTGTGCGTTCCACAAGTCGGGAGTGGGAATCTCCATCGTACAGCAGGCTGCACTTCAAATTACGTGTCATTCCGAACCAGTTCTCAAACTGGTGTGGGAATCTCCTTCGTCATCGAGACTGCATTACGTCTAAAGATGGAGATTGCCACGCCAGTGTGCGCACTGGCTCGCAATGACCTGGAAGTCGGATTCGCAATGACCTGGAAGTCGGGAGTGGGAATATCCGTCGTACAGCAGGCCGCACTTCAAATTACGTGTCATTCCGAACCAGTTCTCAAACTGGTGTGGGAATCTCCTTCGTCATCGAGACTGCATTACGTCTAAAGATGGAGATTGCCACGCCAGTGTGCGCACTGGCTCGCAATGACCGGAAATTCGAGGCTCGCAATGACCGGAAATTCGAGGCTCGCAATGACCGGGAATTCGATGGTACGCCTCCGGCGGCGTAGCATTCAACAATATGCGTCACCAGAGTAACAAATTTCCCGAAACGGAATAGCATGGAACGAGCGGTGAAGCTCAATCCTAAATATGCGGAGGTAACATCTATGTGTAACAATGGCTGCTTTGGTGGGAACAACTGCTGGTGGATCATCATCCTGATTCTGCTGTTCAGCTGCTGCGGCAATATGAACATGAACGGCTGCTGCGACAACAATAACAACGGCTGCGGCTGCTGCTAACCACACTGGGGGCGGTCTTACGCCCCCTTTTCCTTATTCACTCTTCACTTTAATCCGTTCCGCCAGCGATTATTCCCGATAGCGGAACGCATAAATGCATTCCCTACAGAATATCCCGACAAATTGGTATTTGCAGGGCTGGCGGCGCAGCGCCATGGCTTCCCCCGGGGGGAAGCTGTCATCCAAATCGGCGCTTCGGAACCGATTTGGATGACTGATGAGGAACGGCGAAATATTCCGATTACGAATACAGTTCGTAAAAAAGGTACAATTTGAGAGACTGTACTTTCTTATTTGCCTGCGTCCCATATCAGAAAATGTCGCCGTTCCTCATCCGCCCCTGCGGGGCACCTTCCCCCCGGGGGAAGGTATTGGCTCGTCAAATTCCAATTTACAGCACTATAGAACGACACCGAGCGGGTCAGGGCAAAAACGATAACACGAATCTCGCGCACGGATTGTCCGCCGGCACTGCCGGCCCGAGCGGGTCAGGGAAAAAACGATAACACGAATCTTGCGCACGGATTGTCCGCCGGCACTGCCGGCAAAAAAGAGCGGCTTTCGCCGCTCTTTTTTATGGAAGAAATTACATGTCGAAGGGTTCCATGCTCAGCACGGGGTGGCCCACTTCGCTCAGGTAGTTGAGAAGCGCTTCGGGATCCTCGGTGCAGATGGTCTCGTCGGCAATCATGTCGGTGAAGTTCTCCACGCCGTAGAGCTCCAGAGCGGTGGCGTCCAGGCGCTCGCGCATCTGGTCCTTCAGAAGCTTGGGCAGCCACACGATACGGCCGGGGCCGCCTTCCGCGGCGATGAACTTCTTGGAGGCGATGAAGTGCTTGCCGTGGCCCATGAAGCCGGGGGTCTGCACGCCGCCGCCGGTCATGGAGGCCATCTCGGAGAAGGTCATGCCCAGGGGGGTCATGCCCGCGTGCTCACGGCAGGTGATGACGACGCCCATGGAGACGGGCTCCACGCCGCAGATGCATTCGAAGCAGCCGCAGCTCGTCATGGGATCCTGGAACAGGGAGTACAGGGTCACGTGCTCCAGAGCGCCGTGGGAGTACTTGTTGACGGCCTCGTCCACGTCCTCGTAGCGGCCCAGGCGCTCGTCGATGCAGCGGTCCTTGGGAACGATCTGGCAGGGTCCGGTGGGATCCAGCTCATTGGTGGCCTTGGCATCCAGCCAGCTCACGGCGCCGCACAGGCCCAGACGCTCGGGGGTGACGATGCACACATGGCTGGGAGAGAAGGCCTGGCACATGATGCAGGTGTAGAACTTGTCCACGGACT
>CAMCCS010000178.1 GCA_945873295.1 uncultured Clostridia bacterium
GAAGGGGCTGTCTCACTAAGGTAAAACTGCACAACAAAAAAGCTGTCATTCCGAGAAAGTAGCGCACTACTTTCGTGGGAATCTCCATCGTATAAGAGGCTGTATACCTTTTAACCGGGAGATTGCCACACCAGTGACGTCGGTCACTGGTTCGCAATGACAGTGTTTTTGTTTATTCTGACGAAAAGACTTCTTAGTGAGACGGCCCCTTTTTGATCGTTTGACAGGATACAGGCAGTACTTTCAGCCCAATGCCAGGTCTTTGATAACTTCCCCGGCAAGCATTAGCCCTGCCGCGCCGGGGACAAAGGAGACGCTCCCGGGGATCTGGCGCTTGCCGATGGCGGCGGCCTCCGCTTCCCAGCCTGTGGGGGAGATCACTTCCTCCTGGGAGTACACCACTTTCAGGTGCTTGATCCCCCGCTTTCCCAGCTCCTTACGCATGACCCGGGCCAGGGGGCACATGCTGGTCTTTTCCAGGTCCGCGACCTGGAACCGGCTGGGGTCCAGCTTGTTCCCGGTGCCCATACAGCAGATGATGGGGGTTCCCGCCGCTCTGGCACGCTCTACAAGCAGCAGTTTAGCCGATACGGTGTCGATGGCATCGAGGATGTAGTCAAAGCTTTGGAAGTCAAACTGGTCCGCAGTGTCCGGGCCGAAAAAGACCTGCATGGTTTTCACCCGCGCGCCCGGATTGATGTCCAGCACCCGGCGCTTTGCTGCCTCGGCCTTGGGAAGACCCAGGGTGGAGTGGAGGGCCAGGAGCTGCCGGTTCAGGTTGGACAGGCTGATGGTATCATTGTCCACCAGGGTAAGCTGCCCCACCCCGGCCCGGGCCAGGGCTTCCACCGCGTGGCCACCGACGCCCCCAAGGCCGAATACGGCAATGTGGGCCTTTTGCAGCCGGGCAAGAGCCTCGTCGCCTAAGAGCATGGCGGTGCGCAGAAACTGTTCTTCCACGTCTGTATCAGTCCTCAAAGGTGAGAATATCTTTGTAGCGCTCCTTGAAAATGCCGTAGACGGCATCCAGGACAGCTTCGTCGTTTACAGACAGGTAGTTTTCGTTTTCCTCGTCTACGGGCTCCACTTCCAGAATGACGATCTGGGTCTCTGCCTGGTCGGCGGGCATCAGGACCAGGTACTCTTTACCTGCATAGTCCACGCTGTCCAGGTATTCAAAGTCTACCTCCTGGCCGTCTTCATCGGTGAGGGTGAGAATGCTGCTTTCTTCTTCCATCAGATTATCATTTTCCATGGTAATTCCTCCAGATTGGGTTTTGGATTTATTGCCGGTCCATACGGATGGCTTTGCGCAGGGGGATGAACAGGGCAATGCCCACAGCGCCGCCGATCAGGGCGGTAATGAGCTGGGTGATGCCGAAGGTGACAGGCAGGGCTTTCAGCATGGGCGCTTTCAGAACACCCGCGGCCATGAGCCGATCCGTGAGGACACCGCAGATCACCTTGCTCACCACCAGGTACAGCACGCCGAATTTTGCCGCCGCGGCAATGGGCCACATAATGACCCGGGGAACCGTCAGCCCGGGCCTGCGCCAGTCCGCCAGATTGAGAACCAGAACAAAGGTGAGGTTTCCCAGCATGATGGCGGGGACGGTGACCACACTGGGGGCGATGCCCAGCAGGAACGCAAGCACCGGAGAAACCAGCGCCACCACGGCCCCGCAGCCGATGCCGAAGAGGGTCACACTGAGAGTCAGCACAGCATTGACGCAGGAGCCGGTGATGAGCTGACCGAGGGGCTTGGTCGCGGTCTGCAGGGCAATGAGCACCGCCAGCAGAACCCCCGTCCGGGCGATCCAACGTACGCGTTTATTCATGAAGATTCCTTCTTTCCGTGCAAATGGGGGTTGTGTAATATCTGCGCTTGGCATATGCTTTCCCCATGTTTTATGGCCCCATTATACGAAATGAAAAGAAAAAAAGCAAGCATAGATTGTCGGCCTTTGTCGCCGAGGGGGCCGGAGCACACAGCACTGCGGCGCTTGTCGGGAAATAAGGAAGGCGGAAAAATTGAAATTTGGTGAATTCCCGGTCATTGCGATAAAGTAGCTCACACTGGCGTGGCAATCTCCTGGTTAGAAGCATAATATATCGTGGCTGAATTTCGGAAAACGGCGCAGAAAGGACAGTCTGTATGACGATAAGTAGCCTAAAATTCGATGGAGATTCCCACACCAGTGTGCGCACTGGTTCGGAATGACAGTGTTGTTCGGGAGCGATCCCCTCTGCAATTACCAATTTTTCGATCAGCTTATTAAAGCCGATATCCTTAACTCCAATTTGTCAGTTTGCTGCGTAAAGCTGATAGCCTAATTCTCCTTTTGTTTCGTTAATTCAGCCGTTTTTGCCGGATGTGTCCTTGACCGAAGGCGGGAAATGTGATAAAGTGAGGGGAAACGAATATAACGGAGGAACCGCTTATGCGCATGCGGAAAATGAAAAATCTGGAGCCCCGGATGGAGGCCTGCGCGGCTTTCCGGATTACGGAGCCGGAGGCCCGGAAGGGTAACTGGCGGGACTTGATGCCCGGATGCACCGCCCTGTGGGTGGAGTTGGGCTGCGGCAAGGGGAAATTCACCGCCGAGACGGCCCGGGCAAACCCGGAGGTGCTGCTCATTGCCGTGGAGCGGTGCCGGGAGGCAATGGTGGTTGCCATGGAGAAAGCCCGGACTATGGGTCTGACCAATGTGTATTTTATTGATATGGACGCTGCCGGGATCGAGGAAGTCTTCGCCCCCGGGGAAATTGACCGGCTGTTTGTGAATTTCCCGGATCCCTGGCCCCGGAAGAAGAACGCCAAGCGGCGGCTGACCTTCCGCACCTTCCTGGAGCACTATTCCCAGGTGACGGCGCCGGGGGGAGAGCTGCACTTCAAAACGGACAACGCCCCGCTGTTCGCGTTCAGCCTGGAGGAATTCGCGTTCTGCGGGCTGAATGTGAAAAATGTTACCCGGAACCTCCATGAAAACGGCCCTGTAGGGATTATGACGGGCTATGAAGAAAAGTTCTACGCCCTGGGAACGCCCATCAACCGATGCGAGGTGATCATGCAGCCTTTCCGTCTGCCGGAGCAGAGGCCGGAGGAGGCAGAAGCGTGAGCACTTACCATGCAGGAAGCTGTGATGTGGCGGTAATCGGTGCCGGTCACGCGGGCATCGAGGCGGCCCTGGCTGCCGCCCGGCTGGGACTGCACACCATCCTTTTCACGATCAATCTGGATGCCGTGGGGAATATGCCCTGCAATCCCGCCATCGGCGGCACCGGCAAGGGGCATCTTGTGCGGGAGCTGGACGCTCTGGGTGGGGAAATGGGCCTGGCGGCGGACCACGCCTGTATCCAGTACCGGATGCTGAACCGGGGGAAAGGCCCCGCCGTTCACTCCCTTCGGGCCCAGGCGGACCGGCAGGCATACCGCCGGTATATGAAGCATGTTCTGGAGCTCCAGGAGAATCTGGAGCTGAAGCAGGCCCAGATTACCGCCGTGCTGACGGAGCGTGGCTGCGTCTGCGGGGTCAGGACCCAGCTGGGGGC
>CAMCCS010000179.1 GCA_945873295.1 uncultured Clostridia bacterium
ACGTTTTCCTCCCGGAGAATGCGGCGGCATTCCGTCCGGTCAGCAATGACCACCTGAATTTCCTCGCTTGCCTCTTGGTGGCAGTTGGTGGGTTCGCCGCTGCAATAGCCGAACACGGTTCCGCAGCTTTCGTCGGTCATCCCCACGCTCATGAAAAAGGGCTTGGACCGGCTGCCGGCTTCGATTGGCGTGAAGGTAAGTCCGGTCTCTTCGAACATTTCCCGGATGCCGGATTGCAGCAGGTCCTCTCCCGGCTCCACCAGTCCGGCGGGGAACTCATAGACGAAGCCCCCGATGGGATAGCGGTATTGCCGGATCAGCACCACCCGGTCCTTTTCCGGACCGTAAACACCGTACAGGATCACGCCGTCAGGTTTGTTGTGGTGGGTAACGGCCTTCAGGGTTTCCGGACTCGGATTCCGGGAAGCCATGTAATAGGGGGTTGCCCTGCCGTCCCGGTGGATGGCTTCCAGTTCATAGAGGTTCAGAAAACGGTTGTCTGTTCTTTTTTGGATTTTGCCCACACTGCTCATATACATCCCGACCTTTCGTTTACTGCTGGTGCTGCTACTATAGCATTTTTCCTGCCGAAATGCAATCCCGCTGTCATATTCCGGTTCTTTCCGGGAATAATCTGTCTGAACCCTTTTCTGAAGTTTTGCTGGGAGGAAATCCGCCATGGAAAAGATGTATCCCGGAGCGGTGACGGATGAAAATATCCGGGCCATATTTGAAAACGCGGGGGACTTTATTGTCCGGCAGCTGCAATGTGCCGGGCATACCCTCTATGCTTATGCCATCGACGGCCTGACCTCTGGGGCGGATACCTCGGAGTATGTCATCCGGCCCATCTCCGATCATTTGTCTGGCGTCACCATGCAGGCGCTTTATGAGCAGGCGATGGCGGGAAGTATTTATAATAGTGTGGCGGATCCCTGTGAGGACCTGGATGCCGTTGCCTTGAAGCTGGTCAACGGCTTCTGTGTGGTGCTGTTCCCCGGCGCGGGGGCCATCGCCTTTGAGGTCAAAACCGGGGAGAAGCGGGGCCTGTCTGCGCCGGAGGTGGAAAACACCGTCAAGGGCCCCAAGGATGCGTTTACCGAGACGGTGCGCACGAATACCAGTCTGATCCGGCGGCATCTGCGGTCCCCAGACCTGCGGTTGGAGGAAACAAAGGTGGGCCGCCGGAGTCTGACCAATGTGACGGTGGCCTGGATCAAGGGAATCACGGACCCGTCTTTGGTGGAGCGGATGAAAAAGCGGCTGGACGCAATCGATATTGACGGCTTTCTTTCCCCTTCTGCTGTGGAGGAATATGTCACCGGCTCCCGGGCAACCGCCTTTCCTTTAATGCGCTATACCGAGCGGGCGGATACCTTCTGCGGCGGTCTGTTGGAGGGACGCGTGGGACTGTTGGTGGATGGCCTGCCTCTGGGGTATCTGGCTCCCGCGGAGCTGGGGTATCTCATGGACAGTCCGGAGGACCGGGGCAGGGACTATGTTTCTGCTTCCTGTATCCGGGTTTTGCGGTATGGCGCGCTGCTCATTAGCCTGCTCCTGCCGGGCTTCTATATTGCTATGGCGGTGTTTCACCAAGAGATGATCCCCCTCCCGCTGCTGCGGTCCATCATTGAGAGCAAAGAAAACGTGCCCTTTTCCACGGTGTTGGAGGTGCTGGGGCTGCTGGCAGCCTTTGAACTGCTTCAGGAATCGGGCATCCATCTGCCCCAGGCTGTGGGCCAGTCAGTGTCCATCATCGGCGGTATCGTGGTGGGGACTGCGGCGGTGGAGGCGGGGCTGATTTCTCCGGCTGCTCTGATCGTTGTGAGTATTGCCGGCGTCTGCGGCTTTGTGCTTCCCAACCGGGATCTGGCGAATGCCATCCGGGTGTGGCGGTTTGCCATCGCGGTGCTGGGCGCTGCCGCCGGACTGTTCGGTGTGACGGCGGGGCTGATTGCGCTGACTGTGCATTTGGCGGGACTGCGCTGCCTGGACGTGCCGTATCTGGCGCCGTTTCATGAGACCGGGGACAGCACCATCCTGCGGTACCGGCTGGCGCTGCGGAAATTCCGGCCTCTGCGCCTGCACCCGCTGGATCGGAGGAATCAAAAATGAAGCAATGGCCTGTTATGGCTGCGGCGGCGGTACTGATCCTGGTGCTTTCTCCTTTCCGGGGAACGGATATTGGAAAGCTGCGCCCCGCCCAGTGGGTGTACCTGTCCCGGCAGGAGGATACCGTTTGGCTGGAAACGGATACGGGCGACCGGGGAGGGGGGGCGGACGTGCTTTCTGCTTTGGAGGATCTGCGCCAAAGCGCGCCGGGGAAACTGTTTTTGGAAACGGCGGATTACGCGCTGGTTTCCCGGGAGGCACTGCAGGACCTGCTCCAACTGCGAAGCGTTCTGCGCTCCGGGGTGGAAGTATGCCTTGCGGAGGAAAAACCGGATGAAAACACAGCGGCGTACCTCCGGGCACATAACCCGGGCCTGACCCTGCGGGAGTACTTTTCCGGGGAGGGGGCGCTCCCGGTGCTGGCTGCGGAAGAGGGGAGATGGATGCTTGTTGACGGGCAGAGTGGAAAGGAATAAAACCGCCTGGTTTCTTACGGCACTGGCGGTGCCGGTGATGCAGGCTGCGTCCGGGTGCTCCTGGCTGACTGCCGCTGCATTGGGAATCCTGTGCCTGGGTGTATGTGCAGGCCTGGAAGCGATGGACGTGCCGGAAACAAAATGGCTGAGCGCGGTGCAGTGGATCTGGATGACGGTGGTCCTGAGCGCGGCACTGGAGTGGGCACTGTACTGCTGGCTCTCGGATTCTCCTGTCATTCCCGGAACGCTTCTTCTGCTTGCCGCATGGACGGCAGCAGGGGGCGAGGAACAAAGCCTGCGAGCTGGGAACCTCCTGCGTTTTTTCCTCATTGCCCTGCTGGGGGCGGTGCTGCTGTCCGGCTTGTGGGATATACGGGGTGAGAACCTTCGCCCAAACTGGCGGATGGATAACGCGGACCTGGTGACGGTACTCCTGCTTCCTGCGGCGGGTGTTTGCCTGGGCAGTAAGGGCGTGGGGACAAAGCTTTTTTTGCTGGCTTTGGCTATAGCGGTATCCGTGGTGGTGACCGGAGTCCTGTCCGGGCCCTTTGCGGCAGGCCAGGCCTCGGCATTTTACGAACTGAGCAAAAGCGTGCGGCTTCTGGGTGTAGCGGAGCGCTTTGAAAGCCTGGCAGCAGCGGGCATGACATTGGGCTATTATGTATTTGCCTGCTGGAGTCTGACCCTGTGCGGAAGGTGGGGGAAAACCGTGACGGGAACCGAAACTGCATGGCCTGTATGGCTGACTGCCGCGGCGGCGTTCGCAGGATTCTTCTTAAAATGGCCCAAAACCGGCAGCTTTGTCCCTGCGGGCACGGTGATAATGTTCGTATTCGCGCCTTTGACGGCGGCTATGATTGGGAAATGGAAAAAAAGAAAAAAGAATTTAAAAAAATCATAAAAAAGCGCTTGACAAATAAAAGGTGGCGTGGTATTATATGCAAGCTGACCGCGAGGGAAGC
>CAMCCS010000180.1 GCA_945873295.1 uncultured Clostridia bacterium
CCCAGGCCCCAGCCGTCCCGGTTCTGGGAGCGGCTCTTGTCCAGCTTGTGGAACCGGTCAAAGACCAGCTGCAGTTCCTCCGGCGGGATGGTGTCGCCCTCGTTGGACACGGACACATAGGCCTTGTTCCCACCCTCCCGGATGGTGAGGCCCAGGTTTTTCCCCTCGGGGCAGAACTTCACCGCGTTGTCAAGCAAGTTATAGATCACCTGGGTGATGTAGTCCTGGTTGGCAAAGGTCACCACCGGATGCTCCGGCATATTCACCTCTACATTGATGTGCTTGTCATTGATCTTCTTTTCAAAGGTGAGCAGCACCTGTCCGGCGCATTCCTCCAAATCGAAGTGAATCTTCTTCTCGTCGGGGATACCGCCCTCGCTCTGGAGCCGGGAAATATCCAGCATGCTCCGCACCAGGCGGCTCAGGCGCTTGGTCTCGTCGGAAACGATGCGCAGGTAGTGCTCCCGGCGGCTTTCCGGGATGGTGCCGTCCAGAATGCCGTCGATGTAGCCGGAAATGGTGGTCATGGGGGTTTTCAGCTCGTGGGAAACATTGGCGACAAACTCCTGGCGCTGGTACTCGCTCTTTTGCAGGGAAGAGGCCATATTGTTAAAGGCCAGGGCAAGCTCCGCCATTTCCTCGCTGTAGTCGTCCTCCACCCGGACCCGGGCTTCCAGGTCCCCGTGGCCGAAGGCGTTGGCGGCCTTGGCCATATCCTGCAACGGCTTACTTTCCCGGCGGGCAAAGAGGGACACCGCCGCCACGGACACCAGCACCACCGCGCAGGAGGCGGTGAGGAAGATCTTGGCGATCTTACTCAGAATCTGGTTGGTGGAGGTGACGGGGACGGATACGATCACAATGCCCACCGCCGCAGCTTCCGAGGAGGCGGTGATGGGCATGGCCACCATGAACCGGCTGTCGTCGTACAGGCCCCGGATCAGGCCGGTGGCGGTGTCCATACCGTTGTGCATTACTTTATAAAGGTAGTCCCGGTTCACCTGAAGGCCCTGGTGCTTGCAGCCGAAGGGCTGGTCGGAGCACACCACTACCCGTCCGCTGCTGTCGCAGATCACCGCGTCGGTGTCGGAAATCTGGGAGGCGATGTTCAGGTTCAGCAAAAACTCCCGGTTGGTCAGCGTTCCGTCCACGGAATAGGAGGCGGCCAGGCTGGCAATGATCCGGGCGTCGGATTCCAGGGCGGCAAAGGTATTCTCGGTCAGGAAATTCTTGACCAGGATCTGCAGGGCAGCCCCCAGCACCGTCAGCGCCACCAGCAATATGGCAGCCACGGTGGAAAAGCTGCGGGTGAAGGAGGATTTCATGGCTTACAGCACCTCACGCGAATGTCCCGCGGGCTGGCCGCGGCAGTGTTTTCATACCCTCCCGGGCATGCCTACATTATAGCATAACTCCGGCGCATTTCAACCGAAGCAAAAAAAGTTTACAATTCCCCGGAGTTTACCGGCAGTTTAAAGGAGAATTGACATTTTTCTCATTCACTGATAAAATAATCCCAACCCCGTATGGGGCTGGGAAGAGCATTGCCATAACGGATAGGCGGTTGGCTACACTCCTGCAAAGGGGGTGAGCGCCATGCCGATTACTTTGACTGTACATATTGGTAACTATACCATTACAATCACTGTAAAAAGCAGAAACCGCCACTCGGCACAGTGACGGTTTCTAATCGCTTTTAGATAAAACCGAATTGAGCCAACCGCTTATCGGCAGTGCCCTTTTCATGCTTATTATACCACAGGGCCGGGGAAAGTCAAGGCGTTTTGGGAGCTTTTACAGCACCTCGAACTTATAGCCCACGCCCCAGACGGTTTTCAGGTTCCACTGCTCGGAGACGCCCTCCAGCTTTTCCCGCAGGCGCTTGACATGGACATCCACCGTCCGGGAGTCACCGAAGTAGTCAAAGCCCCACACCTCGTCGAGGAGCTGGTTTCTGGTGTACACCCGGTTGGGGGAGGAAGCCAGGTAGTAAAGCAGCTCCATTTCCTTGGGGGGCGTGTCCACCTTTTTCCCGTTTACCGTCAGCTCAAAGGCGTCCATATCGATGATCAGCTTGTCAAAGACCAGCCGACGGGCCTTTTTCTCCGGGTTTCCCCCGGAGGAACGGCGGAGCACCGCCTCAATCCGGGCCAGCACCTCTTTCATTTCAAAGGGCTTGGTGACATAGTCGTCGGCGCCGGTCTTGAGGCCGGCCACCTTGTCGTCGGTCTCACCCTTGGCGGTGAGCATGATCACCGGGGTCTGGCTCTCAGCCCGGATGGCCTTGCACACGGACCAGCCGTCCATAACGGGCATCATCACGTCCAGCAGCACCAGGTCGGGCTTGATGGCCCGGAATTTACTGAGGCCCTGGCCTCCGTCGGGCGCTACGGTCACGGCGTACCCCTCTTTTTCCAGATACATCTGCAGAAGCTCCGCAATATTGTGGTCATCCTCTACAATCAAAACAGAAACAGCCATTGCAGGATCCTTCCTTTCTTCTCCTCCGGCACCGGGCCGGAATTCTGGTTCGTCTGATAACTCCTATTATAGCGAATTTCCCGGGATTGGCGTGAATAAATTGTTAAGACTTCCGCCCCAATTTGTGAACGCGAGATTTCCCTTGCATTTCCGGGGCAGTAAGTGTATGATGGTAGAAAGCACAGAGTATCATCGGGGGCTTCCCGCGGCAGTGCGGCAAATTGGAATTTGCCCGCAGGGCGGGCGGCCAAGTCGTGCGGTAGATTGGTGTAGTCGTTTCTGCCCTGCGCCGCTCGGTATCGTTCCGTGGTGGGTGGCGGGGTGTCGACTTCCCGGTCATTGCGAACCAGTGACCGACGTCACTGGTGTGGCAATCTCCATCGAATTCCCGGCAGCCCATCGTCATCCATTCGTAGGGGCGGTCAGTGACCGCCCGCGAAAATGTAACGAATTCCAGAATAAATTTACGTTGAATGGAACCTTTTCGCCGAAAGAAATGCGAATAAGGTCACCTTTCCCTGCCGGGCGCTCAATGAGCGCCCCTACAGAGGCAGACGACCGTAATTCGTAAATTCGGGGGAGATTGCCACGAAAGTAGTGCGCTACTTTATCGCAATGACCGGGAATTCGACAAATTCCCAATTTGCCGTACTGCTGTTTTAAGTCGATAACCAATAAAGGAGTATATTATGATCGAGATTCTCAAATCCATCCTCTTCGGCATTGTGGAGGGCGTCACCGAATGGCTGCCCATTTCCTCCACCGGCCATCTGATCCTCCTGAACGAGCTGGTGCAGCTGAATGTGTCCGAGGAATTCCGGAGCATGTTCGATGTGGTGATCCAGCTGGGCGCCATCCTGGCGGTGGTGGTCCTGTTTTTCCATAAGCTCAATCCCTTTGCCCGGGACAAGTCCCCCAAGCAGCGCACCAGCACCTGGAAGCTGTGGGGTCTTGTGGTGCTGTCCATCATCCCCTCCGGGGTGGTGGGGGTGCTCTTTGACGACTGGATGGACGCCCACCTGCACAACGCCTGGGTGGTGTCCCTGGCCCTCATCGTCTACGG
>CAMCCS010000181.1 GCA_945873295.1 uncultured Clostridia bacterium
AGCGAGAGCGAGAGCGAGAGCAAGTATCGACCCGTGGCCCAAATTTCGCTCCGCTCATTTGTTCCCCTGGTCTGCTACTTGTTGGGGAGTGCCTTCCCCAAACCCTGCTGACCGGCGCTCCGCGCCGGTGTTGTGGCGCAGCCGCGCCACAAAAATCCGTCAGCCCCGCCTGTTGCGTTCTCGCCTGACCAGGCGGAAATCGGAAGCCGTTTCCGCAATCGCCGCAGAGCGGCGCACCCGCCGGAATAGTACACCCGCTTTGCGTCTGTACTGTTCCATCGGGCCAATTCGACAAAACTAGACCTCAAAACGCATTGACAATACTTTACATTCGCTCTATAATAGTCTTAACGATGAGCGATATAAAAAGTGAATATCAGTAAAATTCTCTGCACCCAGATGGTCTTGACCACCTGGGTGCATTGTGTTTTTCCAAAGCCTGATGTTCCCTTTTCCATCGCGTAACACATCGCCCATGACAACTGAATATGGAAAACTTGAAAGGTGTATAATGGGCGAACTATACCCTAAAGGGAATTTCAAAACAGGAGGTAAAAGTTTATTGTCCAAACGCTACAACACGCCCCACCGCACCCACATCATCAAGACCCGTGTGACCGAAGAAGAACACGCCGACTTCATGGAGCGCCTGACCGCCTACGGCATGAGCCAGTCCGAATTTATCCGGCAGGCCATCACCGGCGCGACCGTCAAGCCCATCATCATCGTGTCCCCCGTCAATGACGAGCTGCTTGCCGCCGTGGGCAGGCTGACCGGGGAGTATGGGAAAATCGGCGGCAACCTCAATCAGATTGCCCGGTATCTGAACGAGTACGGAGCACCGTACAACACCCTCGCCGCCGAGGTTCGGGCGGAGCTGTCCGACCTCGCTGCCCTCAAGTTCCAGGTGCTTCGAGAGGTAGGTGAAGCCATTGGCAACACTGAAACATTTAAGCTCTAAAAATGCCGACTACGGCGTGGCGGAGCAGTACCTCACCTTTGAGCATGACGAGTTCACCGGCAAGCCCATCCTGGACGAGAACGGGCGGCTTGTCCCCCGTCAGGACTACCGCATTTCTTCTTTGAATTGCGGCGAGGAGGACTTCGCCGTAGCCTGTATGCGGGCCAATCTCCGCTATGGAAAAAACCAGCAGAGGGAGGACGTGAAAAGCCATCACTACATCCTGTCCTTTGACCCCAGGGACGGCCCCGACCACGGCCTGACAATGGACAAGGCCCAGGCGCTGGGGGAGCGGTTCTGTGCCGAGCAGTTCCCCGGACACCAGGCCCTGGTCTGCACCCACCCGGACGGTCACAACCACAGCGGCAACATCCATGTCCATATCGTTATCAACTCCCTGCGGGTGGCCGAGGTGGAGCGCAAACCGTACATGGACAGAGCCAGCGACACCCAGGCCGGAGCCAAGCACCGCTGCACCGCCGCAGCCATGCGCCACTTCCGGGCCGAGGTCATGGAGCTGTGCCAGGGGGCGGGGCTGTACCAAATCGACTTGCTGGGCGGGAGCAAAAACCGTGTCACCGAACGGGAGTATTGGGCGCAGAAGAAAGGGCAGCTTGCTCTGGACACCGAAGCCGCCGCCCAGGGTAAGCCGCCCACCAAGTTTGAAACGGACAAGGAGAAGCTGCGCCGGGAGATCCGGGCCGTCCTCAACCTGGCCGTCAGCTTCGAGGACTTTGCCCAGCGGCTGTTACAGCGGGGCATCACCGTCAAGGAGAGCCGGGGCCGGTTGTCCTACCTCACCCCCGACCGGGCCAAGCCCATCACCGCCCGGAAGCTGGGGGACGATTTCGACCGCGCCGCCGTCGGTGCCGCTCTGGAACGCAACGCCGCCCGTCCCAGCCTGGGAGCCAAGCCCAGCATCCGGGAGCAGCTTCGCCAGCCCCAGGGCGTCCAGCGCATGGTGGACATTGAGGCCAAGAAAGCCGAGGGCAAGGGCATCGGCTACCAGCAATGGGCGTCCGTGTTCAACCTGAAGCAGATAGCAAACTCGGTCAACGTCTATACCGAGTATGGCTTTTCCTCGCCGGAGGAGTTGGACGCCGCCGTGTCCGCCGCCTTTGCCGCTGTGCGTGACAGCGCCGCCAGCTTGAAGCCGAAGGAATTGGCCTTGAAAGAAAAAAAGGAGCTGCGGCGGCAGATCATCATCTACCGGAACACCAAAGCAGTCCGGGATGGCCTCGCCGCACAGAAAACGCCCAAGGCCCGCGCCGCCTACCGGCAGGAGCATGAAGGTGATCTTCTCCTCTCCGAGGCCACCATTCGTTTCTTCAAGGCCAACGGCATCACCAAGCTGCCCACCGTCAAGGAGCTGACGGCGGAGATCGAGGCCCTGATGTCCGAGAAGAACGCCGGGTACAATGAGTATCAGGAGCGTAAGCGGGAGGCGGACGAGCTGCTGACCGTCAAGCGGAACATCGACCAGGTGCTTCACGGTGCGCCCAGCCAGCGGAGGGACGAGCATGACCGATAACGCCGTCCGGCTGACCTATCCGCAGTACCGGGCCGTCCGGCGATTGGTGCATGACTGCTGCAACTATGACGGCGGGAACTGCCTTCTGCTGGACGATGGGGAGGAATGTGTCTGCCCGCAGAGCATTTCCTATTCGCTGATCTGCCGCTGGTTTCGGGCGGCTGTGCTGCCTCTGGACGAAAGCCTGTGCGCCGCCCTGCTCCACCGCCGGGAAAGAAAAAAGTGCGTCCTGTGCGGTGGCTGGTACATCCCAAAATCCAACCGGGCCAAATACTGCCCGGAGTGCGCCAAGGAGGAAGAACGCCGCAAGACCCGTGAGCGGGTGCGCCGCCACCGGGCCGCCATGTAACGGTTTAGGCCCTTGAAAAGCCCGGTATCACGGGGCTTTTGGGCCGTCCTCAATAGGGGAGCTGTGTACTACCATTCCGGGCCTCGAAAATGGCCCTCTAAATGTCCACAACAAAAATTTGAAAGGAGCCGCCTATGACCGACACCCCCAGCAAGACCACCACCCGCCGCCCGGACTGCGTGACTGAAATCCGCATGGGCAACACCGTCCTCACCGTTTCCGGCTACTTCAAGCAGGACACCACCGACACCGCCGCCGACAAAATGGCGAAAGTCCTGGAGGCCGAAAGCCGCTGCCAGATCAGCCCCGGCCCGTGACCTCCTGCCGGTAGTTCCGCGATAATCCTCAGCTTAAAACTTTTTCTTGTAAGGAAGTAAAAAGCACTATACAACCGCCCCGGCCTGTGCTATACTGTTGCCATCGGAATAGCGGGGCCGGGGCTGTCGGATTGGAGGAAACGATGTTAAGACAGCAACCCATGCAAGCCCCCATCACCGCCTTGTACTGCCGCCTCAGCCGCGACGATGAATTGCAGGGCGAGAGCAACTCGATTTCCAATCAAAAGCGCATCCTCGAAAGCTACGCCCGTGAGCATAGCCTGATGCCCTATCAGTTTTTCGTGGATGACGGATGGAGCGGAGCCAACTTCCAGCGGCCCGGCTTCACCGAGATGATGGACGCTGTGGAGAGCGGCGCGGTCAA
>CAMCCS010000182.1 GCA_945873295.1 uncultured Clostridia bacterium
CATCCGGGCAATCCGGTTGATGTAGCGGATGATGGCCTTGGCCCGGGCGTAGCCGGGGGCGGACTTGGCGCCGAAGATAAAGGCGGTGGGCCGGAAGTCGGGAAGCTCCCCGTTTTTCAGCCGGAAGTAAATATCCACAATGGACAGGGCGTTCATCAGCTGCCGCTTATACTCGTGGAGCCGCTTTACCTGTACATCGAAAATGAAGTCCGGGTTCAGCTTCACATTCTCGCGCTCGGCAATGACCTTGCACAGCTGCTCTTTCTTGGCCCGCTTGACGGTGTTGAACTGGTAGACCATGGTATCGTCGATCATGGGCTTCAGCCGGGCCAGCTGGTCCAGGTCCTTCAGGAACTCGCCGCCGATGCGGTACTTGATGAGCTGGGTCAGCTCGGGATTGCACAGGCCCAGCCACCGCCGGGGGGTGACACCGTTGGTCTTGTTCTGGAAACGCTGGGGGAACATGTGGTACCAGTCCTTGAACAGATCGTCCTTCAGGATCTGGGAATGGATTTCCGCCACGCCGTTGACGTAGGAGCCGACGTACACGGAAAGGTTTGCCATGTGGGCGGTATTGTCCCGGACGATGAACAGGCCCGGGTTCTCCCGCTTCAGCTTCTCGTCAATGCGGCAGATGATATCCACGATCTCAGGCACCACACTGCGCAGCAGGTCCAGGTTCCACTTCTCCAGGGCCTCGCTCATGACGGTGTGGTTGGTGTAGGAGAAGGTTCTCTGGGCAATGGTGAAGCTCTGGTCAAAGTCCATACCCTCCTGCATCAGCAGGCGGATCAGCTCAGGAATGGACATGGCCGGGTGGGTGTCGTTGAGCTGAACGGCATAGTAATCAGCAAAATGGCTCAGGTCGGTGCCGTGGGCCACCTTATAGGTCCGCAGCATATCCTGCAGGGAGGCAGAGGACAGCACATACTGCTGCTTGATGCGCAGGCGCTTGCCCTCCCAGGTGGAGTCGTTGGGGTACAGTACCCGGGTGATGTCCTCGGCCTTGTTCTTCTGAGCCAGAGCCCGGAGGTAGTCCTGGTCGTTGAAGGCACCAAAGTCCAGTTCCTCCTCGGCCTCGCACTGCCACAGGCGCAGGGTGTTGATGTTATTGGTGCCGTAGCCGATGACAGGTACATCGTAGGGCACCGCCAGCACGGTGTGGTCGGGGAACTTCACCTTTACGGTGTGGTTATACCGGCGGTAGGACCAGGGATCGCCGAACTTGGACCAGTCGTCGGCGTTCTCCTTCTGGCTGCCGTTTTCGTCAAAGCTCTGCTTGAAGAGGCCAAACTTGTAGCGCAGGCCGTAGCCGGACAGGGGGATGTTGCAACTTGCGGCGGAGTCCAGGAAGCAGGCCGCAAGACGGCCCAGGCCGCCGTTACCCAAAGCGGCATCCTCAATGTCCTCCAGCACCGCCAGGTCCACGCCCCGCTCGGCAAACAGCTTCTTCATATCCTCCAGGATGCCCAGATTGTACAGGTTGGAGTACACCAGCCTGCCGATCAGGTACTCGGCGGAGATGTAGTAGGCCTTCCGCTGGTGCATACGGGTCCGCTTGCTGAAATTCCAGTTATCGGAAATGGCCATCATCACCGCTTCACCCAGGGCCTCGTGCAGCTCCTGGGGCGTGGCTTCCTGCAATGAAACGTCGTAGGTGTATTTCAGCTGGGCCTCCGTCCATTTCAGGATGTTCAGACAATTATAGCTCATATTGATCTCCTTGTTTTCATTTTACCGCATAGCTACGATTGGGAAAGGATATATGGATACTCCCCTGCGGCGGGAAGAGCGGTTTTCAGTTCAATGCTTCGGCTTCGTCAGCGCTGGTAGCGGATTTTGCCGTTCCGGCGGCCTGGCTGCCCAGCCGGGCATACAGCTCGGTCAGGGTCCGGATCTTCTGCGCCAGCGACTTTCCTATCATACCATCTTTTGCCCGCCATGTCCAGTTCGAATCGGACAAAGTTCCGGGAAAATTCATGCGGGCCTCCGCTCCCAGGTTCAGATAGTCCTGCATGGGGATGACGCACAGGTCGGATACCGAGGACATGGCCGTGCGGATGACGCCCCACACTTCCCCCTCCGCTTCCGTCAGGTGCATGTAGCTGCCGGCATACTCCCGCATCTCGGGGGTACCGGTTTCCAGCCACTGCCGGGTGGTCATATTGTCATGGGTACCGGAATAGCACACGGTATTCTTAATGTAGGTGTGGGGCAGGTAATCAGACGGCTCCCGGGAATCGAAAGCAAACTGCAGTACCTTCATGCCGGGATAGCCGGAAGCATCCCGCAGCTCCAGTACATCGTCGGTCAGGAAGCCCAGATCCTCGGCAATCAGGGACAGCTGGGGAAGGGCCTGCTTCAGCGTCCGCATAAAGTCCATGCCCGGACCCTTGACCCAGTGCCCGCCCCGGGCATTGGCAGCCCCGTAGGGCACGGCCCAGTAGGCTTCAAAGCCCCGGAAATGGTCCAGACGGACCGTATCGTACCATTTTCCGGCGGCGGCAAGGCGGCGGATCCACCAGCGGTAGCCGTCCCGGCGCATCTCGTCCCAACGGTACAGGGGATTTCCCCAGAGCTGGCCGTCGGCAGTGAAAGCATCGGGGGGGACACCCGCCACATCCACCGGCTGCAGGGCTTCATCCAGCTGGAACAGCTCCGGGCTGGACCAGACCTCCACCGAGTCCAGGGGGACATAGATGGGCACATCTCCGATGAACCGGATGCCTTTTCCCGCGGCGTAGGTCCGCAGGGCGGTCCACTGGGTAAAGAACAGGTACTGGACAAAGGCATAGAAGCCGCAGTCATCCCGGAATTCCCGGCGGGCAGACTCCATAGCGGATTCTTCCCGGAATTTGTATGCTTTATCCCAGGAATACCAGGGTTTGCCACCGAAGTGATCCTTCAGGGCCATGAACAATGTGAAGTCAGGAAGCCAATCGGCATTCGCCGCCCGGAAGGCATCAAAGTCCTTTCCGCCCCGGAACCGGGCATAGGCAAGCCGCAGCACCTTCAGCCGGCTGTTGTACAGCAGGCCAAAGTCCGCCTTATCCTCCCGGCCGCACCAGGTAATATTTTTCAGTTCTTCGGTCTTCAGCAGGCCCGCCTCCACCAGGGAATCCAGGTCAATGAGATAATGGTTCCCGGCAAAGGTGGAACAGGACTGGTAAGGGGAGTCCCCGTAGCCGGTGGGCGTCAGGGGAAGGATCTGCCAAAAGCTCTGCCCTGCTTCCTCCAGAAAGTCAACAAAAGCATAGGCATTTTTGCCCATGGTACCAACACCGTAGGGGCCGGGCAGGCTGGTGATGTGCATCAGGATGCCGCTGGTTCTCATATCTTGTTCGCCTCTTTTTAAGAAAGATAGATCACGTTCCGGAGGGGTTCGCCGTGTTTCCGCCGGAACGGCATTTTCCGGATTTTGGAAACGTTTCCAGGTACAAACACTTCATAGAATACTGCCTTATTTGGATTTTGTCAAGTGTATTCGGTAGGAAAACAGAAATTTTCTGACCGGGTACATTTCCGGCTCTTACAGGGGG
>CAMCCS010000183.1 GCA_945873295.1 uncultured Clostridia bacterium
AATGATCACATGGCTGCCGTGGACCTTGGAGGCGTGGCACCAGATGTCATCCTTCCGGGCCAGCTTAAAGGTCAGCTCGTCGTTCTGCCGGTTGTTCCGGCCCACATAGATAGGAAAGCCGTCGGTGCTTTCAAACCGCAGGGGCGGCAGCTTTCCCTGCTTCATCCGCTTCTTTCCGGCGTCCTGCCGGAGGTAGCCCCCGGACTGCAGCTCCTGGCGGATTTCCTCCAGCTCGGCATCGGTGCCCGCCCGGTTCAGCTCCTCCAGGACGCTTTCCAGGTAGGCAAGCTCCTCCGTCCCCAGGGCAAGCTGCTTTTTCAGCTCCTTTTCCGCGGTCTTCATTCGGGCGTAGTCCTTATAAAACTTCGCCGCGTTCTGCTGGGGGGAAAGCTGGGGGGACAATGGAATGGAAATCTCTTTCATATCCTCGTCGTAAAAATCCTGGCAGGTAACCTGTGCCGCGCCCCGCTCCACCCGGCTCAGGTTCGCGGTAAGGATGTCGCCCAACTGGCGCAGCCGCTCCCGGTCAAAGGTCGCGGAAAGCTCCTTTTCCTGCACCGCCATTTTCCGCCGCAGCCGCTGGCACTGGTTGGACACGGTTTTGCGCATGGTCTGGCTCTTCTGGCGGATGGCGTCCCGCCGGTCCCGGAGGACATAGAACCCGTCCAGCAGGGCAGCAAAGCTCTCCGCCCGGCTGCACGCGCCGTACTCCCGGATGGGGCAGAAGGCAAACTGCTTGGGGGTGCCGTCGGGCTGGGTGTACAGCCAGGGGCCGGGGTGCCGGAGGTGCTCCCCGAAAAAGAGGGCCAGCTTTTCCCCGGCGTCCTCCCCCAGAGCGCTCACCCGCACGTCCACCGCTCCCCCGGCAAACAGCGCCGCCTCCCGGCAAACCAGGGGGGACAGGCCGCCCAGAGTGTCCATCAACCGGTCGCTGAGCACATCCGCCCCCGGCGAGCGGAGAATCCTTTCAAAATCCGCCGCTGTCATAAGGGCGGGGTTTTCCTTTTCCACCGGGGCAGGAAACCGGTATTGCAGTCCCGGCAGGGCAGCCCGGGCGCTTTCGTCCAGGCCCACCCGGCGCAGGCAGTCCAGGATCCGCCCCTCGGGGGACAGCAGATACAAATTGCAGGTCCTGCCCATGAGCTCCGCCACCAGCTTCTTCTGCACGGGGTAGCCCATTTCGTCGGTGCAGTCAAAGGTAAATTCCGCCATGCGCTCCATGGGCATCTGGCTCACCTTTGCAAGCCTTGCCCCCGAAAGGTGCTTGCGCAGCACCATGCAGAACATGGGCGGCTCCGCCGGATTTTCCGGGGAGCAGGCGGTGAGATGGAGCCTGGGGGCAGCGGGATTTGCCGCGATCAGCAGCTTTTCCCGGCTCTCCCGGCCCCGCAGAAGCAGCAGCACCGTGTCCCGGCTGGGCTGGAAGATCTTTTCTACCCGGCCGCCCAGGCACTTGTCCTCCACCTCCGCCAGCACGGCGGACAGAAAAAACGCGTCAAAGGCCATCAGTCTTCCCCCTCCATCATGGCGTGGAACAGTTCATTGAGCCGCTGGGTCTGCCCCGCCAGGTACAGCGCCCCGAACAGGGCCTCCAGCCCGGTGGCCTTGGCGTATTCCTGGGGGGTCGCGGACTTGGGCACCGCGTGGACATGGGCATTCTTTCCCCGGCGGAAATAGGCAAGCTCCTCCGCCGTCAGCAGGGGCAGAATCTTCTCCGAAAGCCTTGCCTGGGTGGGGGCTTTCACCAGGGCAATGGTATCCCTGTGCAGCTGCCCCACAGTGGTTTCTCCCTTGGCGCAGAGCCGGGCCCTGCACAGCAGCTCATAGACCCCGTCGCCGATATGGGCAAGGCCCAGATTGGAAATGGCATCGATCCGGGCTTTCGGCAGGTTCATTTCAAAAAGGTTTTCCACAGATCTTTTCCCCGATTCACAAGAAATTGGGCGCACAGCCCGGTAAAGAGGCCGGTAATGACGCTGATGGCGATCATCACCGGAAGATAAATCAGCACCGTCGGGGTGCCGGTCACCGCCACCGCCATGATCATCTGGCCGATGGAGTGGGCCACGGCCCCCAGGCAGCCCGCCACCCAGAGCTGCTTGGCCGTCAGCACCCGGCGCAGGCCGATGGTAGTGAGAATAGCCAGTGCCCCTCCGGCGGCGGAGTAGAGGATGGCACCAAAATTGCCGCCGAACACCGAACCCAGGAAAATCCGGGCAAAAAGCACCGCCGCTCCCGACCCCGGGCCCATGGTGAACACGGTGAACACGGTGACAATATTGGCAAGTCCCAGCTTGACGCCGGGAATGGGGACCAGAGCCGGAAGCTGGGCCTCCACCATAAAAATCGTCAGGGCAATGGCCGTCAAAAGCCCCAGCCGGGCTGTTTTTTTCACGTTCATTCCCGCTCGCTCCTTTGCGTCGTTTTTTTGTCGGGTTCCCCGTCACAAGTGCGGGGGCAAGACGTCCGACCGCCTGCGGGCAATAATTGTCAATTAGATAATCGGCTTTCAGACTATCGGCTTTAATAAGCTGATCACGAAATTGTAAATTGGCGGGCCAATACCTTCCCCCGGGGGGAAGGTGCCCCGCAGGGGCGGATGAGGAACGGCGACATTTTTTGATATGGGACGCAGGCAAATAAAAACGTACAGCTTTTCAAATCGAACTTTTTTACGAACTGCATGGAAAATCGCTCTGTTTCGCCGTTCCTCATCAGTCTCGCTGCGCTCGACAGCTTCCCCCCGGGGGAAGCGATTGCGCTTCGCGCCAGTGCGCCAAATTCCAATTTGTCAGTGTGTATGCTGAAGCCGATAACCTTAATTGTCCATTGTCAATTGTCAATTCCTTTATAGAGTGCCGGGAAGCGGCGCCTGTCCGCGGGGTAGATCAGAATATACAGCACCACCGCCGCAAGGCCGCTGCCGATGAAGATCATCCACAGCAGGTTATATTTGCCCGCCGCCGCCATCAGGACAAAGCTGATGCCGTACTGAGTCAGGGAGAAGAAGACGGAATGGAGCACGCTGGTAATGCCGCCGATGCGGCCCCGGTGGGAGGCCGGAATCCGGCGGGAGGTATAGGGTCTGTCCCCCAGCACAGACACGACCTCCCCCAGGGTGTAGACGAACATGCCCACATACAAAAGCCACTGTTCCCCCTTTATCATGAACAGCACCATGCCGGAAAGGAACAGCAGCATGCCTAAGATGGACTTGGGGATCTCCGTCAGCCTTTTCAGGACCATGGTCAGGATCGGCGTGAAGAGAATCACCACAAAGCCGTTCAGGGAGTTTAAGTACCCGTAAACGGCGGCGCCGGCCTGGCCCATCTGCTCTTTCAGCTGCAGGGGCAGCAGGATCCCTACGGTGTTGTTGGTCATGGAGGCAAAGCAGCCGATAAGCAGCATCCCCGCCACCACCTTCCGGTCCTTGAGAACCGTCCAGACGGAGAACTTATCATCCACAGGCCTCTCGTACTCGCTGTAGCTTTCCTCTCGGATCTCCCCCTCCCGGATGGCGTTTTCC
>CAMCCS010000184.1 GCA_945873295.1 uncultured Clostridia bacterium
AACCCCTCAGTCAGCTTCGCTGACAGCTCCCCTTACACAGGGGAGCCCTTGACGCACACCGCATCGAACCGCGCACCACTGAACAAACAGCTCAACAAATTCCAATGTTCCTATTTGCCGCGTTAAGCGGATAAGCATAAAACACAGAAAGCTTGCCCCGCCGCTGCGGCGCGGAAAGGGGCTACGAAAGGACGAAAAGAACATGGATTATCCGGTGAGCCTCTTCGGCGCCGTGGGAGACGGCGTGACAAAGGACACCGCCGCCATCCAGCGGGCCATTGACCTGTGCTCCGCCTCCGGCGGCGGCAGGGTGGTGCTGGAAAGCGGGAAAACCTACTATTCCGGCTCCCTCCATTTAAAACCCCTGGTAGAGCTCCACCTTGCCCGGGGGAGCGTCCTGCTGGCAAGTTCGGATATAACCGACTATTTCCGCCCCAACAGCCAGGAGGACGCCGGCGTCCGCCGCATCGGCACCCCGGTGACCCGGAAGCCCTCCTACGCGTTCCTCTACGCCAAGGACGCCGACAACATTGCCATCTCCGGCGCCGGGGCTATTGACGGCAACGCCTGGGCCTTTGTCAGGCAGGTCAGCCCCTACTATGCCACCGGGGACTTCTACCCCCGGCCCACCTTAGTCTATGTGGAGCACTGCAACCACATCTCCTTTACGGAAGTGACCATGCGGAACGCACCCTTCTGGACCCTCCACCCCGCGGGCTGCGACGATGTGCTGATCTCCGAAATTCGTATCCTCAACAGTCTGATGGTTGCAAACTCCGACGGCATCGACCCGGACCACTCCACCAATGTCCGGATCCTGGGCTGCCACATCACCTGTGCCGACGACTGCATCTGCCTCAAGTCCTCCGCCGGGAACATGGAGTACGGGCCCACAAAGAATATCGTCATCTCCGGCTGCACCCTGGTTTCCACCTCCGCCGCCCTGAAGATCGGCACCGAGGGCACCGGGGACTTTGCAAATGTGATCGTTGACAACTGCGTGATCTCCGGCTCTAACCGGGGTATCTCCATCCAGGTCCGGGATGGGGGCAATGTGGAAAACGTGTCCTTTTCCAATATCATCATCGAGACCCGGCGGTTTGCCGATTGCTGGTGGGGCTGCGCCGAGCCCATCACCATCACGGTCCACGACCGGGACGAGGAGACACCGGCGGGGCATGTGTCCGGCATCCGGTTCCGCAATATCACCTGCGACAGCGAAAACGGTGTATTCCTCTCCGGCTCTCTGGGGAATGAAATTGAGGATGTGCTCTTTGACGGGGTGGAGGTGACCCTTTCCGCCAAGACCAAGTGGGAGCGGGGCCTCTACGACCTGCGCCCTGGGCTGAATAAGGGCATTGAAAAGCACAGCTCCCCCGGCTTTTTCCTCCGGGATGTACAGGGGGTGACCTTGCGCAACTGCCGGGTGCGGTTCCGGGGAGAGGACCTTTCGGACTTTGGGGAGGCCCTGTACACGGAGCGGTGCGCGGAGGTAACCCTGGAGAATTTCCGGGAACGGTAAAGGCGTGCCAATTTCAGATGCCCTTCAATTCCATAAAAATGTCCGGAAGAACGTGCTTCCGGACATTTTTTGTGTTTTATAGAGATACAGCTTGGAATTTGTCGAATTCCCGGTCATTGCGAACCCGAATTCCATGTCATTGCGAGCCAGTTCTCAAACTGGCGTGGCAATCTCCTGGTTAGTAGAATTTCTCGTGGATGAATTCCGGAAAACGGCGCAAAAGAACGGTTTGTATGACGATATGCCGCTTGGAATTCGATGGAGATTCCCACACCAGTGTGCGCACTGGTTCGGAATGACAGTGTTGTTCGATGCCCTGGCTTCCCTCGACAAATTCCAATTCATCGCTTTGCCGCGGGAAGCGGGGATATCCCTTTCCCTATTTCAGGCGGATGCGGAACACCACGGGGTAATCGGAGCGGAAGCGGGTAGCAATATACAGTCCCTCCTCCTCCCGGTGCCAGGACGGCGTTTCCTCCCAGCCCAGCACCGTCACATCCTCGATAATGCCGCTGAAATTGGCAGCCTTGGAGGCATCCCGGCGGCCCAGGGTCTCGATGCAGTAGTGACCGTCCGCACTGCACTGCATGGCAATGGCGTAGATACACCCATTCCCCACGGTAAACCGGAAGTCCCGGCTGGTGTAATTCTTTTTTACCCCGTCGCTAAACTGGCCCTCCTGAATCTTCGTAGGGCCCTCTCCGTACCGGCGGTACACCCGGGAATCGTAGATTGCCTCCCCGTTCACGGAAAGCCACTTGCCGATGGCCCGGAGGACGGCGGTTTCTTCCTCGGAAATGGTGCCGTCGGCCTTGGGTCCTACGTTGAGCATCATGCAGCCGTTCTTGCTCACCACATCCACCAGATCCTGGACAATCTCCCGGGGGGCGCGGTATTCGTTGCCCTCGGTATAGCACCAGCTGTTCAGGGCGATGGCCGTGTCCGTCTGCCAATGGTAGGGCTGCACCTGGGCAAAGGCCCCCCGCTCCACATCCGGCAAGGCGGTGCCGAAAAGGAATGCGTCGTGCTTATAGCAGATGACGCCGCCGCCGAAGCGCTCCGCCCGGTTATAGTAATAGGCCGCCAGCTTCCGAAGCCAGGGCTTAAAGGCGCTGTGCTGGATCCACCAGTCAAAGTACAGGATCCTGGGTTCATACCGGTCAATAATCTCGCAGGTGCGGACCAACCAGTCCTGCAGGAATTCTTCACTGGGGGCAGGCCGGCTAAACAGGTCAAAGTGGTCTCCCTCGGGCATGGAGGGCCAGTAAAAATCCCCCCGCCGCAAAGGCTCATGAATGTCGCTGTCGAACTTCTTCCCGGCACTCATGAAAAACCAGTGCTCCGCCCGGTGGGACGATGCCCCCACTTCCAGACCCGCCTCCCGGCAGGCCTGCTTTAGTTCCCCCAGCACGTCCCGTTTGGGGCCCATCTCGTAAGCATTGAAGTGGGAAATGTCGCTTTTATACATCTGAAAGCCGTCGTGGTGCTCCGCAACGGGCACCACATACCTGGCTCCCGCCTCCCGGAAAAGCTGTGCCCAGGCATTGGGGTCAAACTTCTCCGCCCGAAACATTGGGATAAAGTCCTTATAGCCAAAATCCTTATGTTCCCCGTAGGTCTTCCGGTGATGCTCAAATTCCCGGCGGGCGGGGTCGTACATGTTCCGGGAGTACCACTCATTGCCGAAGGCGGGAACGGAGTACACGCCCCAGTGAATGAAAATGCCGAATTTCGCCCTAGGGTACCACCGGGGCAGGTTATATTCGCTGAGGGAAGCCCAGGTGTCCCGGTAGGGGCCGTCATCGATCACCTGCTGAATGCGCTCAAGATCAGGGGTCATATCGTACATGGCGCCGCTCCTTTTTGTATTTTGCAGATTGGGTTTACACAGTAAAGAGATAAATTGGATTTCAGGTTATCGGCTTTAATAAGCTGATCGTGAAATTGTAAATTGGCGGGCCA
>CAMCCS010000185.1 GCA_945873295.1 uncultured Clostridia bacterium
GGGAGCCTTTGCAGCGTCCCATTTTCCACCCGCACACCACTGCCCAAACAGCCCGCCAAATTCCAATTTCTCAGTATGCTTTCAAAAACCGATAGGCTTAAAAAGATTTTCTATTTTTCCCTTGACAAAACCGATTCTGTTGGGTATAATACAGAGGTTCCTACGGACGATTAGCTCAGCTGGTAGAGCATCCGCTTGACGTGCGGAAGGTCGCAGGTTCGAGTCCTACATCGTCCACCAGAAAAAATGACCGCCTGCATGGGCGGTCATTTTTCTTACTTTCTGCTGATTTCATACTATTTCTCGATAAAATGGTTAATACCATTTTATCCTGCGCTTATCGCGCAGGCCGCCAGTGGCGGCGAGAAATGTATGGACTACGTTTTTTAGCGGCGATGCCGCTGACCGCGAGACCGCGGTCTCATAAAACGGTATGTAACCGTTTTATGAAAAACTAGGGCAACACCGCTGGGTGGGAACTGCGGGCTTCGGCGGATCTTTTGCCCCAATCGTGCAGTATGAAAAATGGGAAATACATCCAGTATTCCCGCATTTTTCATACTTTCGCTTGTGCCAAAACACTGCCCGAATCTCCTTGCCCCATTATGCGGTGCTGCCCTAGTATCAAAATCTCCCTCTGATAGGAGTGCGTATATGTTTGAAACCATTTCCCTTCTTCCCGGCGTGAACCTGCGCTGCCGTAAGGACCCCCGGTTCAAGCAGGGCTGTCTGAGCCTGCACTGGGTCGCGCCCATGTGCGCGGACCACAGCGCCATGAATGCCCTCATCCCCTCGGTGCTGCTCCGGGGCACCGTGCCCCATCCGGATCTTCGCGCCATCACCGCCCGCCTGGACGACCTGTACGGTGCGGCGGTGAGCCCAATGTCCCGCCGGGTGGGAGACTACCAGGCATCAGGGCTGTACCTGAGCTTTATGGATGACCGCTTTGCCCTGCTGGGAGACCGGGTGCTGGAGGGCACGGTGGATTTTCTTGCCGAGCTGCTTCAGAAGCCCCTGACGGAAGGCAGCGGCTTCCTGCCGGAGTATGTGGAAAGTGAAAAGAAGAATCTCATTTCCACCATCCAGGCAGACCGGAACGACAAGCGGATCTACGCCATGGGCAGGCTCCTGAAAATCATGTGCCGGGAGGACAGCTTCGGCCTGCCCAGGCTTGGCGAGCCGGAGCAGGTTGCCGCCATTCAGCCCGACACCCTGTACCGCCATTTCCGTAATATGCTGGAAAGCGCCCCTCTGGAAATCTTCTATGTGGGCAGCCGGGAAGGAAGCGACCTTGCAGACCTTTTGCGCAGCCGGCTGAACCTTGCAGCCAGGGAAACCACCCTGCCGCCCCAGACCGGCTTTCACAGCTGCCCCGGGGAGAATGTGACGGAAACCATGGACGTGGCCCAGGGAAAGCTGTGCATGGGCTTTGTCACCCCCATCACCCTCAAAAGCCCTCAGTATCCTGCCATGCAGGTGCTGAACGTTCTCTACGGCGGGGGCATGACCAGTAAGCTCTTCCAGAATGTCCGGGAGAAGCTGTCCCTGTGCTACAGTGTGGGCTCTTCCTATTACGGCTCCAAGGGCATCCTCACCGTGTCCGCCGGCATTGACTTTGACAAGGAAGCCGATGCCCGGGAAGAAATCCTCCGGCAGCTTCAGCTGTGCCGGGAAGGGACCATCACCCAGGAGGAGCTGGTCAGCGCCCGGGAGGCCCTGATTTCCTCCCTGCGGGCGGTGCCCGATTCCGCCGGCTCCATTGAAAGCTACTGCTTTACTGCCATCCTCAGCGGGAAAGATCCCTCCCCGGAACATGCCATTCAGGCTATCCGGGATGTCACCCTGGAGCAGGTGGTGGAGGCCGCCAAAACCCTGACCCTGCACAGCACCTACTTCCTGAAAGGAGGCCGGGCATGACCGAAAAAAACTATCCTGAGCTGGACGAGACCGTCTTCCGGGAAACCCTTGGCTGCGGTTTGCCCCTGGCCGTGGTTCCGCGGCAGGGCTTTTCCAAAAAGCTATGCTACCTGGCGGTGGACTTTGGTTCCGTGCACACGGATTTTACCCTGGAAGGAAAGGAATACCATGTGCCCGCCGGCACCGCCCATTATTTAGAGCACAAGCTCTTTGATATGCCGGGCGGCCGGGATGTGTCCGCGGAATTTGCCGCCCTGGGGGCCAGCGTCAACGCCTTTACCAGCTACGACATGACTGCCTACTATTTTTCCTGCACCGAAAATTTCACCCAGTGCCTTCGCCTGCTGACAGAATTTGTGTTCACCCCCTACTTCACCCCGGAAAGCGTGGAAAAGGAACGGGGGATCATCGATCAGGAGATCGGTATGAACCTGGACAGCCCGGACAGCGTGATCTTTGACCGGCTGATGGCGGCCATGTACCGGGAGCACCCCATCCGCGTTCCCATTCTGGGCACCCGGGAGAGCATCCGGGAAATTACGCCCCAAGTGCTGGAAACCTGCCACCGGGCGTTCTATACCCCGGTAAACTGCTGTATGTGTATTGTGGGGGATGTGGACCCGGGAGAAGCGGCGGAAACCGTCCGGCAGGTGCTGGGAGACGCCCCCCGGCCCGTCGGGAAAAAGCTGCCCCTGCCGGAAGATGCAATGCGCTGCCCGGCATCACGCACCCACTGCACCATGGACATCGCCATGCCCACCTTCTGTCTCGGGTTCAAGTGCGCCCCCGTGGGACTGGGGGAAAAAGCCATCCGGCAGGAAATGGCCGCGGACCTTTCGGCGGAAGCCCTGTTCGGGGAATCCTCCGAGCTGTACCTGCAGCTCTACCAGAAGGGGCTCATTGACAGCTCCTTCGGCGGTGGTTTCGACTGCGCCGACGGCTGTGCCATGCTCCTGTGCTCCGGCGACAGTGAAAACGCCGAAGAAGTCCGGGAGGCGGTGCTCCGGCAGGCCCGCGCCTTAATAAAGCAGGGCATCCCGGAGGATTACTTCCTCAGAATGAAGCGCAGCGCCCTGGGCCGCCGGATCAAGGCCCTGGACAGCTTCGACTCCACCTGCTTCCGGCTGTGCACCTACCACTTCGCTCACTTCGATTACTTCCTCTTCCCCGCGGTATACCGGGACATTCAGGAAGCGGAAGTCCTGGATTTCCTTGCCCGGGCGGTGACACCGGATAGGTGTGCCCTGTCCGTGATCGATCCCTCCCCGGCGGAGGAAGCCTGACCGCTGCCAAAAGCAGCGCAAACCCCGTCCAATGTTTTAAGATCTGGAGGCTTGTCAATGAATCCCAGTAACTATTCCGTGATCTCTTTCCCCGCCCTGGGGATCGACCTCAATCCGCCCAGGGGCTTTTCCATTGGGCCCCTGTATATCCATTTCTACGGCGTCATCATCGCCTGCGGCCTGATCCTGGCGGTGGTATATGCCTGCCGCCGCAGCCGGGAGGCAGGTCTCACCGAAGACAGCCTGCTGGACGG
>CAMCCS010000186.1 GCA_945873295.1 uncultured Clostridia bacterium
TGAGGTGAATCCATGAAACATACGTTTTTCGGTGGGATCCATCCCGTATACCGTAAGGAGCTGTCCGCCAAGGTCACGCCATCCGTAGCGGTGATCCCCAAACAGGTGGTAATCCCCATGAGCCAGCACATCGGCGTGCCCTGTACCCCTCTGGTGAAGGCGGGGGACAAGGTGCTCCGGGGGCAGAAAATCGGAGACGGGGAGGGTCTGTGCGTTCCGGTACACGCTTCCGTTTCCGGCACGGTGGTCGCCGTGGAGCCCCGGCCCCACGCCTCGGGAAAGAAGGTCATGTCGGTGGTCATCGATAATGACTTCCAGGACACCACCATTCCCGCTCCCGCCGCTTCCCTTTCTCCTGAGCAGATGGATCCGGACACCATCCTGGGGCTCATCCGGGAGGCCGGTATTGTGGGCATGGGCGGCGCCGCTTTCCCCGGCAACGTAAAAGCCCTGTCCGCCATGGGGAAGGTGGATACCCTGATTGCCAACGCCTGCGAGTGTGAGCCTTACATTACATCGGACGACACCCTGCTCCGCACCAATCCGGAGCAGGTCCTGAGGGGCATGCAGATCCTGCAGCCGGTGGTGGGTGCCAAGCGTGCCGTGCTGGCAGTGGAGGACAATAAGCCCGACGCTATCGCCAAGGTGCGCCCCATGCTGGCGGATTTCCCCGGCATCGAGCTGGAGGTCCTTCCCACCCGGTACCCCCAGGGCGCGGAAAAGCAGCTCATCCAGGCCGTCACCGGACGGGAGGTCCCCCCGGGACAGCTTCCCGTCAGCGTAAACTGTGCCGTCTTCAATGTCTCCACCTTTGCCGCCATTTACCGGGCGGTGGAGCTGGGAGTGCCCGTCACCAGCCGGATCGTCACCGTGTCCGGCGAGGCCATCCGGGAGCCCCAGAACTTTATCGTCCGCATCGGCACCCCCTTCCGGGACCTCATTGAAGTGGCCGGGGGGCTGAACGACGCCACGGAACGGGTCATCTGCGGCGGCCCCATGATGGGCCTTTCCCAGGGCGACCTGTCCATTCCGGTGATGAAATCCACCAACTGCGTGCTGTGCCTGCTGAAAGACCGGAACGCCGCTGCCGAGAACCCGGTGTGCCTGCGCTGCGGCAAATGCGTGGGGGTGTGCCCCATGCGCCTGCAGCCGCTGTACCTGTACCGGTACCAGCGGGCAGGGAACCTTAATGAGCTGGAGAGGCTTCATGTGACCGACTGTATCGAGTGCGGGAGCTGTGCCTTTACCTGCCCCGGAAAGCTTCCCCTGGTGGAGACCATCCGGGCCGGTAAGCAAATGCTGAAGGAGGCGGCAAAGAAATGAATCTGACGGTAGCTTCTTCTCCCCACATCCGGGGAGACTTCAAAACCAGCCGCCTGATGCTGGATGTGGTAATTGCCCTGATCCCCGCGTTGGCCGTGGGCACCTGGATGCTGGGGCTGCGGGCTCTGGGGGTGACGGCGGTCTCCATGATCTCCGCCGCGGCTGCGGAGTGGCTCTATGCCCGCCTTACCCACGGGCGCAATACCCTCCCCGACTGCTCCGCCCTGGTCACGGGACTGCTCTTTGCCCTGACCTTGCCCGCCTCCACCCCCTATTCTGTGGTAATCTTAGGCAGCGTCTTTGCAATCGTAATGGTCAAATGCCTGTGCGGCGGCCTGGGACAGAACATCTTTAACCCCGCCCTGGCGGCCCGGGCCTTCGTGATGCTCCTGTTTCCGGCAGCCCTGACCCGGTACACCGTGGACGGCGTTTCCACCGCCACCCCCCTGCACCACATGGTCATGCCCGCCCTGCCGGAAAACAGCCTCATGGACATGCTGCTGGGGAGCTACCCCGGCTCCATCGGCGAAATCTCCGCCCTGGCCCTGCTGTTGGGCGGCGTGTATCTGGTGGTGAGGAAGGTCATCTCCCCCCGGATCCCCCTTGCTTATCTGGGAAGCGTGGCTCTCCTGACCCTGATCTTCCACAAAACCGATAATGCCTTTGCCTGGATGCTCTACAGCCTCCTGGGGGGCGGCGTGATGCTGGGTGCCATCTTTATGGCAACGGACTACGCCACCTCTCCCGTAACCCCCGTAGGTCAAGTTCTCTACGGCATAGGCTGCGGCATGCTCACGGTATTTTTCCGCTACTACGGACTGTTCCCCGAGGGTGTGACCTACGCCATTTTAATTATGAATCTTCTGACCTGGGCCATTGACCGGAGCACTGCCCCCCGGCGCTTTGGCTGCAAGAAAGGAGGCCGGGCATGAAAAAGACAATCTGGATGCCGGTTCTGACCATTCTTCTGGCGGCTGTTGTTCTCTTTGCCGCCTCCGCCGGGCTTTCCTCCCTGCAAAAAGAAAATGCCCGCAAAGAGTTGGAAAGCATGCTGCACACCATTCTTCCCGGAAGCGGAACCTTTACCGAGGAAGCCTACGAAGGAGACGATGCCAACATCCGCACCGCCTACAAATCTGAGGCAGGCTTTGTGGTGCATGTGGTCACCGCCGGCTACGCAGGGGATATTTCTATGCTGGTGGGCGTCAGCAATGACGGAAAAGTCCAGGGGCTTGTGGTCCGGGACCTGCAGGAGACCTACGGTCTGGGCGCCCGTGCCCTGACGGACACAGAGTTTCTTACCCAGTTTCTGGGTACCGACGGCAGCGCCGCAGTGGGAGAAGATATTGACGCCCTGACCGGGGCCACCGTCACCTCCAAGGCGGTGACCCGCGGAGTCAATTCCGCGGTGAACTTCGTTACCGGCGCGGACACTTCCTCCGGCGCCACCGCATGGGGAGGCTGATACCATGAAAAACAATTCCTATTTTCTGAACACACTGCTTACCTGTATTCTGGGTCTGGCATTGCTCATTTGCGTGCTGGTCCGTACTTTCCTGCCCGGGGCCGTGCTGCCCGTGCTGAATATTCCGGCTATAACCGGGCTGTGCCTGATCGCCCTGGTGGCGGAATTCTACCTTGCCCCCGGTGGGAAGCGGTGCTACCCCGTGATTTTCCTCCTGTCCGCCGCAACCTTCGGTCTGCTGCCCCTGGCAGCCGGCTTCGGGGTGGCCGGCTGGTGGAAGCTGGCGCTGATCGGCGCTATCGTCTGCACCGCAGTCACCTGGCTGTACACCTCCATGGTAAGCAGGATTGCCTCCGGAAATAAGGCCAAGGCCGCCCCCGTCCTCAGCGCCCTGGGACTGTACCTGGCGGTACAGTGCTTCATGGGGATTTTCCTGTAACGGGAACAAAACGCCCTCTGCCCGGATCACCAGGTGCGGTGATCCGGGTCTTTCTTTTCCCGGCAGGATGTGGTATACTGGAAAAACAATATGTATATCGACTTTACACAGCAGCGGGACAAATTGGTATTTGCAGAGCTGTTTGCCGAATGGTACTCGGGTGGAAAAGGGGACGCGGCAAGGGCTCCCTTGTGTAAAGGGAGCTGTCGCGAAGCGACTGAGGGATT
>CAMCCS010000187.1 GCA_945873295.1 uncultured Clostridia bacterium
TGGCCCGCCAATTTACAATTTCACGATCAGCTTATTAAAGCCGATAACCTGAAATTCCATTTATCTGTTGTTTCCCGGCGGCGGTTAACCGTTTGTGTCCCGCTCCGCTTCCAGGGCTTGCTTTTCAGTGTAATACCGCCGGCTCTTTTCCGCCCAGAGGGTGCTCAGGGCAGCGTCACCGCGCCGGTCGGGCAGACCGCAGTCCCGGGACAGGATCCTGCCAAAATAGTCTGTGAGCTTTTCCGCGCCGTATACGTTCAGGTGAAGGCCCGTGTCGTAGGTGTCGGCTTCCCAGTCGATGCCCACTTCGGCCTGGACATCCAGGAAGTTCAGATACATGAGGCCCTTTTCCTCGGCGTAAGCTTCCACCTGCGCGTCCCACTGATCCCACCAGATGGGGTACAGGGTTGGGGCCTTCACGAGGATCAGCTGAATCCCCTTTTCCCGGCACAGCGCTTCCATCTTATTTAAATAGTACCAGCTGTTTACCCCCAGGGTGTAATCCGCGAGAGGCGGCTCCACATGCTCCCCGGTGACGGGCTTCACCCCCACCTGCATGAGATAGCCGTTGTGGGAAACGGGATCCTTGCCAAGCAGATACCTTAAATCCTCCTTTTCCAGCTCGCTCCACCGCTCGTGGTAGCGAAGCATGGGAAACACATAGGACCAAAAAGCGTTCCTGTCCTTTTCTTCCTCCGTCATGGAGGCCCGGATCGCCGCTACCTTGGAAGAAGACCAGCGCATGCCATCCAGGGTCATGCGGTTGTAGGCCTCCCGGCGGGAAGCAGGTCCCGCGCTTTTGGGGGTATCGTACTTCATGGAAAGGACGTTGAACACCACCACCTTCGGGGTCTCATACCGCAGGGCGTCCTCCAAAAGGTAGTACGACTGCCAGATCATCTGCTGGGGGCTTCCCCGGATGGCGGAGGTAATACCGTAGTTTTCCCAGAGGGTGATGGGGGAAAAATTCTCGTAGACCTCACAGTCCCCCACAAAGAGCACATCATTTCCCCCGGCGAAACCGTAGTACTCCGCCGTCAGGGAGCCGTCCCGGCTGACGCCGGTATATTTGGGGACCACCAGGGCCTGAACAAAAATCAGCGCGGCCAGCCCCAGGATCAGGGCGGCGCACAAAGAAACATTCCATTTTTTCATGCCGCGCCTCCTAGAACTGGTTGTAGATAAAGCTTGAGGCATTGTAGCCGGTGCCGTATTTTCCCAGGAGCAGCACGGCAAGCAGCAGGATAAAAATCAGGCTGTAGCGCACCCAGGGGTTCTTCCCCCAGAGCATTTCCCGGACGCTGCCCCGCTTTTCCTGGTACAGGCTCACAGCAAAGAGCAGGACGATGCCAACCCCCAGGATTCCAAAGTCCAAGGCCGTCAGCCCCAGGGTAAGCATAGTTCCGTCCGTCAGGATGGTGAAATTGGGGTTCAGCACCATCCGTCCGAATCCGGCAAAATAGTCCCCCACATGGGGAAACAAATCGCAGGCCCGGATGAAATTCATCAGCAGGAACATCCGCAGAATCTCAAACCAGCCGTACCAGACCCTGTCCTTCCAGTGAAAGCGCCCGTGAAACCGTTCATACAGGGGGGACAGCTCCTCGGAGCCCACAATGAAGAGGCAGTTCAGCATGCCCCAGAGGATAAAATTGGGGGTCAGGCCGTGCCAGATGCCGGTGACCAGCCAGGTGGCAACGGATGCCACATACACGGGAAGCCGCTTGCCGAAATTGCCGAACCGGGCTCGGGCGGCTTTGCTCAGCCGGAGCATGGGGGCGCTGACGGAAATGGGATAAAAGATATAGTCCTTCATCCACTCTCCCAGGGAGATGTGCCACCGCCGCCAGTATTCAGCAATATTTTTGGAGAAGTAGGGCCGGAGGAAATTTTCCCGCAGGGGGATCCCCAGGCACTGGGACATGCCGATGGTGATGTCGATGCCGCCGGTAAAGTCGCCGTAAATCTGCAGGGCGTAGGAAAGGGTCAGCAGGAAAAAGCCCATGCCGCCCAGCTCCGGCGCCCGGAGGGCAGCAACCATGGGGGCGATCCGGTCAGCAATGACCAGCTTTTTAAAGTAGCCCCAGAGCATCCGCTGCAAACCAAAGGACCACTGCTTGCCGTCAAAATCGTGGGGCTTCCACAGGCTTTCCCCCAGCTGGGCGTAGGAATTGATGGGGCCCTGGATAAGATAGGGAAAGTAGGTGGTAAACAGGGCGAACTGAAAGAAGTTCCTCTGTGCCTTTGCCTTGCCCCGGTACACATCGATGCAGTAGCCCATGGACTGGAACAGGTAGAAAGACATACCCAGAGGGAGCCCCAGGCTGAGGAAGGAAAGAGCTGTTCCCTCCGCCGCCGCTGCCGGTCCCGGCAGCAGCAGCACCTTGCAGAAAAAGAGCATGGAGAAATTCAGCACCAGGCACACCGTCAGGGTGATCCGGTTGCGGCGCTTAACCCCGGCCCGATAGCTTTTCTTTTCCTCCCGGGTAAGGCTCTTGTTTTCCGCCAGATACTTTTCCTGGTCCTTCAGCCGGCTGTCCATGCGGCAGACGGCTATGTAGGCGCTCACCACCGTCACCAGCAGGAAGACGGCATAGCGCAGATCCGCCGCCAGGTAGAAAACAGCGCTGAAGACAAGCAGCAGCGGCCACTGGCAGCGCTTTGGCAGAAGATAGTATGCCGCCGCAAGGACAAAGAAGAACAAAATAAAAGAAAATGAAATAAAAGACATGAAGAACCTCGCAGTAAAAACGGCAGCGCCCCGCCGGGCAAACAAATTTTATTCTTCTTCCAGGCGGCAGATCAGGTAGTACAGGGCTTCCGCGGAGTTGAAGTTCTCGGGCACCAGCTCCTCGGCAGGGATGGCGACGCCGTAGGCATCGTTGATTTCCGCCACCAGGGTGACGATGTCAAAGGAATCCAGGATCTTCCCGTCCACCAGACGGTCCTCCGTCTCAAAATCCACATCCGGGTGGAGCTCGGTCAGAATGTTCAGCAGTTCTTCCATGGTGATGACTCCTTTTTCTAAGAATAGGGTATCTATTACATGCTTATCGGGTTCATTCAGAAAAGCGATAAATTGGACTTTGTAGAGCTGTTTGTTGCATGGTGTGCGGACGGAAAGTGGGACACGGCAAGGGCTCCCTTGTGTAAAGGGAGCTGTCGCGAAGCGACTGAGGGATTGTGCAGCAAAACGTTTTAATATTGACAACGAATCGGCGAAAAGGGACCACAAAGGACACTGTCCGTTCTGACGATGGGTAGATAAGGAAGTCCACCGTTACAACCCCTCAGTCAGCTTCGCTGACAGCTCCCCTTGCACAGGGGAGCCCTTGGGTGTACGGCATCCACCCGCGTCCCATTCAACGAATCCGTCAAATTCCAATTCAGGTTATCGGCTTTAATAAGCTGATCGTGAAATTGTAAATTG
>CAMCCS010000188.1 GCA_945873295.1 uncultured Clostridia bacterium
ATGCGGTGCAGGTGAAGCACTTCGTCACCGGGCAGGATGCTCTGATCTCTTTGGCGGGCCCTGCCAACAAACAGGGGCGCATTGCGGCAGACAATATCTGCGGCGGCGACAGCCGTTACGCAGGTTCCCAAGGCAGCAGTGTTATCAAGGTATTTGACATGACCGCCGCTATCACCGGCATCAATGAGACCAATGCAAAAAAGGCAGGGCTTTCCGTCGATACTGTCATTCTGTCGCCCATGAGCCATGCAGGTTACTACCCCGGCGGCAAGGTTATGACCATGAAAGTGGTATTTGAGAAAGAAACCTACCGCCTTCTGGGCGCACAGATCGTGGGCTACGAGGGTGTGGACAAGCGCATCGACGTGCTGGCAACCGCTATCCGGGCAGGAATGAAAGCCACGCAGCTTAAGGAACTGGACCTGGCCTACGCGCCGCCCTATTCTTCCGCCAAGGACCCGGTAAATATGGCTGGGTTTATGATCGACAACATTGCCAGCGGCACCCTGAAGCAGTGGTATCTGGAAGATGCCGCCGGGCTGCCCCGAGACGGCAGCGTGACTCTGCTGGACACCAGAACGGTTGGGGAATACAGCCGGGGACATATCGAAGGTTTCCGAAATATCCCGGTGGACGAACTGCGGGAGCGTCTGGACGAGCTAGATAAGTCCAAACCGATCTATGTCATCTGTCAGAGCGGCCTGCGCAGCTATATTGCCTGCCGTATTCTCGCCGGAAACGGCTATGACTGCTACAATTTCTCCGGCGGCTTCCGTTTCTATGATGCGGTAACACATGACCGCTGCCTCATCCAGTCGGCAACCGCCTGCGGGATGGATCAATGAAATATGCCCACGGATCATCAACGTCCGTGGGCATTTTCCTTATGTACCATATTGTTTCTGCATTGCCGCCCTGTTGGTAATTTCCACTGTTCCTCGGGCGAGCTTCACCAGCCCCTCGTTCTGGAAATAACGCAGCATCCGGGTCACTACCTCCCGTGGATTACCCAGGTGACTGCCGATGCTCTCGTGGGTGATCTTCAGGATATCCGTTCCCTCCAGCACACTTTCTTCCAGCAGGAAGCCTGCCAGCCGCTGGTCAAAGCGCTTCCACAGAATCTGCTCCAGCAGCCACATGACATCGGAAAATCTACCTGCCATGACTTCGTTTGTAAAATTTGCCAGAGGTGCGGACTGATCCATAACGTTCTTATATATGTCTGCCGGAATGCTCCAAAGCTCGGTATCCTTTTCCGCTTCGATCATGACTTCAAACTGAATGGAGCGCATCATGCAGGAGGCGGAAAACAGGCAGATATCTCCGTCCAACAGTCGGTATAGCGTAATCTCCCTGCCATCCTCTGACAGAATGTACGCACGAAGTTGCCCATGTTCCACCAGAAGCAAGCCAGTGCAGTTCATACTGCCGTTATGAAGAAGCGTATTCTTCTGTACAGTACGCCGAAGCAGGTTTTCTGTCAAAATTGCTTGTTGCGCAGATGTCAGCCGGTTCCATACAGGGAAAAAGTCTCTCAATTCCATACCGCTGCCTCCTTCTTGCTGCTTCCAGTATAACGCTGTTTATGACATAAGTCAATTATATTCTTGACATATGCCGAAAATAAATCTATACTGATAGTATCCATGAAGGAGGTGTATCCATTGCCAAGACCGAAGAAGTGCAGAAGTGTTTGCGCACTTCCTCAGACACTTTCCTTTTCCCCTGATGGTATCTCCGATTACGCAGAGACAGTCATCCTCACAGTGGAGGAATACGAAACCATTCGCCTGATTGACAAAGAGGGGCTTTCTCAGGAACAATGCAGCGAACGGATGCAGGTTGCCCGGACTACGGTGCAGCAAATTTACGCAGATGCCCGGAAAAAGTTGGCGAATGTATTGGTAGATGGACTTCCGCTGCGAATCGAAGGTGGAGATTACCAACTTTGCAACGGTGGCAGAAGCGATTGTGCGCATCGTTTCTGCCATAGAGAAACACACAGTCAAATCTATGTGAAACCGAAAGGAGAAACAACTATGAGAATTGCGGTAACTTATGAAAACGGAACTATTTTTCAGCACTTTGGTCACACGGAGCAGTTCAAACTCTACGATGTGGAAAACGGAAAGATTGTATCCTCCGAAGTGGTGGATACCAACGGCAGTGGCCACGGTGCCTTGGCAGGGCTGCTCAGTACCCTGAAGGTAGATGCGCTAATCTGTGGCGGCATTGGCGGCGGTGCCCAGATGGCTCTGGCGGCAGCGGGCATCCGGCTGTACGGCGGTGTATCCGGCAGCGCAGACGCGGCAGCAGAGGCACTGGCGGCAGGTAAGCTGGACTTCAACCCCGATGTCCGGTGTGATCATCACGACCACCATGGGGAAGGGCACACCTGCGGCTCTCACGGCTGCGGCAGCCATTCCTGCGGCTGAAATTCGGTATTCCTTTGGTGATAACATCACGGATTTGAGGTCTGTGATTTTATAAGATATCTATGAAGGAGGCGAGAGAAACCTATGAAACAAATGTCATGTTCCATCTGTTCCTACACCTACGACGAGGCGAGGGGCCTCCCGGAGGCAGGAATCGCACCGGGCACCAAATGGGAGGATCTTCCGGAAGACTGGAAGTGCCCCCTGTGCGGCGCAAGCAAATCCGATTTCCGGGAGAAAACCGAACAGGCCGCGCCTGCCACTGCGCTGGACAAGCCCCATGTGGAGAAGGAGCTGTCTGCTATGGAAATGAGCATCATCTGCTCCAATCTGGCCCGGGGTTGTGAAAAGCAGTATTTGCCCCAGCAGGCAGAGGACTTCCGAAAACTGGCGGATTTCTTCCGTTCAAAAGCAGAACCCGCGCAGGATGCCAGCATTCAGAAGCTGCTGGAGCTGATTGAACAGGACTTGTCCGTGGGCTATCCCTATGGTAATGCGGTGGCTGCCGAAAAACCGGATCGGGGTGCGCTCCGCTGTCAGGTCTGGAGCGAAAAAGTCACTCGGATGCTGAAATCCCTGCTGACCCGATATGCGGCAGAGGGCGATAAAATGCTGGAAAATACCGGTGTCTGGGTCTGCACTGCCTGTGGCTTCGTCTATGTGGGCGATTCCGCACCGGCGCAGTGTCCGGTGTGCAAGGTGCCCAGCTGGAAATTTGAAAAAGCCGAAAGGAGTGTGTAACGATGGGCGAAAAATACGCGGTAAGAAATCTCCGCCTGTGTACGAAGGATTGTATGTGTCTTTACGTCTGTCCCACCGGAGCCACCGACACGGAGAACAGCATCATTGACCCGGAAAAATGTATCGGCTGCGGCGCTTGCGCCGATGCCTGCCCCTCCGCGGCGATCTCCATGGTTCCCAGGACCCTTCCGCCCCAGCAGCCCAAAGAGGACAAGGTAGTGGAGGCCCTGCGGGGTTTGATCC
>CAMCCS010000189.1 GCA_945873295.1 uncultured Clostridia bacterium
TGCCGGGCAGCTCCAGGCCTTCCAGGAACTCCAGGGAAGCGCCGCCGCCGGTGGAGATGTGGGTGATCTTGTCGGCAAAGCCCAGCTGCTCGCAGGCAGCCGCGCTGTCGCCGCCGCCGACGATGGTCACAGCGTCGGAATCAGCCAGAGCCTGGGCAACCGCAACGGTGCCCTTGGCAAGGGTGGGGTTCTCAAACACGCCCATGGGTCCGTTCCAGACAACGGTCTTGGCGGACTTTACGGCATCGGCAAAGAGCTCACGGGTCTTTTCGCCAATATCCAGGCCCATTTTGCAGGCGGGGATGGCATCGGCGGAAACCGTCTCAACGCAGATAGGTCCATCAATGGGATCGGGGAAAGCATCGGCAACCACGGTGTCAACAGGCAACAGGAGCTTCACGCCCTTGGCGGCAGCCTTTTCCATCATGTCCTTGCAGTAGTCGATCTTTTCGGCGTCTACCAGGGAGGTGCCAACAGAATAGCCCTTGGCAGCGAGGAAGGTGAAGGCCATGCCGCCGCCGATGATCAGGGTGTCGACCTTCTCCAGCAGGTTGTTGATGACATTCAGCTTGTCGGAGACCTTAGCGCCGCCCAGAATAGCCACAAAGGGACGCTCGGGGTTTGCCAGAGCCTTGCCCATGATGGAGACTTCCTTCTCCACCAGGTAGCCGCAGACGGCGGGCAGGTAGTCAGCCACACCGGCGGTGGAGGAATGGGCGCGATGGGCGGTACCAAAGGCGTCGTTCACAAAAATGTCAGCCATGGAAGCCAGATCCTTGCTAAGCTGGGGATCGTTCTTGGTCTCACCCTTAACGAAGCGGGTGTTCTCCAGGAGCATCACATCGCCGTCCTTCAGGGCAGCAGCCTTGGCGTGGGCGTCCGGACCCGCCACATCGGCAGCCATGATGACTTCCTTGCCCAGCAGCTCGCTGATCCGGTCGGCAACAATCTTCAGGCTCAGCTCGGGCTTAAATTCTCCCTTGGGTTTGCCCATGTGGGAGCACAGGATGACCTTGGCACCCTTGTCGACCAGGTAACGAATGGTGGGCATGGCAGCCACGATCCGCTTGTCGGAGGTGATCTTGCCGTTCTTGGTGGGAACGTTGAAGTCGCAGCGGCACAGTACGCGCTTACCGGCTACGTCAATGTCCTCAATGGATTTCTTATTGTAATTCATAGACATTCCTCCATGTTTTCCCGGGATTATACCCGCATTTTTCCAAAGTCTTTCAGATCGGGAAAGGAAAGCTGGCGCAGGGCCTCATAGACGGTGACCGCCACGGCGTTGCTCAGGTTCAGGCTCCGGGCATCGGCGCGCATGGGAATCCGCACGCAGCTATCGTAATGGGCAGCGAGGAATTCTTCCGGCAATCCCCGGGTCTCTTTCCCAAAGAACAGGTAGCAGCCGTCATGGTACTGTGCCTGGGTGTAGCTTCTGGGCGCTTTTGTGGAAAGACACCACATTTCTTCCACCCGGTTCCGGGAGAAGAAATCGTCCAGATTCTCGTAATCCAGCACCTCCACCATATGCCAGTAGTCCAGGCCCGCCCTGCGGACAGCCCGCTCGGAAATATCAAAGCCAAGGGGGCGGATCAGGTGCAGACGGCTTCCGGTTGCGGCGCAGGTTCTGGCGATGTTGCCGCAGTTCTGGGGAATCTCCGGTTCCACCAGTACAATGTTCAGCATGGCCATTCCCTCCCGGTGAAGAATTGCTGGGATTGCTTTCCCTCAATCCGTTCGGTGACTATTGTAAGTCAAACACCGGATAAAATCAATCCAAAAATCATAATATTTGGAAGTTTTTTATAGTATTCACATAAAGAAAGACGGCGTGGACAGAAATTTGTGAAAAATGATACTTTTCGAAAAACAGCCCTTCGGGTGGCCTCCGAGGTCCGCGGACGGATCAGCCCACCACCAGGTTGAGCTGCCCTTCGGAGAGGAACCAGCTTCCGCCGACGGTGGAAATAACGCCGTCGGTAGTCAGTGTGACCTCCAGGACCAGGTCCAGCTGGTCGTCATTGCCCAGCTGGGGAACGGTAAAGCTGAGGTCGTAGAGCGCTTCCTCGTAGCTGCCCTCGCCCTCGCCCTCCGGCAGGGTCAGGTTCTGGCTGTCGATCTCCATGCCGTTGAGCTGCAGCACCAGGCGGGCGCCGCGGAAGCCCACATTGGTGCCGCTTTCCGCCAGACGGGGAAGCTGAGCCTGGGCATAGCCGTAACCGATTGTCAGCTTGCCGTCCTGGGCGGACCAGTCACCCAGGAAGAGATTGCAGTAGGCGGTAAGGCTGGTCTGCAGGTATACAAGGCTGTCTTCCACCGGAGATTCCGGGGAGGAAAGGAGAATCTGGGAGCTTTCTCCGGCGTTGTCGGAAAGAATGCAGAAATAGCTGTAGCCGTCTGCAACCGGCAGCTTCGCCTTGGCAGTAAAGCTTGTACCGTCCCAGCTGCAGGCGGAGGAGGAAGCGATCTGGCTGTCCAGGTAAACCAGGAACTCGGCGGTCATGCCGTCCCGGAAGGCAGCAGGGGTGGCGGTAAGGGTAATATCGGCACCGCCGCTTCCCTCCCAGATGGAGGCGGACAGGTCCCAGTCGCTTAAGTACAGTCCACCGGCATCGCCAAGCTGGGCGCTGAGGGTATCAATTTGGGCACGGAGGGCGGCGTTCTCCGCTTCGAGCTCAGAAATTCTCTTTTCGTATTCCGATGTATCCGCTTTGCATCCGGCGGCAGTTACGGCCAGCACAGCCGCAAGCAGGGCACAGGCAAAAGCGAGGATTCTTTTTTTATGCATGGTGGAGCCTCCAGTGTAGGTATTATCCGGCGAAAAACGCGGTAAATCGCCTTCAGTCATCCATTATACCCTAAAAAACGGAAATATGCAACCGGTAGTTTATTGACTTTTCCTTACAATGGAGGATATAATGAGAAAAAAACCGTAACTATTCAGTCGTACCCCAAGTTTCTCATATAAATGATCGTTTGCCGGCAGTGCCGGCGGACAAGTCGTGCGCAGGATATGTGTAATTGTTTCTTCCCTGACCCGCTCGGTATCGTTTTTGCGGTAAATGATCGTTTAGCGGAGCACCCCTTGGCTCGTGGCAATCTCCATCGTACAACCGGCTGCAGTTCCAAAATTTGTGTCATTCCGAACCAGTCCTCAGACTGGTGTGGGAATCTCCCTCGTCATCGAGACCACTTTCTTCTTTCGATGGGGATTGCCACACCAGTGACATCGGTCACTGGTTCGCAATGACCCGAATTAAGAGACCGCGTTCTTCTAAAGATGGAGATTGCCACACCAGTGACGTCGGTCACTGGTTCGCAATGACCGGGAATTCGATACCGCGCCAGTGCGCTAAACGATCATTTACGCGGAATAATTGATGCGACTGAATAGTAACAAAAAAC
>CAMCCS010000190.1 GCA_945873295.1 uncultured Clostridia bacterium
CGCTTTCGGCCTGCTCCGCCAGATACCGGCCCAGGCGGCCGTTTTCCTCCCGCCAAGCACGCATTTCTTCGTCCATGGGCACCACCCCGGCGGAAATGTCCCTAAGAATCAGGACGCTGCCCTCCCAGCGCGCCCGGTTCTCCCGGAAAAAGGCCACGCTGTCCCGGCCCGCTTTCACGCAGGAAAGGGCGAATTCCTCCAGACGGTCCAGACATTTATAGGAAAAGTCCGGGTCCTCCCCGGTACAGCTAAAAATATCCCCCGGCTTCAGCTGAAACCGCGTTTCGGCAAACGCCCGTTTCCCCTGGTACGCCCCGCCGATGATAAGGTGCATGAAAATCACTCCTGTCTGAACTTTGGTCCGTTTTTTGTGCACACCACCGGATTGCCGGTTTTTGCGTGCAAAATGCCCCGGAACCGCACCGCAATTGTCAATTGTCCATTGTCAATTGTCAATTTAAGATCTGTCCCGCTGCCAGGGCGGCGCAGGCAAAAAGCTCGCTGAGGGTGATGCAGTAGCCGGAGATGTCCCCGTTCATGCCCCCCAGGGACCGGTAGGCCCTGCCCAGAGCCAGGGCAAAGCAAAGCACCTGGACAGCAAGGACCAGCCCCCACATTCCAAAGAGCACGAAGCCCGCCGCCAGGGCTGCCAGAAGCATGACCCCCGGGAGAATCCGGCCGCTTTTCTTCTTTTCGCAGTTTGCGTACTGGCTGGTCTGCATGGGCTCAAGGCCGTTCACCGCCAGCACCGCGCAGCACCGGCTCACCACCGGGACCAGGGCCAGCAGCCCCAGGGGCGCGTTATTCAAGCTCCCACAGCAGGCAAACTGCCCCAACCCCAGAAGCAGGCAGCCGATGACCGCAAAGGCCCCCACATGGGAGTCTTTCAGTATTTCCCGCCGCCGCTCTAAACTCCGGCAGGAGCGCACCGCGTCCATCACATCCATGAATCCATCCAGATGGAGAAAGCCCGTTGCCAGCCAGGGCCAGCCCGCCAGCACCGCCCCTGCCATGAGAGGCGGCAGATACCGGGAAAGCACTCCCAGACCCCACCAGAGAAGCCCGATTTCCAGCCCCACCAGGGGCAGGCACAGGAGCATTTTCTCCCGCGCCTTTTCTTCCCATCCCTGCCAGGGGCTGGGGATGGCGCAGAACATACTCTGGCACATGCCCAGGGCCTGCAGCCACAGCTTCATAGGTTCAAAACCCCCTTGTGTACCACGGGGTTACCCATGGTCATTTCCACCACCGTGTCCGCCCGCTCTGCCACCCGGCACAGAATGTCTGCCAAGGCTTTACGGTAGCTTTCCGTAATCGCATCATAGCGTTCAGCGTCCCGGAACAGGTCGTCCGCCACCACTACCAGGTGCTTTACCTGACCGGCAAGGGAGAGAATATCGTCTCCCACCCGCTGTCCGGCGGCGTAATCCGGGGCATAATCCAGCTCCGGCGGAAAAAACTCGTTGGTCAGCAGGGCGGTGACGCTGTCTAAAAGGAAAGTACCGCTTCTGTCCGCCCGGGAAAGGCAGCCGGGAAGATTTTTCCCCTGCTCCACTGTCTCAAAGCCCATCCCCGCCCGGTCTTCCAAATGCCGGGCGATCCGGGCCAGGTCTTCGCCGTCTCTGGGAAGCATGGTAGCCAGGTAGTATCGCTTACCGTCCCCGGCAAGCTCCACTGCCAGCTGCTGGGCCAGGGAGGATTTGCCGCTCTTGGAGCCGCCAACGATCAAGGCCGTCATACCGTGAATTTGTCCCCTTTCCGGATGTCCTCCAGATAATCGTCGTTGATTCCCGCCTGGTCAAAAGTCGCCATATCGCTCATCACCGCGCAGGCAGCACTGAGGATCTGGAACGCCAGGGGGCAGCCGCTCCCCTCTCCCAGCCGCATACCCAGCAGGAGCATGGGCTGCAAATCCATGGCCTCCATGGCCTTCTGGTAGCCGATTTCAAAGGAGGCGTGGCTGGGCACCAGATAGTCCCGCGCGGCAGGGCACAGCCGCACCGCGCACAGCGCCGCCACCACGGAAATAAAGCCGTCGATGACAACCGGACGGCGGGAGGCAGCGGCACCCAGGAACGCCCCGCACATGGCCGCCAGGTCAAAGCCTCCCACCTTGGAAAGCACATCAATGGGGTCATCCCGGTTCGGGGCATTCACAGCAATGGCCTGGGTGATGACTTCCTTTTTCCGGGCAAAGGCCGCGTCTGTGATGCCGCCGCCCCGGCCCGTGACCTGCTCCACGGGAAGATCCAGCAGCACCGCCAGCACGGCAGAGGAGGTGGTGGTGTTGCCGATGCCCATTTCTCCCACACCCAGAGCGTCCGCCGGGGTATTCATTGCCAGCTCTGCCCCGATGCACACCGCCTGTTCTGCCTGGGCCCGGGTCATGGCGGGGCCATGAACAATATTTCCGGTGCCGTAGGCAATTTTCCGGTTCAGTACCGCCTTTTCCGGCACCTGGGCGTTGACTCCCACGTCGCAGACGGTGATGCCGCTGCCGAAATGCTTTGCCAGCACCGACGCCCCGGTCTTTGCCCGGGTGAGGTTCACCGTCTGCTGTAAGGTCACAGACTGGGGCGCGCTGGACACGCCTTCCTCTACAACGCCGTTATCCGCGGCAAAGACCAGCAGGTGGGTCTTCTCCACCCGGCTGCACACCTTTCCCGTGATTCCCGCCAGCTGGATGGATAAACTTTCCAGACGCCCCAGGCTTCCGGGGGGCTTGGCAAGCTGCTCCTGCCGCAGCCGGGCCGCGTCCATGGCGGCGGTGTCCAGAGGGCGGATCATGGAAAGCAGGGTACGAAGGTCCATATTCATATTCTTCCCTTCTAATAAAGAAACGTACAGGCTATCGGTTTTAATAAGCTGATCGTGAAATTGGAATTTGTTGAGCTGTTTGACGAATGGTACGCGGGTGGAAAATGGGCCGCGGCAAGGGCTCCCTTGTGTAAAGGGAGCTGTCGCGAAGCGACTGAGGGATTGTGCAGTACAACCTCTCGATTAAAACAATGGCTTGGCGAGAAGGTTCGCAGAAACGATTTTGCGGTTGAATTTTCCCGTTTTGACGATGCATCGGCTAAATGGGGGGCAGAACAGACATTGTACGTTCGGACGATGGGCACACCGGGAAGTCTACTATTACAACCCCTCAGTCAGCTTCGCTGACAGCTCCCCTTACACAGGGGAGCCCTTGGCGCGTACCACGTTGGACCGCGCACCACGAAACAAATAGCTCTGCAAATTCCAATTTGTCGTTTTGCTGGGGCAAGCCGAAATTATCTTATATCTTATATCTCGTATCTTATATCTCCTGTCACCTCCCCCCGTTCTCCCCCTGTAAGAGCCGGAAATGTACCCGGTCAGAAAATTTCTGTTTTCCTACC
>CAMCCS010000191.1 GCA_945873295.1 uncultured Clostridia bacterium
TGGTGCGCGGCTTAGTGCGGTACGCATCAAGGGCTCCCCTGTGTAAGGGGAGCTGGCAGCGAAGCTGACTGAGGGGTTGTAATGGTGGACTTCCCGGTGTGCCCATCGTCCGAACGAACAATGTCCGTTCTGTCCCCGTTTTGCCGAGGCATCGTTAAAATAGGAAGATTCTACCGCAAAGTCGTTTCCATAAGCCTTTTCGCCGAAACACTTCCTAAATTGAAGAACTGTACTGCACAATCCCTCAGTCGCTTCGCGACAGTTACATTAAGGTATGATTGCCACCGGCAATCATTAGAATTTTGATTCACTGCGTGCAGCACCACCCTTTACACAAGGGAGCCCTTGCCGCGTCCCATTTTCCACCCGCGTACCACTTGGCAAACAGCTCCACAAATTCCAATTAAGGTTATCGGATTTAGTAAGCACACTCAATTTGGTATGTGAAGCACTGGTGCGGCAGCACCATCGCTTCCCCCGGGGGGAAGCTGTCGAGCGAAGCGAGACTGATGAGGAACGGCGAGATGGAACGATTTCGTATGTAGTTCGTAAAAAAGGTACAATTTGAAAAGCTGTACGTTCTTATTTGCCTGCGTCCCAGATCAGAAAATGTCGCCATTCCTCATCCGCCCCTGCGGGGCACCTTCCCCCCGGGGGAAGGTATTTTACAATTTCACGATCAGCTTATTAAAGCCGATAACCTGAATTCCAATTTGCCGCGCTGCTTAACACGATAGCATTTCGTATTTTTATCAGACCGTTTCACGGATATGAAAGAAAAGGAGACCGGACCATGAAAAAACAGTACGATTACTTCCTTTTTGACCTGTACGGAACCCTGGTGGATATTCACACCGACGAAGAAAAGGATGCGCTCTGGGAAGACCTTGCCCGGGAACTGAAACGGCAGGGTGTCACCGCACGCCCGGAACAGCTGCGGGAGCAGTATACGCAGGGGGTCCGGGAACTGGAAGCCCGGGACAGGGCAGCCCGGGGCCCCGGGGCGGAAATCGACCTGGAGCCGGTGTTCCGCGGAATGCTGGAGGCGGGAGGAAAACCGGCGCCCGCGGAGCGGGTCCGTGACTTCGCCCGGTTTTTCCGGATGGCGTCTCTGGAAAAGCTGCGCCTGTTCCCCGGGGCGGCGGAGCTGCTCATTGCCATCCGGGGGGCAGGAAAGCACGCCTACCTGCTGTCCAACGCCCAGTCCCTGTTCACCCGCCCGGAGCTGGACACGCTGGGGCTGACGGAACTGTTTGACGGGATATTGCTCTCCTCTGAGGTGGGCTATAAGAAGCCGGACCCCAAGTTTTACCGGGCCATGCTGGAAAAATACAGCTTGGACCCCGCCCACACCGTGATGATCGGCAACGACGACGAGGCCGACTGCCGGGGCGCGGCGGCTGTGGGTCTGGACAGCTGCTATGTATCCACCGAGCAGTCCCCGGCTTTAACCCGGCCCCTGCCGGAAAACTGCGCCGTTTTATCTGTCATTGCCGACGCCATGACCCTGGTCTGAAAGGCGGGAAAGCATGAAAGCGGAAATATTGGATGCCGTTTCCCTGGCTCCAATGGTCAAAAAGCTGTGGCCGGAGCACGATTTGCAGGCTCTGGTCCGTATCCTCACGGAATACATAGCTTCGCCGGAATCTGCCGTATTTGCCTGCCGGGAGAATGGCCGGTTTGTGGGTGTGGCGCTGTGCTGTTTGCGCCATGACTATGTGGAGGGCTGCGAGACAAGCCCCGTTGGATACCTGGAAGGGGTTTATGTGGAAGAAAGCCACCGCCTGGTGGGCACCGCCCGGGCGCTGGTGGGCCAGTGTGAGCAGTGGGCAAAAAGCAAAGGCTGCCGGGAATTTGCCAGCGACTGCGAGCTGACGAACCAAGCTTCCCTGGCCTTTCATTTGCGCGTGGGCTTTACCGAGGAAAACCGGATCATCTGCTTTAAGAAAAATCTGTGAAACCGGGCATTGGGTTAACACAGCTAAGCGACAAATTGGAATTTGCAGAGGAAAGTCAGAGCATCGAACAACATTGTCATTCCGAGAAAGTAGCGCACTACTTTTGTGGGAATCTCCATCGAATTCCGGGCAGCCTATCGTCATCCATTCGTAGGGGCGGTCATTGACCGCCCGCGAAAATGTATCGAATTCCAGAATAAAATTACGTTGAATGGTACCTTTTCGCCGAAAGAAATACGAATACAGAACTTTTCCATGCCGGGCGCTCAATGAGCGCCCCTACGGGGTATGACAATCGTTTTCCGGTTCGGCAAATTGGTATTTGTAGGGGAAAAGCCTCTCCCTATGGGAGAGGTGCCCCCGTAGGGGGCTTAAGAGGGCCCTCTCAGTCACGGCTAAGGCCGTGACAGCTCCCCCATAGGGGGAGCCAAGGCATTTCTGGGAATTCGATAAATTCCAATTCCCTATTTGCTGTTTTAAGCCGATAGCCTAAGGCAACACCGCACAATGGGAGCTGCGGGCTTCGGCGGATCTTTTGCCCCAACCGTGCAGTATGAAAAATGGGAAATACATCCAGTATTCCCGCATTTTTCATACTTTCGCTTGTGCCAAAACACTGCCCGAATCTCCTTGCCCCATTATGCGGTGCTGCCTTAAGAATTCGGCCCTGAAGAGATTCCGCCTCTTCAGGGCCTGTTCTGTCCGGATGGAATGGAAATTTATGCTTTTATTTCTCCGGTATATTCCAGTTCTGCCCAGACGGGATAGTGATCGGACAGGTAAACCCCGTTTTCCTCCTCTGTCCAGCGGCCTGCGGCGGTACAGCGGATGTTTCCGCTTATGAAAATATAGTCGATTGTGCTTTTGCGCATACAGCCGTAGCCATGAAAGGTTTCCCAGGTTTCCGGAACGGCACTGTGCCAGGCAGGAAGCGCGCGGATGGGCTCCAGCTCAGGGACGCCCGGTTCCGCGTTGAAATCCCCGGCAAGAACTGTGGGTACTCCGGCAAAAAAGTCCGCCGCTTCCCCATGGGCAAGAATCTGCGCCAGCCCAGCCCGTCTGGCCTCCACGCCCACGTGATCCAAATGGGTATTCATCACCCGGATTACCCGGTTTTCCTGAAGATCGTTCAGGAGCACTTCCGTGCAGGTCCGGGGGCAGGAACTCTGGTCCGGATATCGGGAGCCGGGAACGGTTGGTGTGGGGGAGAGCCAGAAGGTATCCATTTTCATCAGATCAAACCGAGCTTTCCGGAATGCCAGGACCACCCGCTCTCCGTCCAGATGTTTTCCTCTGCCGCAGCCAACCACCGTGTACTCCGGCAGTACCTCCTTGAGCCATGCCGCCACATGGGGCAGCACCTCCTGAAAGCAGTACACATCCG
>CAMCCS010000192.1 GCA_945873295.1 uncultured Clostridia bacterium
CATTTTGTTCAAAACGATGAAAAATAATTTTTTATTCCCCAAATTCCTATTGATTTTTGTGCGATTTTGCTTTATAATGATTGAAAATATTGCCAGGAGGACTTGTATGGGGGAACTCATTGCCATCGCCTCCGGCAAGGGCGGGACGGGGAAGACCTCCGTCTGCGCCGGGCTCGCCACTGCCCTGGCCCAAAGCGGCTGCGCCGTCCTGTGCGTGGACTGTGACGTGGGTCTTCGGAATCTGGACATCTCCCTGGGTCTTTCCGAGGGCAGCGCCCTTTCCTTCCTGGATGTGTGCCAGGGTACCTACTCCCTGGACGATGCGCCCCGGCACGAGCTTTACCCCACCCTTGCCTTTCTCACCGCGCCCATGAACTGCTCCCCGGAGAGGATCGACCGGGACGCATTCTCGGCTTTCCTCCGTCAGACGCGGATTCAGTTTGACTACATTTTCCTGGACGCCCCCGCCGGACTGGACGCCGGATTCCAGCTGGTGAGCAGTGCCGCGGAGGATTTTCTTCTGGTCACCGGCCCTGGCCCAGCCGCCATCCGGGACGCCGCCCGGGTAGGGGAGCTTCTGGAGCTTGCCGGGAAGAAACGGGTTCGGCTCATTGTAAACCGGGTGGAAAAGGATATGCTTTCCGCCCTGCGCATCACCGTGGACGATGTAATGGACGCCGCCAGGCTGCCCCTTGCCGGGATTGTACCCGAGGATCCCAATATGACCCTGGCTGCCGCGTTCGGCAGGCCGCTGCTTGCTTACCGGCCCCACTGCGGTGCCTCCGCCGCATTCCGCCGGATGGCAGGCAGGCTTCAGGGCTACCACCGGCCCATCCCCCTGAAATAGAGAACCCGATACATAGAATAAAAAGGAAAAAGGAGTGACGGTTGTGAATATTGCTTTTCTGGCTCATGACAAGAAAAAGGAACTGATGGTCCAATTCTGCACCGCGTATAAAAGTGTCCTTATGAAGCATAACCTTTTCGCAACGGCTACCACAGGCCGGCTGATTGCCGACAATACCGGTCTGCCCATCACCCTGCTGCTGTCCCATAAGCAGGGCGGCCACCAGCAGATCAACGCCCGGATCGCCTACAACGAGATCGATCTTGTGCTCCTGTTTACCGACCCCAACACCATCGATCCCTGGGACGACAGCCAGATGATCGAGACCATCCGGCATTGCGACAAGAACAATGTGCCCATCGCCACGAACCTGGCCAGCGCGGAAATGTTCATCATGGGTCTGCAGCGGGGCGATCTGGACTGGCGGGAGATGCTCCACACCAAGTCCAGATACTAATAGGGGATTTGCGCGCCAGTTCGCCGCCCGTGAATGCGCGGGCGGCGTTTTATGTTAACCTTTGCGACTTAGCAGCAAAACGACAAATTGGTATTTGCAGCGGTAAGTGCGCGCCCCGAACAACATTGTCATTCCGAACCAGTTCTCTTTCCTGGTGTGGGAATCTCCATCGAATTCCAGGCAGCCCATCGTCATCCATTCGTAGGGGCGGTCATTGACCGCCCGCAAAAACGAACCGAATTCCAGTATAAATTCACGTCAAATGGCACCTTTTCGCCGAAAGAAACACGAATATGGAAGCTCTCCCTGCCGGGCGCTCAATGAGCGCCCCTACGGAGTATGACGATCGTCATTCAAAAATTTGATGGAGATTCCCAGGTCAGTAGTGCGCTACTTTCTCGGAATGACAGTGTTGTTCGATGCCCTGACTTCCCTCGCCAAATTCCAATTCAGGTTATCGGCTTTAATAAGCTGATCGTGAAATTGTAAATTGGCGGGCCAATACCTTCCCCCGGGGGGAAGGTGCCCCGCAGGGGCGGATGAGGAATGGCGACATTTTCTGATCTGGGACGCAGGCAAATAAGAACGTACAGCTTTTCAAATTGTACCTTTTTTACGAACTACATACGAAATCGTTCCATCTCGCCGTTCCTCATCAGTCTCGCTTCGCTCGACAGCTTCCCCCCGGGGGAAGCGATGGTGCTGCCGCACCGGTGCGTCACATACCAAATTGAGTGTGCTTACTAAAGCCGATAACCTTAATTCCAATTTACCGCGGTGCTACGTTCACCCGTTCATCGTGAAAGGAGATAGACTATGGAAATGATCAAACCCCGGACATTGTCCGGCTTTATGGAGCTGCTGCCGGACAAGCAGCTCCGCTTTGACCGGATGGCCGATGTCATCCGGCAGGCGTATGCCTCCTACGGCTTTGCCCCCCTGGACACCCCCGCCATCGAGGACGCCCAGATCTTACTCGCCAAGGGCGGCGGCGACACGGAAAAGCAGATTTACCGCTTCCAGAAAGGGGACAGCGACCTGGCCCTGCGGTTCGACCTGACGGTGCCCCTGGCAAAATATGTGGCCCTGCACTATAGCGACTTGGCGTTCCCCTTCCGCCGGTTCCAGATCAGCAAGGTCTACCGGGGGGAGCGGGCCCAGCGGGGCCGGTTCCGGGAATTCTACCAGGCGGACATTGACGTCATCGGCGACGGCAAGCTGGACATTCTCAACGAGGCGGAGATCCCCGCCGTGATTTACAAGGTGTTCAGCGGCTTCGGCCTGCGGCGCTTTCAGATCCACGTCAACAACCGGAAGATCCTGAACGGCTTCTATGCCATGCTGGATCTGACGGAGAAATCCGGGGACATTATGCGCACCGTGGACAAGCTGGACAAGATTGGCCCCGAAAAGGTGCGGGCGCTGCTTCTGGAGGACTGCGGCCTGACGGAAAAGCAGGCGGAGGAAATTCTGGCCTTTATCTCCATCCAGGGAAGCAACGCGGAGGTGATTGCCGCTCTGGAAGGCTACGCGGGACGGAATGAAACCTTTGACACGGGTCTTAACGAGCTGAAGGTCGTCACCTCTAACCTGACGGCTTTCGGCATGCCGGAGGAAAACTTCACCGTTGACCTGACCATTGCCCGGGGCCTGGACTATTACACCGGCACCGTGTATGAGACGCTGCTGCTGGACCATCCCGAGCTTGGGTCCGTGTGCTCCGGCGGGCGTTATGACAACCTGGCGGGGTACTACATCGACAAGCCCCTGCCCGGCGTTGGTATTTCCATCGGTTTGACCCGGCTTTTCTATGTACTGGATGAGCAGGGCCTGCTGAATCCCGCCATCCCCGCCGCCCCGGCGGACGCTCTTGTGCTGCCCATGACGCAGGATTTGGACGCAGCCGTTGCCCTGGCGGAAAAGCTGCGGAGTGCAGGCCTGCGGGTGCAGCTCTACAGCGAGCAGAAGAAGTTCAAGCAGAAGATGGCCT
>CAMCCS010000193.1 GCA_945873295.1 uncultured Clostridia bacterium
CTTGTGTTCTTGTTTCCTTCACGCTAACTTAGTGACATTGCATTCCGAGCCAGTGATCACACTGGCGTGGGAATCTCCATCGTATAAGCGGCTGCATTCCCAATAATATGTCATTCCGAACCAGTTCTCAAACTGGTGTGGGAATCTCCCTCGTCACTGAGACCGCGTCTTTCTAAAGATGGAGATTGCCACGCCAGTGTGCTCACTGGCTCGCAATGACCCGAAGTTTGAGACGCGTCTTTCTAAAGATGGAGATTGCCACGCCAGGAAAGAGAACTGGCTCGCAATGACCGGGAATTCGGGGTTCGCAATGACCGGGAAGTCGCGCTGTGCCCCGCCGCCTCAGTTGGAAATAATGAACTCCCGGGTGCTTCTGTGCAGGCACAGGTACAGCATGGGAAGAATCGTCAGCACATTTCCCGCCACGAACACCAGGTACAGCGGGAAAATGTCGCAGAGCACGCCGAAAATCACCGCCGACAGCGCGCAGCCGCCGGTGGAGGCGGCGCCGATGAAGCCAAGAATGGCGCCCCGGTTTTCTTCCGGCAGGGCCAGCATCAGGGAGGCGTTGAAGACAGCGTTGCCCATACAGTTGGTAAAGGCACCCAGGAAGAACAGAATGCAGACTGGGATATACTGCTTACTCAGGTATGCAAGGATGTAAATGGGGATGGAGACAAGGAAGCCCACCGCCATCATATAATACCGGGCCTTGGGCTTCAGCTTGACAATGCCTAAGAGGCTGACGCAGATGAGGCTTGCCGCCGTCTCCACGGACATGAGGTAGCCGTACATATCCACGGTGAACCCCTTTTCCAGGCAGAAGGGCAGCATCAAGGTCATGGGCCCCGCCCCCAGCAGGTTCAGAATCAGGGCGCAGGGAACGAAGAGCCGCAGGAAGCGGTTTCCGAAGATCTCCCGGATGGCGAGGCCGAAGTCCCGGAAAATGCCGGAAACGGTGACCTTGGCCCCCTGCTGGACTGTTTTCGGTACATGGATAAACACCTCTGTGACGGCGGAGAACAGGTAGGAGATGCCGTTGATGACGATAATCAGGGGCACCCCGAGAAAAGCCACCAGCGCGCCGCTGAGGGCCTTGCCCACAAGGCTGATAAAGGAATTGATGCCGGAGTGCACCGATTGGCCCCGGACCATATCATCGTGGGGGATGATGTCCAGCATCAGGGTGCTCACCGCGGGATTAAAGAAAACGGAGCAGGCCGAGGCCAGAAACGCCGCTACGAGAACGATGGGGACGCTGAGCTTGTCCGTAAAGGCCAGAGCGCCCACGATCAGCATGATAAGCCCCCGCAGGGCGTCCATACCCACGATGATGACCTTGCGGCTGCACTTGTCCACGATGCTGCCGCTGAAGGGGGAGACAAACATCACCATGAACATGGAGATGGAGGACATAATGCCCATGAGGGCGCTGGATCCGGTTTTTTCGTAGACCCAATAGCCGATGGCCACGCTGTAGAGCACATCGCCGATGGCGCTGACCGCGTTGCCCTGGAGCATCAGGATGTAGTCTTTGTTCCACAATTTGGTATGCATGGATTTTCTCCTCTCAGGAATGAATAGGGCTACTATACACCCTTTGCCCGCCCGGGTCAATCAAGAAGCGGTTGAAAGAGGGAAAAAACCGCTCAACCATCGGTTGTGTCTCTAAACCGGAGAGGGAGTGGGACCAAATTCCCGAAAATCCGCGCCCAAGCATTGAAACTGGGACAAATTTCTGCTATTATGTAAGAAACATAATGATTCCACTGTTATAACTTTTCTTTGAACGGTGTGCGTGTGGACGCGGTATGCGGTAAGGGCTCCCTTGTGTAAAGGGAGCTGTCGCGAAGCGACTGAGGGATTGTGCGGTACCACATTCCGATTCTGACGGCAGATGGGCGAAATGGGACAAAAGATAATGCTGTCCGTCCTGACGATTATCACTACGAAAGTTCTCCGTTACAATCCCTCAGTCACCAGTCTGCGGACTGGTGACAGCTCCCTTTACACAAGGGAGCCTTGGGGCGCTGCCGCGCCAGTGCACGAAACGGTCATGTATCCGATGCTTTCCGGATGTGGCGGAATCGTTACAAAAAAACAAAGCAAACCGGGTGAGACAATGAACACCAAGAAGGATTATATTGCCGTTTTTGATTCCGGCGTGGGGGGCATCAGCGTGCTGCGGCACCTGCTGCGGCGGATGCCGGGGGAGCGGTTTCTCTATTACGGGGATTCCGCCAACGCCCCCTACGGCACCCGCTCCCGGGAGGAAGTTAAGAAACTGACCTTTTCCGCCGTGGAAACACTTATGGAGCAGGGGATCAAGGCCCTGGTGGTGGCCTGCAATACCGCCACCTCCGCCGCCATTGCCGACCTGCGGCAGGCGTACCCCGATACCATCGTCATCGGCATTGAGCCTGCCCTGAAGCTGGCGGCGGAACGGTTCCCCGGGGGACGGATCGGGGTCATGGCTACACCCATGACCCTCCGGGAGGAAAAATTTGAAGCTCTCCTTCACCGCTACGGGGAAACTAGCCGGGTTTACAAGCTCCCGGCGCCGGGCCTTGTAGAGCTGGTGGAGTCGGGCCGGGGGGATAGTCCCCAGATGGATACTCTGATGGAAACCCTGCTGTCGCCCTACCGGGGGCAGCTGGACGCGGTGGTGCTGGGCTGCACCCACTATCCCTTTGCCGCGGCTGCCATTTCCCGGGCCCTGGGGGAGAAAACCCTGCTGCTGGACGGCGGCGAGGGTACCGCCCGGGAGACCCAGCGGCGGCTGGCTTCCGCGGGCCTTCTGGAAGAAGGGTGCGGGGAGCTTGTGATCCGCAACAGCCTGCCGGGGCAGGAAATCATTGACCTGTCCTATGCATTACTGAAACAAGGGAGCGAAGCGTAATGGAAGAAAATATTCTGGTCATCGGCATCGCCGGGGGCACCGGCAGCGGCAAAACCACCCTGATGAAGAACCTTATCAACCGGTTTGAGGATGTGGTCACGGTCATCAGCCACGACAACTATTACAAGCGCCACGACGATATTCCCTATGAGGAGCGGTGTAAGCTCAACTATGACGAGCCCGCCGCCTTTGACACCAGCCTCATGGTCTACCACCTGGACCAGCTGCGCCACGGCTATGCCATCGAGTGCCCGGTGTACGACTTTACGGTGCACAACCGGTCGGCGGAGACCATCCACATCGTGCCGAAAAAGGTCATCATCGTGGAGGGCATCCTGATTTTCGAGAACGAGGAACTGCGCAATCTCATGGACATCCGGATCTTTGTGGACAC
>CAMCCS010000194.1 GCA_945873295.1 uncultured Clostridia bacterium
ATTTACAGAAAGAGAAACACTATGAAGCTTGGTAATTTATCCATTGACCACCCCCTGTTTCTGGCCCCCATGGCGGGGGTGACGGACTACGCGTTCCGGACAATTTGCGCAGGTCACGGCGCCAATGTCACCGTAACGGAAATGGTTTCCTCCCGGGCCCTGCAGTACCGGGACAAAAAAAGCGCCGCCCTGCTGCGGAAAAACAGCGGCAGTATCTGCGGCGCCCAGATTTTCGGGAACGATCCGGATGTGATGGCAGAGGCCGCCCAGCTGGCTCTGGAAATCTCCGGCTGCGATTTTCTGGATATTAATATGGGCTGTCCCATGCCCAAGGTGGCTAACAACGGCGACGGCTGCGGTCTGATGCGCACCCCGGAGCTGGCGGGACAAATCGTCGCCGCCGTCAGCCGGGCGGTGAATGTTCCGGTGACGGTAAAGTGCCGCTTAGGCTGGGACAAGGGCAGCATCAACGCACGGGAGCTTGCAAAGCGGCTGGAAGATAACGGCGCTGCCATGATTACGGTCCACGGGCGGACCCGGAGCATGCTCTACTCCGGGGTGGCTGACTGGGACGAGATTCGGAAGGTCAAGGAAGCGGTGTCCATTCCCGTCATTGCCAACGGAGACATCACCGGAGCGGAGACTGCCCTGCGGTGCCTGAACCGCACCGGAGCGGACGGGCTGATGGTGGGGCGGTCCAGCTTTGGGGACCCCTGGGTGTTTGGGGAGATCGCCGCGGCCCTCCGGGGGGAAGAAATCCAGCCGTGGCCCGTCCTCAAGGACCGTGTAGCAGTAGCGGTGGAGCAGTTCCGCCTGGCAGAACAGGATCACGGGGAGCACATCGCCTGCCTGGAAGCCAGAAAGCACTTTGCCTGGTACTTAAAGGGTGTTCCCCACAGCGGTTTTTTTAAAAATCAGATCTCAAGCCTCTCTACCATGGAAGACATCTACCGGATTGCGGAGGAAATTGTCCGGGATCTGGCTTGAGCCGCTGTCCGGCGTATAAAATCCGACCCGATTCATATCCTAGCCCTTAGAGGTGAGGATATGAAGCGCGTTTTTGTCGGTCTCCTGCTGCTTTCCCTGATGGTGCTGCCCGTCAGCGCGGAACCCATCAAATGGGTGGATTTTCAGGTATCCAAGGAAGCTATGGAGTACGCTTTAAATCAGGATATTGTTACGCTGGACCAGGAAAAGCATACCGGATGGATCGAGATTCTTTCTCTCGCCGCCTGCCGCACCGGCGGAAGCTGCGGCCTTGCTTCCGTCAAACAGGCAGCCAAGGATCTGCAGGGGGACAAATCGCCGGAAGAACTGCTGGGTTCGCTGTACAAATACTATAGTTATTATTATGAAGCCTATTCCGCGGTGCTGGGCGGACTGGCGGGAAGCTACGCCATCGAAAAAGACGGGGAGTTTGTCCCCTGCTACGGTCTGAAGGCCTTCTCCCCCATTGCCGCGGGCTACGGCTACAGCCACTGTGACGACTTCGGCGTGGGTCGCTCCTTCGGCTTCCGCAGGAAGCACCTGGGCAACGACCTCATGGGCTCCCTGGGAACGCCCATCGTGGCAGTGGAGGGCGGCGTGGTGGAGGCCATGGGCTGGAACCGGTACGGCGGCTGGCGGATCGGTATCCGCTCCTTTGACAGCCGCCGGTATTACTATTATGCCCACCTGAAAAAGGATGCGCCCTTTGCCCCGGGTCTTGCGGTAGGCGATACGGTCAGCGCCGGGGATCTCATTGGCTTCATGGGCCGTACCGGCTACTCCGACAAGGAAAACACCAATAACATCGAAACTGTCCACCTCCATTTCGGCATGGAGCTGGTATTCGACGAGAGCCAGAAAGAATGTAACAGTGAGATCTGGGTGGATGTATACCAGATTGTCCGGCTCCTGTCCTCCCACCGCAGCAGCCTGCAAAAAGGCGAGAACGGCTGGCAGCGGGTCTATCCCTATGTGGACCTGGATCTGGAAGATTTTCCGAAAGAATAATCCCGCCCGAGCCTTGCTCCGCCCCTCTGCCCGGGTTTTTCCCGGGGCAGAGGAAAAATTTTTCCGTCTTTCCTCTTTACAAATCCGGAAAACCCTGCTATAATACTCAGGCTATCAGAAATGCGCCAGTGGCTCAATGGATAGAGCATCGGATTCCGGTTCCGAGGGTTGGGGGTTCGAGTCCCTTCTGGCGTACCAAAAAACGGGTTATCCCACAGGGGATAACCCGTTTTTTGGTACGCCGGAGGGGACTCGAAAGGCCGGCCTGAGCGAAGCGAAGGTACAAAACAGTCCGGTGGACTGTTTTGTAGGCCGTGGGAGAGTCCCTTTCGATTTCAGACGCATCCGGTACGGATGTGGATGAAATCGAAACCAATACGACACCGGAAATGATTCGTACCGCATACTTTTTTAAAGATCCTGTGAATACATTCGTACAAAAACGGGTTATCCCACAGGGGATAACCCGTTTTTTGGTGTGCCGGAAGGCACTCGAAAGGCCGGCCTGAGCGAAGCGAAGGTACAAAACAGTCCGGTGGACTGTTTTGTAGGCCGTGGGAGAGTCCCTTTGCTTTGAAGAAGAATCTTCCTGTTAAAGCTATCGGTTTAAAACAGCAGATAGAAAAATTGGAATATATAGCGGGAAGTCAGGGCATCGAACAACATTGTCATTCCGAACCGGTCCTCAGACTGGTGTGGGAATCTCCATCGAATTCCAGATAATCCATCGTCATACAGACGGTTCTATCCTGCTGTTTCCCGGAATTCGTCCACGAAAAATTGTTCTTCTATCCAGGAGATTGCCACGCCAGTTTGAAAACTGGCTCGCAATGACCGGGAAGTCGGCACCCCGCCACCGCACCACGGAACGATACCGAGCGGCGCAGAGCAGAAACGACTACACATATCTTGCGCACGACTTGGCCGCCCTCCCTGCGGGCAAATTCCAATTTATCCGTCTTCTGCATAATGCCGATAGCCTGCAGCTATCTTTGTAAAATGTATTGACAAAGCGAAGGATACCTTATACCTGGTCAGCTCCATTCGCACCGACGCGGACCGGAAAGATCCGGTGGCCTGCCGGATGACCCATAATATTCTCAGCCGGGATTTCCAAAGGGCTGGATTCTCCGCAAATCCCCTCCCGTAAATCCCACGACTGCTTCCGGTTCCAGCCAAGCCTGCCCCTGTAAACTTTGGGGGCTGTCTCACTAAGAAGTCTTTTCGTCAGAATAAACAAAAACACTGTCATTG
>CAMCCS010000195.1 GCA_945873295.1 uncultured Clostridia bacterium
TGGTTCGGAATGACAGTGTTGTTCGGGGTGCGCTCCTCTCTGCAAATTCCAATTTATCGATATGATAACCTGCATAGAGATTTGCAAAGTAGTCAAAGCACCTGTCCGCTGACATACTTCCAACGAAAAACCGGCTGGCAGAGGGGTGCTCTGCCAGCCGGGAATTATTTAGCGGACGTACTCGATGACGACGCAGCGGTTGGGCTCCACACCGGTGGAGTGGGTGGTGATGTTGTCCATATCCTGCAGGGCCGCGTGGATCACATGGCGCTCGTAGGCGTTCATGGGCTCCAGGGTGGTGCGGCGGCGGTTCTTCAGAACCTGCTGGGCCTTCTTCCGGGCGTAGCGGCGGAGGCTGTCCTCCCGCTTCTCCCGGTAGCTCTCCGCGTCCACGCTGATGCGGATGCGGCCCTCGGCGCCGTGGTTCACGGCGTAGTTGGCAAGGTGCTGGATGGCGTCCAGGGTGTCGCCCCGGCGGCCGATCAGGTAGCCCAGATCGTCACCCACCAGATCAACCCGGTAGGTATTGGTCTCTTCATCCTTCCAGCAGTGGGGCACGGCCTGGGAGCCCATGTGCTCGGCAAGGCCCTTGATAAACTGCTCGATCTTTTCCTCCACGGAACCGGGGGCGGCGGGAGCGTACTCCTTGGGCGCGGCAGGCTGCTTGGGCTGCTTGGGCTCTCTGGGCTCCTTCGGCTCCTTGGGCTGTCGGGGAGCGTCATTACGGCGCTGGTTCCGGCCCTCGTTTTTGGACCGGCGCTCGCCCTGGGGCTTGGGAGCCTCGGGGGCCTCCTGCTTGGGCGCTTCCTGCTTGACTTCGGCGGGCTTGGGCGCTTCCGGCTTGGGGGCAACGTAGGTGGGCTTGGGCTTAGAGCGGGAGGCGGAGGACAGCGCCACCTTCGGCGCTTCCGGCACGGGGTCGGGGGCTTCGTAAGTCACCTGTACCTTGGCAGGCTGGGCACCGAAACCCAGGAAGCCGGGCTTGGCCTGCTGGAGCACCTGGACGGAGACACTGTCCCGGTCCAGACCCAGGGTCTGAAGCGCGGCCTCAATGGCAAGGTCAATGGTCTTGCCGGATGTGACGATATTCTTTTCCATGATTTATTCCTCCGAAGACTGTGGCGCGTAACGGTTAGGATCATAGGCACGGCCCTTGCAGTAGGGGCGGTCGGCAATACCGGACAGGGTCTGCTTCTCAGGCTCTTCCGCGTTCTGGACCTTACCCTTGCGCAGAGCGTATTCCTTTTCCGCGGCGGTACGGGCAGCCTGCTCCTGATCCCGCTGCTGCTTGGCAAGCTTCTTTTTGCTGGTGTTGTCGGTAATGCCGTCGGGGTTCGCGGCCCGGCGCTCAGCCCGGATGCGCTCCTTTTCGGCCTCTTCCTTTTCCCGTTCCAGACGGCGCTGGAGCCGGATGGCGTCCTCCGCGTCATAGATCTTCCGGTAACGCTTGGTGAGGATAGCGTCCTCGACGGTACGGACGATACCGCCCACAAACCAGTACAGGGACAGGGCGCAGGGCACGGTGAAGCCGAACCACAGCATCATGAGGGGCATCATCCACATCATGGTCTTGTTGGTCTGGGCGGCCTGGGAATTCTTGGCGGCTTCCTTGTCCTGGATGCCGTCCTTGTTGGTGATGACGGAATCGTTCATCTTCTGGGACACCAGCATGGTGATGACCTGGCTTCCGGCGGAGGTCAGGGCGATCAGGAACGCGCCGATGTGGGCCCAGTCCCAGGCCCAGCTGGCACCGAAGATGTTGAACTGAGGAACGGAGGCCAGGTCAATGCCCAGGAAGATGGAGTTGACGCCCTCCAGGGTCCGCTGGCTGATTTCCGGAACCGCGGCCTTAATGGCCTCGGCAAACTGGGGGATATACCGGGCGGCGACCATCTGGTCGTAGTAGGTGTTTTTGGTGAACAGCTCGGGAGCGTTGTCCTTAATGACCTGAACGATGGTGGCGGCGGTTTCGGCGCTCTCATGGAGCATGTACACCAGGGGCTGGCGGACAACGGCGTACAGGGGGATGAGGATCAGCATGGGCACGAAGCTCCACAGGCAGCCGCCGCCCATGGAAACGCCCTCCTCCTTGTAAAGCTCCTGCATGGCCTGGCTCTGCCGGTTCTGGTCATCGGCGTACTTGCGCTGGATCTCCTGCATCTGGGGGGTGAGCCGGGACATCTTCATCATGCTCTTCTTGGACTTGGCGGTGATGGGCAGGAGCACGAGCTGCACAATCACGGCAAACAGGATCAGGGCCATGCCGTAGCTGTTTGTCAGCTCGTACAGCAGCTCCATCAGGTAGCCGAAGGGCACCTGGATAATGTCGGCAAGATTAAAAGCGAGAATCATGGACTTTCCTCCTTATTTTTGGAAGTCACGGAACGGGGTCATAGATATCCCCGTGGTAGAACGGGTGGCATTTGCTGATCCGTTTCAGGGCCAGCCAGCCGCCCTTCAGGGCTCCGTATTTGGAAATGGCCTCATAGGCATATGCGGAGCAGGTGGGGCGGAACCGGCACCGGGCCGGAAACGCCGGGGAAATGCAGCGGCGGTAAAAGGAAATGAGAGCGAGGAGCAGTGTTTTCATTGGGAGGCCTCCCCGTTAAGAATGCCTGCCTTGTCCGCAAGATGGAGGAAGCTGGCGGTGAGCTTGCCGAAGGGCGCTTCCACGGCCCGGGACCTCGCCACGATGACGATGTCGTAGCCGGGCTTCAAAGCGCTTTCGTTCAGCCGGTAGACCTCCCGCAGGCGGCGGCGGGTGCGGTTTCGCACCACGGCGTGGCCCAGCTTCTTGCTGACGGTGAACCCCACCCGGTTTTTTCCCTCCCGGTTGCGCCGGGCGTAGAGGACCATATAGCTGTCCGCGGCCCCGGGGGTGCGGTACAGCCGCCGGAAGATATGATTTTGCTTCAGGCTGACGGAAAATTGCATGGCGGCCTCCCCAGGATAAAAGGGTTTAAAAGGATGGACGGCAGGGACTAAAAAAAGGGAGCGGGGCGAATCGGACATTCACCCCGCTGCAGCTCCCGTTTCGCGTTTTACCGCGATGATCCGCGTTTTCTTACGCGGACAGGACCTTGCGGCCCTTGGCACGGCGGCGGGCCAGAACCTTGCGGCCGTTGGAAGTAGCCATTCTCTCACGGAAACCGTGCACCTTGGAGCGGTGACGCTGGCTGGGCTGATAGGTACGCTTCATGATTTTTACACCTCCTGTTTGACTTCATATGCTCAACAGCCGCATGGT
>CAMCCS010000196.1 GCA_945873295.1 uncultured Clostridia bacterium
TCCCAGGTGCGGATCTGCACCTCAAAGGGGATGCCCTGGGAGCCGATGACGGTGGTGTGCAGGCTCTGGTACATGTTGGGCTTGGGGGTGGAGATATAGTCCTTGAACCGGCCGGGAATCAGGTTGAACAGGTCGTGGATATGGCCCAGCACGTTGTAGCAGTCGGGGATGGTGTCCACGATGACCCGGAAAGCGTAGATGTCGTACAGCTCGTCCATGGTCTTGGCCTGGGCCTGCATCTTCCGGTAGATGGAGTAGACATGCTTGATCCGTCCGTAGGTGGTGTTGTGGATTCCCACGGCAGTCAGGCGCTGGGTGATCTTACTCTGGATGGTCCGCATGAAGGTCTCGTCCTGCTCCTTGTGGGCCTGGAGGTAGGAGGTGATCTCCTCATATTCCATGGGGGCAAGGTAGCGCAGGGCGGTATCCTCCAGTTCCCATTTGACCCGCTGCATACCTAACCGGTGGGCCAGGGGGGCGTAGATGTCCATGGTCTCCCGGCACTTGAGGATCTGCTTTTGGGGGGTCTGGTACTGCATGGTGCGCATGTTGTGGAGCCGGTCGGCGATCTTGATGAGCACCACCCGGATGTCCTTGCTCATGGCCATGAACATTTTCCGCAGATTTTCCATCTGGGCCTGCTCGGTGGAGGAAAAATTGGCCCGGGTCAGCTTGGTTACGCCCTCCACCAGCTCGGCAACCGTGGCGCCGAAGAGCCGCTCGATTTCCTCGTGGGAGGCGTCGGTGTCCTCGATGCAGTCGTGAAGCAGGGCGCCCAGAATGGCGTCCTGGTCCAGGCCCATTTCCGTTACGATCTGGGCAACTGCCAGGGGGTGGATGATATAGGGGGAGCCGTCCTTCCGCTTCTGTACGGCGTGCTTTTTGTTGGCGTAGTCCACCGCACGGTTGATAAGCTCCATATCGGCGCCGGGCATCCGCTTACGGATGGCCTCGCACATGGAAGCATAATGTTCTTCAAAGGTTTCCAAAACGATCAGCTCTCTTTCGCCCGCAGCAGCCGCTGCATGGTCTGGCTTTCACTCAGGTCGGCCTTTCCCGGCCCGGGGGTGAGTTGGATGGTAATGCAGTTCCGGGTCCTGTGGAACTGTAATAGCCCTACGTCCTGGAAAATATCCAGGCAGGTCATGAGCTGGCCCAGGTTCATGGGCTGCTCCGACCACCGGACAATCTTCCGGCACAGGCAGATAGGGGACTCCTGCCCGGTTCCCCGGGAGGAAAGGTAGCGCCACACGATGGCAAGGGTCTGGCGGCTGGGAAGCAGGGCCTCCGCATCCCGGGGGGTGATTCGGTCCTCCCGGAGCATCCGGTAGGCGGCAGTCTCGGTGCCGCAGGGAGCGGTGCAGCTGGGACGGATGTCCACCACATTGAGCTGGGGAGTCCGCTCCCCCCGGTATTCATTGACCTGGGGGACAAAGGCCACATCCACCCGGTCACCGGGGGCGATGCTGGCAGTCTCCGGGGTCATGGAGAAGTAAATGGCGTTCAGGCCGTAGTGCCCGCAGCGCAGCCGCAGCCGCATGTGCCGTCCGTTACCCACCATGGTGATCCGGTCAATTACCGCATCCTTAAGCATCAGAATGGGCTTGGGGCAGCCGCAGCCGCAGGGCTCCAGAATGCCGAGGCTGTCGATATTATACACCGTCAGCACTTCCGGCGTCACGGTACAGTCGATGTCCAGGGCCTGCCGGGGTACATCGTCCTGGAAGTAGGTACGGGCAAGCTCGCTGATCTGCCGGCGGAACTCCGGGATATTCTCCCGGGAGATGGTAAAGCCCGCGGCAAGCTCGTGGCCGCCGTAGCTTTCCAACAGACCGGACAGGGCCCGCAGGGAGGCAAACAGGTTGAAGCCCCCGTGGCTGCGGGAGCTGGCTTTGCCGTGCTCCCCATCCAGGCAGATGAGGAAGGCGGGGCAGGCGTATTCCTCCGCGATGCGGCTGGCAACGATGCCCACCACGCCCTGGTGCCAGCGTTCGTCCGCCAGCACGATGGCATCCGGCGCGGCGCTGCCCCGGAGGTGCTCCACCGCCTGACGGTAGATTTCCGACTCCACGGCCTGCCGCTCCCGGTTCAGCTCGCAAAGCTCCCGGGCGGCAGCCTCTCCCCGGACCGGGTCCTGGGTGAGGAACAGCTCCACCGCCGCGTCGATCTTTCCCATCCGTCCGGCGGCGTTGATCCGGGGGGCCAGCATATAGCCAATGGTGGAGGCGGTAACGCTGCCGCTTTCACAGCCGCACTGGGCCATCAGGGCGGCAAGGCCGGGTCTCGGGTGGCTGTTCAGGGCTTCCAAGCCCTTTTTCACATAGATCCGGTTTTCTCCCACCAGGGGGATCACGTCCGCCACGGTGCCCAGGCACACCATGTCCGCATATTCCTGAAGCATTTCCGCCGGGTCGCCGCTGAGGGCGCAGACCAGCTTAAAGGCGACACCGACCCCGGACAGGCTCCCGCCCTGGTAGCCGCCGTCGGGCCGGTGGGGGTCCACCACCGCCACGGCGCCGGGGAGATTTTCCTTGCACTCGTGGTGGTCGGTAATCACCACGTCCATTCCCAGCTGCTTTGCAAGGGCGGTTTCCTCCACGGCAGTGATGCCGCAGTCCACCGTGACTACCAGCTTCACGCCCTCGCAGGCGAGCTGCCGCAGGGCGGTTTCATTCAGACCGTAGCCCTCCTCCAGCCTGCCGGGTATGTAGGGTACGCAGTCCGCCCCGTGGCGGCGGAGAAAATGGGTCAGCAGGCACGTGGCGGTGATACCGTCCACATCATAGTCGCCGAAAATGGCGATTTTCTCACCCCGGGTCATGGCAAGCCCCACCCGCCCGGCGGCGGCAGCCATATCCGTCAGGGAAAAGGGGTCCGGCAGCGGGGTATCGAACCCGAGAACCGCCTCTGCCTGGGCGGGGGTCTGTATGCCCCGGGCAGCCAGCACCATTGCGGCAAGGGGGGCGTAGCCTCCCTCCGCCAACGCATTCACCGCACTTTGCGCTCCCTCACCAACATTCCAAACACCGTATTTCACATCGATCCACATCCATATAAAAAGCTTTTCTCTATATTATAGCAAAAGATGCTCCGATGCACAATAGGCAATTTTCCGCCCGCAGGGCGGGCAGCCAAGTCGTGACGAACGTGGTCTGTGATCGTTTTCACCCTGACCCGCTCGGTATCGTTTTGTGGTACAGTAAATTGG
>CAMCCS010000197.1 GCA_945873295.1 uncultured Clostridia bacterium
CGGTGCACCATTTTTCCCGGCAGTTCAAGGAAAAATTCGGCATCACCCCCACGGAGTATGCCAAATCCGTTCGATGATAGTGGGAAGTTTTGAGATATAAGATACAAGATATCAGATATAAGATATTGTGCTTATCGGATTCATTCAGTAAACCGACAAATTGGGAATTTGACGGGCCATCGAATTCCCAGTCATTGCGAACCAGTGACCGACGTCACTGGTGTGGCAATCTCCCCGATAGAAGCACAATTTATCATGGATGAATTCCGGGAAACGGTGAAAAAGACCGATTTGTATGACGATGGGTTGCCCGAAAGTCGATGGAGATTCCCACACCAGTGTGCGCTACTTTATCGGAATGACACGTTCTGACGGTGTGCCAATCGCAATGACCGGGAATTCGACAAATTCCAATTTGCGTACAACAGAACGATACCGAGCGGGTCAAGGAAAAAGCGACTACAGACCAAGGTCGTCACGACTTGCCTGCGGGGCACCCGCCGATACCGAGCGGGTCAGGCAGGGGACGAAAACAGACCACGTTCGTCACGACTTGTCAGCGGCGACTCGCCGCCAAATTTCCAATTTGAAAGCCCACAGCCTGAACACTGCCAGCAGAAAAAGCCCGCGCTGCGGTTTCGCAGCGCGGGCTTTCAATATCCATATTATCTTTCGGTACCGGGGAAGAACAGGGCCAGCATGCCGGGGCCCACATGGGAGCCGGTGAAGGGCTCATGGGGGCAGATGATCAGCTCCTTGGGCTTGGCAATCTGGCACACCAGCTCCGCCAGAGCCTGGGCATCCGCCAGGCAGTCGCCGTGGGAGATGGCGACCCGGTGCTTTTCCGGCTCCACCGCCCGCTTGCGGTATTCGTCAGCGATGGCGGCAATGACCTTTTTCCGGCCCCGGTGCTTGCCGCAGGCAGTGATATGTCCGGTGGGGTCGCCCCAGAGCATGGGCTTGATATTCAGCATCGTGCCCACGAGAGCTGTGGCGCCGCTGATCCGTCCGGTGCGCTTCAGGAAGTTAAGGTCGTCCACGGTGAAGAACTGGAGCATCCGGGGCACCTCGGCCTCCAGAATGTCCGCCGTTTCCCCGGCGGATTTCCCATCGGCCCGGAGATCCGAGCCCCGGCAGGCAAGCAGTCCCGTGCCGAAGCCGGCGCCCAGGGAGTCAACCACCCGGACGGTTCTGCCCGGGAATTCCGCGGACAGCTCCTCCGCTGCCAGCCGGGCTGCCTGAATGGTGCCGCTGATGCCGGAGGACATGCCCACATACACAACATCCCGGCCCGCTTCCAGCTCGGGACTCCAGTGGGTGATAAACAGATGGGTATTCAGGAGGGTGGTTTCCATCCTTCCTCCGGAGCGGAGCATTTCATAGAAGCCGTGAAAATCAAAGCTGTCCACATCTCCGTCATACACCCCGGGCTGGCCGTTTAAGTTGTAGGAGCAGGGGAGGACCCGAATATCCAGCTGTTCCAGCAGATATTTGGGCAGGTTGGACGAACCGTCCACAAAAATGGTGAAAGACATGGGCTACCTCCTGGCAGATGTAAAATGATTCCGGGCGCTGGCGGGACAAAACCAAGGAAGAGGAAAGGGACCCGGAAAGAATAAAACTTTAAGATTATTATAAGCTCCCTGCCGGAAAAAGTAAATAAGAAAGTGCCGGCCCAGAGCGGACCGGCACTTTTCAGATAGTTAAATCCGGAAATTCTACCGCCCGTGGAGCTCTACTCCCGGTAGAATCAGGCCTGCGGGGCCTTAGGACGGCGGCGGTGGCGGTAATTGGGGCGGCGGCGGGGCTTCTTTTCCCCCTCCCCGGCAGGCGCGGCTTCCGGCTGCTGGGCAGGTGTCTCCTTTGCGGCCTTTGGCTCTTTGGGTTCTTTGGCTTCTTTCAGCTCTTTGGCTTCCTTAGCTTCTTTAGGCTCCCGGGCTTCTTTTCCTTCTTTGGGCTCCCGGGCGGCCTTATTTTCTCCCCGCTCCTTCCGGCGGCGGCGGGACTTGGGTTCCTCAGGGGTGGGCTGGGCGGTCACCTCCTGGGCGACTTCCTCGGTGCTGTACCGGAAACGAATGGATTCCAGCACGGGTTCGTCTTGCTCCGGCTCCTTCCGGACCCGCTTTCCGCTGCCGGAAATGGGAGCCAGGTCTGCGGGGATGGGCGGATCGTTTTTCTTTGCCTTGCCGCTGCGCAGCACCGCGATGTCCTCCACGCTGAAGAGGGAAATGGTGTCCGGGTTTTCCTCCATACGCACCTTGACCCGCTGGCGGAGCACATCCACATCGGTGACGGTGCCTCGGCCCTCGGGGGTGTCCACAAAGGATTCCGGCTTAGGGCTGGAACGGATCAGGGCTTCATAGGTGTCCTGCTCGTATTTAAGACAGCACATGAGGCGTCCGCAGGTGCCGGAGATCTTGGTGGGGTTCAGGCTCAGATTCTGGGTCTTCGCCATTTTAATGGATACGGGCTGGAAATCCTCCAGAAATTCCCCGCAGCAGAAGGGCCGCCCGCAGATGCCCAGACCCCCGACCAGCTTGGCCTTGTCCCGCACGCCGATCTGCCGCAGCTCGATGCGGGTGTGGAAGGCACCGGCCAGATCCTTGACCAGCTCCCGGAAATCCACCCGCTCGTCGGCGGTGAAGTAAAACAGGATCTTGCTGCCGTCAAAGGCGCACTCCGCCCGGACAAGCTGCATGTCGAGACCATGGGCGGCGATCTTCTGACGGCAGACGTCGCAGGCACGCTTCTCCCGGGCCTGGTTTTCCGCGGCGACCCGCTCATCCTGGGGGGTGGCCCGGCGGATGACTTTGCGCAGGGGGGCAACGACCTCCTCCTGGGAGATCGTATGGTTTCCCCGGACGCAGGTTCCGTATTCCGCACCCCGGGCGGTGTCGATGACCACATGGTCACCGGGGGCGAAGCTGCCGCCGTCAGGGTCAAAATAATAGGTCTTCTGCCCCGGGCGGAACTGAATATCCACGATTTCCACCGTCGCCTCCGGTGCGGTGCTGAGTATTTCTTCCATAGGGTTCTCCTTTTTGGGTAATTGATGGTGAATTGACAATGGACAATTGTCATTTATGGTGTCGCTTCGCGACGATTTATAAGAAGTGTGATTGCCGCACTATGTTCCCGCGGCAAACAAATAAATTGGAAATTTGTTGAACTGTTTGTCCAACGGTGTGCGGGTGAGCAATGGGAC
>CAMCCS010000198.1 GCA_945873295.1 uncultured Clostridia bacterium
TACACAAATCTAACGCACGACTTGTCCGCCGGCACTGCCGGCAAACGATCATTTATCTTTCATTTCCATGCCGTAACGGTATCGTTACTTGTTTTAAATACAGTTTTCTACAAAAGCGGTCTCGTAATTCGGGGGCCGCTTTTTTGCGCTTTCAGGAAGTTTTTCTTGCGCTTTGTCAGAAAAAGTGGTATGCTAGGAGGAACGCATGATGTACGCTCTCAACGCTTTCCATGATCTTGTCTGGGGCGCGCCCGGGCTGGTCCTGATCCTGGGAACGGGGATCTACCTTACGTTGATCACCGGCTTTGCCCAGGTGCGGCTGTTCCCAGGAGCGGTGCGCCGTTTTGCCGGGATGTTCCGCGGTTCAAAGGAAAAAAAGAACGGGATTTCTCCCTTTCAGGCTCTGTGTACGGCGCTGGCTGCCACGGTGGGCACCGGAAACCTGGTAGGCGTGGCGGGAGCCATCTGCCTGGGAGGCCCTGGGGCTATTTTCTGGATGTGGGTCTGCGGTCTCGTGGGCATGGCGACGAAGTTTGCCGAAGCCACCCTGGCTGTCCGCTTCCGGGTCCGCCGGGGAGCGGAATTCGTGGGCGGGCCCATGTACATGATCCGCCAGGGAATGGGAAAATCCTTTCATTTCCTTGCGGGGGTATATAGCTTCCTGGGGGTGATTGCCGCCTTTGGGGTGGGGAACGCCACCCAGATTAACGCGGTGGTCACGGGGATCAACAATGTCCTGACCCGGTTCGGCGGGCGGGCAAGCACTCGTGGCAATCTCCTTATGGGGCTTGTCCTTGCGGCACTGGTGGGTGCCGCTCTCCTGGGCGGCGCGAAGCGGATCGGGCAGACGGCGGAAAAGCTGGTGCCCTTTGCGTCGATGTGCTACATTGTCCTTTGTACTTTGCTGCTGGTGCTCCGGGCCGACGCGGTGCCCGGCGCGTTTCGGGCAATCCTCCAGGGGGCCTTTTATCCCAGGGCAGTTACCGGCGGGGCCATCGGCTCGGCTTTCCGGGCACTGAGCGTGGGCTGCTCCCGGGGGGTATTTACCAACGAAGCGGGGATGGGGACCGCTTCCATTGCCCACGCTTCCGCGGAGGTCTCCCACCCGGCGGAGCAGGGACTTATGGGGATCATGGAGGTGTTTCTGGACACCATCGTGATCTGCACCATGACGGCGCTGGCGATCCTGTGCAGCGGCGTGCCCATTCCCTACGGCGAGGATGTGGGCGGGGATCTGACCACGGCAGCCTTTACTGCTGTGTTGGGAGACTGGGTATCCCTTTTCCTGTCCATGTTTCTTACCTGCTTTGCCTTTGCCACGGTGCTGGGCTGGGGGTTGTACGGCGCCCGGTGCGGGGAATATCTTTTTGGACCCGGCGCGTGGAAAGGGTTTGCCGTGGTCCAGACCGCTGCCGTGGTGCTGGCGGCGGTTATGAAGACCGAGACGGTGTGGCAGCTTGCCGAGACCGTGAACGGCCTCATGGCGATTCCGAATCTCATTGCCCTGCTCTGGCTCAGCCCGGAGCTGAAGCAATTGACGAAAGAATATATACATGGCGGCAGGCCCGCCAATGGAGGTACTTATGCAAATATCCATCAATGCCAATCGATGCGAACCGTCCCCCATGCGAAAATTCCACCCTCTGGCGGTGGCCGCTGAAAAGCAGGGGAAGAAAATCTACCACCTCAATATCGGTCAGCCGGATCTTGCCACTCCGCCGGCCTATTTTGAGGCCGTGCGCAAGTTCGACAGCCGGACGCTGGCCTATGACGCTTCTCCCGGAAACCCGGGGCTGATCGAGGCCATCCGGCGGTACTATAAGCGCCTGGATGTGGACCTGGACCCCGGTGATATTCTCATCACCACCGGCGGCAGCGAGGCGCTGCTGCTGACCTGCCTGAGCATCCTGGACCCCTATACGGAGGTCATTATCCCCGAGCCCTACTACCCCAACTACACCACCTTCGTCCATGCTGCCGGCGGTGTTATCCGTGCCCTGCCCACCAATCCCTGGGAGGGCTACCGCTATGCAAAGCGGGAGCGGATCGAGAGCCTGATTACCAAGAATACTCGGGCCATCCTTATCACCAATCCCGGCAACCCTACGGGTGTTGTGCTGAATGAAAACGAGATGCGGATGATTGCGGACATTGCCAAGGCCCACGACCTGTATCTCATCTGCGACGAGGTGTACCGGGAATTCTGCTATGATGAAAAGTTCGGTGTTCCGACCATGGCCAGGTTCCCCGACATTCGGGAGAATCTTGTGATCGTGGATTCCGTGTCCAAGCGGTTCTCCGCCTGCGGCGCCCGGGTGGGCTGCGTGGTTACGAAGAACAAGGAGCTGCAGCAGGCGATTCTGAAGTTCTGCCAGTCCCGGCTGTCCGTTGCGACGATTGACCAGATCGGCGCTGAGGCGCTGTACTCCGTGGACCCGGAATTTTTCCGGAAGAGCAAGCAGGAGTACCGTCTGCGCCGGGATACGGTGATCTCCGGCCTGCGGAAAATCCCCGGCGTGGTGGTGGAGGAGCCCATGGGCGCATTCTATGTGATGGCAAGCCTGCCTGTGGACGATGCGGATAAATTCCAGCACTGGCTGCTGGAAACCTTTGAAGACGACGGAGATACGGTTATGTTTGCCCCCGGCGCGCCTTTCTACGAAACCCCCGGTAAGGGAATCAACGAGGTGCGGATTGCCTATGTGCTGAACCGGGAGGACCTGAACCGGGCGATGGAGGTGCTGGCAAGGGGCATTGCCCGGTATCAGCGGGAGGTTATGCGGATTAACCCCCAGCCCCTGGGCTGATTATCGCCGAAAGCGGCGCGTTCCGGCTTTCGGAAAGGGAACGGAGGGAGAATACCCTCCTTTTCGGCGGAGACGGGCGGACGGTTTTCCGGTTTCATGCCTGCGGTTTGACCTTTTTCCTGAATGGAAGGTGTGTATACTGTCTTTAGGAATCTTTGAACAAATCGTCTGCGGCTGAGAAGCTTATCTTTTATTTCCCCGGTGCAGTATGAAAACCAGGAAATACATCCAGTATTCCTCTGTTTTTCATACTTTCCGGGAAAACAAAGGCAACACCGCTGGGTGGGGACAGCGGGCTTCGTCGGATCTTTTGCCCCAATCGTGCAGTATGAAAAATGGGAAATACATCCAGTATTC
>CAMCCS010000199.1 GCA_945873295.1 uncultured Clostridia bacterium
AGTTAAGAGGACTGGTTCTTAAATGACACGTTGTTCGGGGGCCGTACGTTCCTCTACAAATTACAATTCAGGTTATCGGCTTTAATAAGCTGATCGTGAAATTGTAAATTGGCGGGCCAATACCTTCCCCCGGGGGGAAGGTGCCCCGCAGGGGCGGATGAGGAATGGCGACATTTTCTGATCTGGGACGCAGGCAAATAAGAACGTACAGCTTTTCAAATTGTACCTTTTTTACGAACTACATACGAAATCGTTCCATCTCGCCGTTCCTCATCAGTCTCGCTTCGCTCGACAGCTTCCCCCCGGGGGAAGCGATGGTGCTGCCGCACCGGTGCGTCACATACCAAATTGAGTGTGCTTACTAAAGCCGATAACCTTAATTCCAATTTACCGTGTTGCTGCGTAAAGTAAATAAGCACAAATTTAAAAACCCGGGTGCGGTTCATTTTCATGAGCCGCACCCGGGTTTTCTAGGAAAAGGGGTTGTTTACAGCTTGCAGTATTCCGCAGCGGTCAGGGCTGCCAGCTTTGCGTTGTTGTACACCAGCCGGATGTTGGAGGCCAGGCTGTCGCCGCCGGTAAGCTCTGCCACCCGTGCCAGCAGGAAAGGTGTCGTCTCCTTGCCGTGGATGCCCTTTTCATTGCACTCGGCAATGGCCTGATCGATGGCGGCGTCAATCACAGCCTTGGGCATGGAGAATTCCTCGGGGATGGGATTGGTCACCAGAATGCCGCCGCCCAGGGCCATGTCATTCTGGGTCTTGAAGATCTTCGCCAGCTCTGCGGGGGAGTCCACCCGGTAGTCCACCCGGAAGCCGGACTGGCGGGTGTAGAAAGCGGGCAGCTCCTCGGTGCCGTAGCCCAGTACCGGCACACCCTTGGTTTCCAGGTACTCCAGGGTCAGGCCCAGATCCAGAATGGATTTCGCGCCGGCGCAGACCACCATCACGGGGGTGCTCGCCAGCTCTTCCAGATCGGCGGAGATGTCCATGGTGGTCTCGGCGCCCCGGTGCACGCCGCCGATGCCGCCGGTGGCAAAGATCCGGATGCCTGCCATGTGGGCGATCATCATGGTGGTGGTGACGGTGGTGGCGCCGTCTTCACCCTTGGCGCACAGGACGGCCAGGTCCCGGCGGGAAGCCTTGTGGATAGCGGTGCCCTTCTTGCCGAAGTACTCAATTTCCTCCGGGGTCAGTCCGGCCTTCAGCCGTCCGCCGATAATGGCAATGGTGGCGGGGACGGCGCCGTTTTCCCGGATAATCCGCTCCACATTCAGGGCAGTCTCCACGTTCTGAGGGTAGGGCATGCCGTGGGAGATAATGGTGGATTCCAGAGCCACCACGGGCCTTCCGGCGCGGACGGCTTCCGCAACCTCGGGGTTTACATCCAGATACTTGTTCAGATTCATAGTGATCGATCCTTTCCGTAATAATATAGAATGTGTTTTGGTTGTTGACATAGCAATGCGGTAAAGAAGGATTTCGTTAATCAGGCGAACGCATCGTCAGAACGTGTCATTGCGAGCCAGCGCGCACGCTGGCGCGGCAATCTCCATCGAATTCCGGAATCAGGAACGTCATACACCGTAGGGGCGCTCATCCTGAGCGCCCGCGAAAATCTTCCACTTTCGCAAAATAATCCGAAAAAAGGGACCTTTTCGCCGATAGAAATCTGAATATCAGAAATTTCTCTGCCGGGCGCTCAGGATGAGCGCCCCTACGAGGTATGACGAAAAGCAGGCTGGAATTCGATGGAGATTCCCACACCAGTCTGCGGACTGGTTCGGAATGACACTGTTGTTCGAGGTCCCGGCTTAATTCACTAAATATCCCTTTATCGTCTTAAGCCATCCCCTTTATCGTCTCTCCATCCGTTTGCCCAGGGCGGCGGCGCAGAGTGCGGGGTTGATGGTTTCCGGGGACTCCATGGCGATGGAGCCCGCGGCAAGGCCTGCCAGGGCGGTGTGTTCCAAGTCCATGCCCTCCAGGTAAGCCCAAACCAGGGCGGCCATGAAGGCATCGCCGCAGCCGGTGGTGTTCACCCGGTTTCCCGGGAGGATGGGCAGCCACAGCCGCTGAGCGCCCATGGCGGCGTAGACACCCCGTTCCCCCATGGACAGGAAGATCCGGTGGACCCCCAGCTCCGTGAGAACCTCCGCGGCCCGCTCGGCATCATGCTCATTGCGGATCTCCACGCCGGACAGGAGGGAGGCTTCCAGGGTATTGGGCTTCAGGGTGTGGATTCCGGAGAGAATGGGCCGGAGCTTTTCCGCTTTGGCCGTGGACACCGGGTCAATGAACAGGGGAGCGGTGCAGTTTTCCGCCAGATACTGCAGGGATTCTGCGGGGAGGTTACAGTCTGCCACAACCACCTGGGCATTTTGCAGCAGGGGAAGCTGGGAGGCAAGATAGGCCGGGGTAATTTTTTCACACACGGACATATCGGAGACCGCCAGAGCCATCTCGCCCCGGTTGTCCGCAAGATACAGGTAGGTGGAGGTGGCGGCATCGGACACACGCAGCGCGTGGCTTAAATCAATGCCCAGCTCCGAGCAGGAGGCGGCCACCTGGGCGCCGTGGGCATCGTCGCCGTAGGCGGTGAGCAGCCGCACGTCCGTGCCCAGCAGGCTCAGGTTGTGGGCAATGTTCCGGCCCACACCGCCCAGGCTGACGGTGACCCGGCCCGGGTTACTGTCGGCACTGACCAGGGGGGCAAAGGACCGCCCGCCGATGTCCACGTTGACGCCCCCCACCACCACGGCATAGCTGCCGGAGCGGAGCACATAGCCCCGTCCGGCAATGAGGCCCTTCCGGGAGAGGTTGGAGATGTGCACCGCGGCGCTGGACCGGGTGATTCCCAGCGCATCCGCGATCTGCTGCTGGGAGATGAGGGGATCCTTTTCAATGAGCTGCAATACCTGCCGTTCCCGCTGTGTCATTGACTGACCTCCTGAGCAATTCTTTAGTTTCTAAGCATATGCTTATTATACGGGATAGAAAAAGATATGTCAATAGGAGAGAGAAAAAACTGCCGCGAAGCGTAAGGCTTCCGCGGCAGCAGGGAGTATGATTCTGGTTTCGGTTATAGGCTTTTGTAAGTACACAGGCAAATTGGAATTTGGCGGCGAGTCGCCGCTGACAAGTCGTGACGAACCTGGTCTG
>CAMCCS010000200.1 GCA_945873295.1 uncultured Clostridia bacterium
CCCGGGGGAAGGTATTGGACTGACAAGTTACAATTTCACGATCAGCTTATTAAAGTCGATAACCTGAATTCCAATTTATCTGCTTGCTGCCTTTGATTAACATGCTTAAAAACCATCGGTGCCCGGGGAGTCCCCGGGCACCGATGGTTTTAGGTAAGATTTTGAATCCAACTGCCTTTTTTCAGCATATAAGCCCCGATAACACACTTAAGCATGTCCGGGATTTGGCAGATCATGTACAGCGGCAGAATAGGAAGCTTTGCGTACCGGCTCAGGCAGAACGCCAGGGGCACGCTGCAGACCCAGAGGAAGCCGCTGTCAAAGAGGAATGTGATAAAGGTCTTTCCGCCGGAGCGGAGGGTAAAGTACGCCGCGTTGGCGTAGGAGTGGAAGATGATCATAAACGAGGAAATGAGGATCATTTTCTCAGCCAGCACCCTGACGGAAGGGGTGGTGTTGTAAATTTCGGGGAACACCCCGGCAAAGCAGGCCATGAGGGCGCCGAAAGCCGATCCGGAGACTACGGAGGTAAAAATCATCTTCCGGTTGGCATCCTGCACCATTTCTTTGGATTCCCGGGCGCCCAGCATCTGCCCCATGAGGATACCCACCGCGTTGCCCATGGACAGGAAGACCACGCTGCCCAGGTTTGACAGGGTGGTGGCGATGTTCATGGCGGGAACCACATCCAGGCTGCAGGTGGAGTAGCACTGATTCAGAAAGGCCACGCCGCAGGACCATAAGAATTCATTTACCAGCAGGGGAAGCCCCTTGACACTGATGGTTTTCAGCAGCCTGCCGGGAATGTAGGCCGAGTGGTAAGCACCCCGGATGAAGGGCTTCTTCCCGGGATGGGTGTGGGTCCACCCGGCGACGATTCCCAGCTCGGCAAACCGGGAAAGGACGGTGGCAAGGGCCGCGCCCCGGACACCCATGGCGGGCAGCCCCAGGTGGCCGAAGATCAGCACATAGTTGAGGCCCAGGTTGATGCACACCGCCGCGATTCCCGCCAGCATGGGAACAAAGGTCTCCTGGGTCTCCCGGAGGGTGCTGGAATAGGCGTTGCTCAGGGCGAAGGGCAGCAGGCCCACAAGCATCACCAGCATGTATTCCCGGCCATAGGCAAGGGCCTGGGCGGCTTCCTCCGGGTTTCCCTCTCCGGTCAGGTACAGGCCGATCAGGTTATCCCCGGCGGTGAGGAACAGGGTGATGCCCAGAATAGACAGGGCAGAGCAAATCAGAACCTTGAACCGGAAGGTGTAGCGGATACCCGCATCGTCCCGGGAGCCGTGGAACTGGGCGGTGAAGATCCCCGCGCCGGAGCTGGCGCCGAAGATGCACAAATTGAACACGAACATGAGCTGGTTTACAATGGACACGCCGCTCATGGGAAGCGTGCCGATGCGGCCCACCATAATGTTGTCCAGGAGGGAAACAAAATTGGAGATGCCGTTCTGAATGATGATGGGCAGGACGACGTAAAGGATTCGCCGGTAGAACGCCCTGTCCCCGATGTACTTACGGAACATGAATACCTCGTTGTTGTTATGGATATTGGGATGATTCATCAGGCGGGGAAATTGGAATTTGACGCACTGGCGTGGAAGCGCCCTTGGCTTCCCCCGGGGGGAAGCTGTCGCCCAAATCGGCACTTCGAAACCGATTTGGGTGACTGATGAGGATCGGCGAAATGTTCCGATTACGAATATAGTTCGTTAAAAAGGTACAATTTGAAAGGCTGTATGTTCTTGTTTGCCTGCGTCCCACATCAGAAGATGTCGCCGTTCCTCATCCGCCCCTGCGGGGCACCTTCCCCCCGGGGGAAGGTATTGGCCCGCCAATTTCCAGTTTATCGCTTTCCTGACCCAATGGACAGAAAACCTTACTGGATTTCCTCTCCTGCCAGGAAGACACGCTTGATGCTGTAGTCCGGGGCGCACACCAGGAAATCGGCCTGCTTGCCGGGGGCAATGGAGCCGACCTCTTTTTCCGCGCCGATGGCGCAGGCGGGATTCCAGGTGGCGGAGCGGACGGCATCCTCCTCCCGGATGCCCCAGGACAGAACGTTTTGCAGGCAGACCCACAGGTTTGTGGCGGAGCAGGCAATGGTACCGTCGGCAAGCCGGGCTACACCGCCCCGGAGCCAGCAGTCCTGGCCGCCCAGCTCAAACTGGGAACCCTCCGGCATACCGGCGCACCGTCCGGAATCGGAGATCAGAACGATCCGGCTGCCTCCGAACATGGAATAGGCAAGCCTTACGGCGGCGGGGTGAATGTGGTAGCCGTCGCAGATCATTTCCGCCCGGACATTGGGGTTTTCCACCGCTGCGGGAATCACACCGGGAGCGCGGTGGCTGATAGCGGGCATGGCGTTGTACAGGTGGGTCAGATGGGTGGCGCCTGCGCGGAACACGGCTCTGGCGTGGTCATAATCGGAATCGGTGTGGGCAACGGATACGGTGCACAGCTTCGCGGCTTTTTCGGTAAACTCCGCCGCGCCGGGCAGTTCGGGAGCCACATCCACAATGCGGATTAGACCTTCCGCACCATCATAGAGCTTTTTGAAGCCTTCAAAATCCGGGTCCTTCAAATAGTCCGGGTTCTGGGCGCCTCTTTTTTTATAGGAGAAGTAGGGGCCCTCCATCTGGATGCCCCGGATCCGGGAGCATCCGGCGGGCGCTTCCGCTTTCAGCTTTACAGCGGTGGCAAAGGCCTTTTCCAGCACATCGTAGGGCAGGGTCATGCTGGCGGGGGCAAAGGAAGTGACGCCCTGACGCAGATAATAGGCTGCCATGGCCTTGAGCCCGTCGTAGTCGCCGTCGGAGAAGTCGGCGCCGGAATTTCCGTGGCTGTGGACCTCAATCAGGCCGGGGATCACTGTGGCTCCGCCCAGGTCGATGGCGTCGTCGGGGACGGTATCGGGCAGGATTTCTCCAAAGACCCCGTTCTCCACCTGAAAAGCGCCGGTGCGGAACCGGAAATCGGAACAGAAAATTCTTGCGTTCTTATAGTACATGAAGACAACTCCTTCCGAAGAAATTCAATTGGGAACCTGTTCCTATCTTACCATGCGCCCCGGCAAAAAGCAACTGGTTTCCCACCAAAAACGGGGGAAAAGCAGACAATGGACAATAAATAATCGACAATGGACAATCCTTT
>CAMCCS010000201.1 GCA_945873295.1 uncultured Clostridia bacterium
AACCTACAGAACGGAGAATCCCTATGACCATTCGCTTTGCCTGTGAAAACGATATTCCCCAGATGCTGGACCTGCTGCTGCAGGTGGGGGAAGTGCACCATCAGATCCGCCCCGACCTGTTCCGGGCGGGCGCCCAGAAATATGACGAAGCGGCCCTGAAACGGCTGCTGAAAACATCAGACCGCCCCATCCTGGCGGCGGAAGAAGATGGAAAAATGGTGGGCTACGCTTTCTGCATTCTTCAGGTCACCAAGGACGACCCGGTGCTCTGTGACCGGAGGGTACTGTATATCGACGACCTGTGCGTGGATAAAAGCCACCGGGGCCGGGGCATTGCCGGGGCGCTGTACCGTCGGGCCCTGGAGCTGGCAAGGGAGCTTTCCTGCGACGCGGTGACGCTGAACGTCTGGTGGGGCAACGACAACGCCCTGCGGTTCTATGAAAACTGCGGCCTGCAGCGGCAGAAAATCGGAATGGAAAAGGTGCTGTAATGCTGGAAAAGAATCGGGAATACGAAGCCCTGGTGACGGACTACACCGCCGAGGGGCAGGGCATTGCCCATATCGAGGGCTGCGCCGTGTTCCTCCCCAACGCCGTTGCCGGGGAGCGGGTGCTGGTGCGCATCGAAAAGGCAGGAAAGACCTGGGCGGCAGGGAAAATCGTCCGGATCCTGGAAAAATCCCCCCATCGGGTGAACCGGGAGTGCCCCGTTGCCAAGCTCTGCGGCGGCTGCGACTTCTGGCACATGGACTACGCCGAGGAAACCCGGCTGAAAGCGGAGCGGGTGCGGACCTGCCTCAACCGGCTGGCGGGGGAGCAGCTTGAAGCTATGCCCATCCTCGCCGTCCCGGACTGCCACGGCTATCGGAACAAGGCCCAGTACCCCGTTGCCCGGGATAAGGGCAGGGCCTATGCCGGGTTCTTCCGGGCGGGGACCCATACTGTCGTAGAAAACAAACGGTGCCTGATTCTGCCGGAGGAAACCGATGCCGTCAAGGATACGGTTATGGATTATGTAAACCAAAACCAGGTGTCGGTGTACGACGAAACCACACACAAAGGCCTCCTGCGGCACATTTATGTCCGCCGGGGGGCAGTGTCGGGCCAAATCCTGGTGTGCCTCGTGTGCAACGGGGAGAAGCTTCCCAGAGTGGACGCCCTGGTGGAGCGTTTAAAGAAAATTCCCGGTTTTACCACCCTGGTGCTCAGCGTGAACACCAAAAAGGGCAACGCCGTTCTGGGAGACAAATTCATCACCCTTTACGGCCCCGGGTATATTGAGGATACCCTCTGCGGCCTTTCTTTCCGGCTGTCCCCCCGGTCTTTTTACCAGGTAAACCACACCCAGGCGGAGCGGCTGTACAAGGCTGCCATTGACCTTGCCGGGATCACCAAAGACGACACCGTCCTTGACCTGTACTGCGGTGTGGGCACCATCACCCTTGCCATGGCCTCCGCTGCGGGAAAGGTCATCGGCGTGGAGGTCATCCCCCAGGCGGTGGAGGACGCCCGGGAGAACGCCAGGCGAAACGGAATCCGGAACGCGGAATTTTTCTGCGGCGACGCGGGCCAGGCGGCTCTCAAGCTGGAAGAAAACGGCGTCCGCCCGGATGTCATTACCGTAGATCCGCCAAGAAAGGGCTTAAACGCCGACGCCATTGAGGCCATTACCCGGATGAACCCCCGGCGTCTTGTGTATATCTCCTGTGACCCCGCCACTCTGGCCCGGGACGTGGCCCTGCTGAAAGAAAAAGGCTTCGCCCTCCAATCCGCCCAGGCGGCAGACCTGTTCCCCAGGTGTGCTCATGTAGAGACGGTTGTCTTACTTTCCAAGGGCGAGGTCGACTCGAAAAAGATTCGGGTTGAGTTCTCTTTGGAAGATATGGATATGTCAGAGTTCCAAGATGGAGCTACCTATCCGCAGATCAAGGAGTATGTGTTGGAGCATACCGGGTTAAAGGTGTCCAACCTCTATATCTCACAGATTAAACGGAAATGTGGGATTGAGGTCGGTAAAAACTATAACCTGCCAAAATCTGAGGATTCCAGACAGCCTCAGTGTCCGCCGGAAAAAGAGAAAGCAATCCGAGAAGCATTCAAATATTTTGGGATGATCTAACATCCCGCAGAATGGAGGTTTCTTATGGACAGATTGATTTCTTGTGAGTTCAACATGGATGCCGCTTGTGTGGAACTGAAATTTGCAAGTGGCAGCATGATTGCCATTGATACCATCGCCGTTGAGAATGAGGTTGCCGACAATATGTATCAGCGATCAGAGCTTGATTATCTGATTTACAATGACCCGGTAGCATACGCCGAGCTGATACTGAACGGCAATCCCGAAGCATATCTGAAAACTGTAACTGAATATAAATCTTTATACTAATATTGCAAGAGCCGCAGTCATGTGATTGGACTGCGGCTCTAATCTTTTATTCATATAGTCCGTTGTAACAAGGCAAGGGGTAATCAGTCTCAAAATCTCTGCACAAAGTAATAAATCGCTTGGCAGAAGTTGTTAAAAACTTATCTTTATGATGAATGATATGGAAATTTCGGCTGAAACTCAACCCCTCTACTTTGACAGTACAAATCAAGCCTTGTCGCAGAGCCGGAAGAATCATTCGATGCGGTAATACAGCAATTCCTAATCCATTGATTGCAGCATTGACCAGTGCTGTTGTGCTCATTGCTTCCCATACTGGTGTAATGTGGATGCCAGCCTGTTCAACTACACGGTTAAACACCTCTCGTGTGCCACTGCCTTTTTCTCGCAAGAGAAATCGCTGTCTTTGAAAATCTTCTATGGATATAACTTGCCCCTGTGTCCAGCCTTTATCCGTACCGCATATAACACTCAGATGATCTTCCATGTAGGCTTCCGAAACGATATTTGGATCATGTGCAATACCTTCGATCAACGCACAATCCAATTCATTTGCCAAAATTTTTTGTTCCAGACGTTCTGATTGCTCAACGGTAACTCTGACATCAAGCCCTGGGCAGAGTTCAGAGAATGCCTTTACATAGTTCGGTAAAAACTGCGAGCCGATGGTGATGCTTGCACCAATACGGAGAACTCCTTTAGAATCCCAATCACGCAACCCTGTTTCCATATCTGAAAACAAGTCGGATATATGTA
>CAMCCS010000202.1 GCA_945873295.1 uncultured Clostridia bacterium
TCGTACAGGTGATAGGAAAAACCGGCGGCGATCTTGGGATAGAATCGGCGCAGGCGGTTTGCGGTGCGGGTCATGGCGGCAGCGGCTCCGTCGGCATTGGCGCCGGACAGGAGGGCCATGAACTGGTTGGCGCTGATCTTGGTAAAGGGATCACCGGCCCGTAAGGTGGCGGTGATGGCAAGCTCCAGCCGTTTCATATCGACGGACTGTTCCTCCGGCAGCTGGCCCCGGGGATCCAGAGACAGGATTGCGATCTGGGCGGGCTGGCCGCTGCGCCGGATCTCCCGCAGGCACAGGCCGACAATACCCCGAAATACCATATTGTCGCAGGGGAACGCGCCGGTGATGGGACCTCCCTGACTCAGAAAGCTGCGTACATCCTCCAGCCCCAGCTCCTTACCGTACAGAGCACGGATAGCGGCGGCATGGGCCGCCTCCATTTCCGGAGAGACGGAGACGTTAAAGGTCTGCTTGTACAGATCCTTGATGTAGGTGTAGTGATCCAGCGCTTTTCGGGATTCCCCCCGCAGGGTGTCGATTTTCATCAGCAAGACGCTGAATTCCTCCACCATGGGGTCCAGGCGGACCACCTGGGTGCAGATCTGGGCGGCTTCTTCCTTCCGGCCCAGCTCCAGGAGCCAGTCCACGGCGCTGCGGCACAGTTTCAGGTAGATGGAGCGGAAGTAGGCATTCAGATGGACGCACCAGGGCTCCATGGCGGCCTCGGGCAGAAAGTCCCCCTTATAAAGCTCGATGGCTTTCAGGGCATATGCCACAGCCTGGCTGGTATCCTGGCAGGCGGTAGCTTTTGTGTAGAGCTCCTGGAAAATGTCCGCGTCCACTTCGGTTTCAACCTGGGAAGACCACCGGTACAGGCCGTCCCGGCAGGTAATCAGGTGCTGGCTGTTGCTCAGACCCAGGGTACCCAAAGCGGTACGGGCCCGGCTGATGTTATTTTGCAGTGTGATAAGGTCGGCCTCGCCGTCCGGCCAGAGCAGGTCAATGAGCTCCTGGGGCGGAATTCCCCGGTCCCGGTGGATGATAAAGTAGGCCAGCAGCGTCCAGATCCGGCGGGAACGGCAGGTAAAGCTCAGCTCCTTTTCAGGAGCCTGGCCCTCCGGCGCGATGGTAAACTTGCCGAGCATATTTACCTGAATCGTCTGGGGCATATCCGTCCCTCCTTTTTCCGTGTTTTTATAATGCTTATCGGGTTCACGCATCATTGCGGCAAATTGGAATTTGTCGGGCCGTCAGAACGTGTCATTGCGAACCAGCGCGCACGCTGGTGTGGCAATCTCCATCGAATTCCGGGCAGCCCATCGTCATGCAGACTGTTCTTTTTGTACCGTTTCACGGAATCTGCCGGTGTATTAACGAAAAATGGTACTTCTATCCGGGAGATTGCCACACCACTTAAGAGGACTGGTTTGCAATGACCGGGAGGTCGGCGCCCCGCCACCGCACCACGGAACGATACCGAGCGGCGCAGGGCAAAAACGACTACACCAATCTACCGCACGACTTGGCCGCCCGCCCTGCGGGCAAATTCCAATTTATCTGTTTGCTGCGAAAAGCTGATATGCATAATATTTTCTACATTATACAGTGTCCTCGGGATCAATTGCAAGCTGTATTGCACGAATGGCGGAAAAACATGCACGAAACGTAGAAAAAACAGGCCTTTCTCTTCCCTTCCGGGAGAAAAAAGCGCCATTGCGCATGGATGCGAGCCGCGAAAACGGAGCTTGCCCCCGTCCGGGAGCGGGTCTGGTTGTGCTTGCCATTGCAGTCAGGATGTGCTACAATACATGCCATACTGTGAACAGAGAATCGAGGAACCAATGTTGAAACCCGAATGGAATGACATCTATGATGAAGATCGGCATCCCACCGGACGGGTGCACCTGCGGGGAACGCCCTGGAAGCCGGGGGAGTACGGTCTTGTGGTATGCGTGTGGGTCTACGACGGCAGGGGCCGCCTGCTTTTAACCCGCCGCTCGCCGGGAAAGAGCTTTGCCGGAACCTGGGAAAACTCCGGCGGCGCCGCCAAGGCGGGGGAGACCAGCCGGGAAGCCATCAGCCGGGAGCTGTTTGAGGAGACTGGGATCCGGGCAGATCCGGAGGAATTTGAGCTGCTGTGTACGGACCGGGACCGGAATACGATTTATGATTTCTACTGCCTGTACCGCCCCGTTTCCCTGAAGGATACGGTGCTTCTTCCCGGGGAGACCGATGGGATCATGTGGGCAAGCTACGGCAAAATCCATTGGATGATCCGCACCCGCAGGATCTGCCGGATCATTGCCGGGCAATTTCTGCGCCAGGAACCGCTTTTGAAACTGCGCAATATGCCCAAGTCTTATCGGTGATTTTTGGTTACTTTTTGTACAGATTCTACTTGCCTTTTTTGCCCGGGTGGGGTATGATGAAAAAAAGCCTTTTCGGCGGCCGGGATCTGGCATCGTCGGGACGCTTTCTTTTTTATTCTTTACAGGAGGCTGAACCTATGATTACCCTGATGAATCTCCCCATCCGCCGGGGTAACGCGCCGCTGCGTATCGCCCGGGGCCATTTTGCCACCAACCATTCCCATATCAATTATTATGTGGACATCACCTTCCAGAAAACCCGCCTCAGCGAGGCGGAGGACAGCGCCCAGCAGCTGGTGTCCCATTTTATCAATGATACCCCCGTGGATACGATCCTGTGCCTGGATGGTACGGCGGTGCTGGGTACCTGCGTTGCCAGAGAGCTGACGAAGAGCGGCTTCCGGACGATTAACGCCCACCAGACCATCTATGTTCTGGAGCCGGAGTACAATGCCAACTCCCAGATCATCTTCCGGGACAACGTGCAGCCCATGATCCGGGGGAAGCATGTGCTGGTGCTCATGGCTTCCGTGACCACCGGCTTCACTGCCAAGCGGTCCATTGAGGCCATCGGCTACTACGGCGGCCATGTGGCGGGAGTTGCCGCCATCTACAGCGCGGTGGAGGAAGTGGCGGGCTATCCCGTCCGCTCCGTGTACACCATCAACGACCTGCCCGGTTATGCCAGCTACGACTACCGGGACTGCCCTTACTGCAAGGCCGGCCAGCGGATTGACGCCCTGGTCAACAGCTTCGGCTATTCCCAGATCTGAT
>CAMCCS010000203.1 GCA_945873295.1 uncultured Clostridia bacterium
TGGGTCACAACGATCATGGTCGTGCCCTCCTGGGCAAGGTCGCGCATAACGGAGAGCACCTCGCCCACCATTTCCGGGTCCAGGGCGGAGGTGGGCTCATCAAAGAGCAGCAGCTCCGGGTTCATGGCCAGTGCCCGGGCAATGGCCACCCGCTGCTTCTGACCGCCGGAAATCTGCCGGGGCCGGGCATGGATATAGGGGGCCATGCCCACCTTTTCCAGGTACTTCATGGCATTGGCCTCAGCTTCCGCCCGGCTCTTTTTCAGCACCTTTGTCTGACCCACCATGCAGTTTTCCAGCACGGTCATATTGGAAAACAGGTTAAAAGACTGGAACACCATACCCACATGGGTCCGGTACTCCGATGCCCGGACACCCTTGCCGTTTATCTTCTTTCCGTGAAAGAGGATGTCCCCGGAGGTGGGGGTCTCCAAAAGGTTAATGCACCGCAGGAGGGTGGACTTGCCGGAGCCGGAGGCGCCGATAATGCAGGTCACATCCTGCGGAGAGACAGAAAAGTCAATGTCTTTCAAAACGGCGTTGGCGCCAAAGGATTTGGACAGGTGCCGCACCTGTAAGATCGTTTCTGCCATATCACCGTTCCCCCCTGGAGCTGAAATTTCTGTTTTTGACAGCTTCCGGGAATTCCCGGTTTTGCTCGTCAAAATTGCTGCCCTTTCCGGGATGGTTCAGCATCCCGGCAGTGGGGGCAAGCTGGTCTCCGGTAGCAAGGCTGTAGCTGCTGTCGCCATCCAGCTTCTTTTCCCACCAGCGCAGCAGGAAGGAGGCAACAAGGGTCATGCACAGGTAGCCCACCATCTCAATCACCGCCGAGGGGAAATACAGGTAGGTAGCGCCCACCGCGCCCCGGTGCACAGCGAAGAACTCCGTAAAGGAGATGATGAACATGACGGAGGTATCCTTCACATTGATGATAAAGTTGTTGCCGATCTGGGGCAGGATGTTCCGCAGGGCCTGGGGCAGGATCACATAGAGCATGGTCTGCACATGGGTCATGCCGATAGCCTTGGCGCCCTCGGTTTGTCCCGGATCAATGGACAGAATGCCGCCGCGCACCGTCTCGGCCATATAGGCGCCGGTGTTCACGGAGACGACCAGGATCGCCGCCAGCCAGACACTCTGAAACTGCATGGTATTGCCGGAGAAATAGGGCAGGCCGTAATAGACAAACACCGCCTGCAGCACCATGGGAGTCCCCCGGAATACTTCCACATACACCCGGATGATGCCCCGAATCAGTGTCAGGAAAAACCGTTTCACCGGATGATCCGTCTTGGGATGGGGAATGGTCTGCAGGATACCGCAGATGAAGCCGATCACACAGCCGATAGCCGTGGCTACCAGGGCCAGCACCAGGGTATTGCGGATACCGCTCAGATAAGAGCTGCCGTACCTGGCCCAGAGCTTGGCTATGTCCGAGCCAAGCTGGACAAATCGATTCATGGACGCTCCCTACTCCTTTCTGACCTTGGAGGATTATTCGCCTACAGGCTGAATCGCGATTGCTTCCGCCATCAGCTTGTTGAAGTCATCAGCGGTCATGGTGGCAAGGACGCTGTTGATAGCATCCACCAGAGCGGTGCTGCCCTTCTTCACGGAAATACCGATGTTCACGTTCTCCGCCCGAACCTCCTCGCTGAACTGGAAGTCACCGTCGGTGCCGGAGAAGTCCAGAATCTTCATATCCGGATAGGCCGCCACAGCGCCCTGGGCGGTGGGCATGTCGGTGCAGATGAAGTCCACGGTGTCGGTCTCCAGGGCCATCAGCATGGCGGGCGCAGTCTCGGAAGCGGTCTGGATCTGGGCGCCCTGGATCTGGGGCAGACACTGGTCATACCAGATGGTGGCAATCTGGGCGGTGCACTTGCCGCCGGCCAGGTCCGCAATGGAGGTGGCGTTCGCGTAGGGGCTGTCCGCCTTGGTTACGCAGACGATGGTGGCGTAGAAGTAGGGGCCGGCGAAGTCCACCTGCTCGGCCCGGTCCGCGGTCATGGACTGGCCGGCGATGGCGGCGTCAATGGTTCCGGCCTGGACGGCGGGCACCAGGGAATCCCAGTCGGAGCGGACCACTTCCAGCTCCCAGCCATTGGCCTCGCAGATCTTCTTGGCGATCATAATGTCGTAGCCGTTGGCATACTCGTTGGAATCCTTGATAGGCACAGCGCCGTTGGCGTCATCGGTCTGGGTCCAGTTGTAGGGGGCGTAGGCGCACTCCATGGACACGGTGAACACCCCGTCCTCCAGGCCGGGGATCCCGCCCTCATTGGACGCGGTCTTGGAGCCGGAGCAGGCGGTCAGCGCCAGCAGCAGGCAGGCGGCCAGGACCAGGGCAAAAATCTTCTTCATAATACTCTCTCCTTTTGTGTGTTGATAGGGATAAAAACAGCCATAACCGAAATACGGCTATGGCTGAAGCATCCTGGGGGGATTGTTCCGCTCATAGCTCTCCGCAAAAACATGCGGCAGTCCGGCAGATCTTCTCCACCGGCCCAGGCATCGCGGCGCAGACACGCCTTCGACCCTTCGGCGGCATTCCCTTTCCCGCAAAGCTGCTGTCTGGCATTGCTTTCCGGTACTGATGTTTGCCGCGCCTCTACTTGCTTTATTTGGGGGTATTTTAGCACCGTCCCAGCAGGTCTGTCAAGGAACGAATTTGTTAAATATACGCCCGTCCGGAAGAAAAAACTTGTCACTATTGCCATGATCAGCGTTGCCATTCCCGCCGCGTGCTGGTATAATATGGAAAATGTCGAAAATTGTCGAATGGGAACAGCCAAATTGGAATTTGACATACCGTAAGAACGCGTCATTGCGAACCCGAATTCCCGGTCATTGCGAACCAGTGACCGATGTCACTGGTGTGGCAATCCCCTGGATAGAAGCACAATTTCTCGTGGACGAATTCCGGGAAATGGCAGGATAGGACAGTCTGTATGACGATAGGCTGCCTGGAATTCGATGGAGATTCCCACACCAGTGTGCGCACTGGTTCGGAATGACAGTGTTGTTCGATGCCCCAACTTCCCCTATAATTTCCTATTTGTCGCTTTGATGTTGGTTTCCCTTAACGTTAAAAACTAAGCAGGAAAAGAGGTGCGCAGCATGGACAGAACC
>CAMCCS010000204.1 GCA_945873295.1 uncultured Clostridia bacterium
CGTTCCTCTGCAAATTCCAATTTATCGGTTTGCTGCGTTAAGCCGATAAGCACATTTTGAAATGCAGCCGGTTGTACCAACTGCTGGTCTGTCAGGTATCAATTTCTGGACATATTTACACCATAAGCAATTCAAAAATTCATATAATCCAAAACGCAAAAGGAGAAGCCATATGCTTGACATTAAGAAAATCAAGGAAAATCCTGACGCCGTGAAGGCGGGCCTGAAAGCCAAGGAAGTGGACTGCGACGCTACCGTGGATCGGATTCTGGAGCTGGACGAGCGGATCCGGGCTCTGAAGACCGCCTCCGAGGGTAAGACCGCCCAGAAGAACAAGCTGTCCAAGGAAAACGGCAAGCTCTTCGGCCAGAAGAAAAAGGCCGAGCGTGAGGGCGCGGACACCTCCGCCATAGACGCCGCCATCGCCGCCAACAACGCTCAGAGCGTACAGCTGGACCAGGATGTTGCTGATGAGCTGCGGGAGCTGGGTGAGCTGCAGGCGGAGTACCGCACCGCTATGCTGAGCCTTCCCAACCTCCCCGACCCTGACCTGCTTCCCGGTGGCAAGGAGAACAACCAGCCCCTGCGGTATGTGGGCGAGAAGCATTCCTTTGACTTTGAACCCAAGCACCATGTGGATCTGTGCCAGAACCTGGGCCTGATCGACTATGAGCGGGGCGTGAAGCTGGCCGGCGCGGGCAACTGGATGTACACCGGCATGGGCGCGCGGCTGGAATGGGCGCTTCTGAACTACTTCATCGATACCCACATTGCCGACGGCTACGAGTTTATTCTGCCGCCCCACATGCTGGAGTACCAGTGCGGCGAGACCGCGGGCCAATTCCCCAAGTTTGCCGATGAGGTCTACAAGATCGCGAACCCCACCGATGACCGGATTCACTATATGCTCCCCACCGCCGAGGCGGCCCTGGCTTCCGTCTACCGGGAGGAAATCCTCAGTGAAGCCGATCTTCCCAAGAAGTTCTTTGCCTACACCCCCTGCTTCCGCCGGGAGGCCGGTTCCCACCGGGCCGACGAGCGGGGCATGGTCCGGGGCCATCAGTTCAATAAGGTGGAGATGTTCCAGTTTACCCGCCCTGAGGATTCCGACGCGGCCTTTGACGAGCTGGTCCGCAAGGCCGAGAATCTGGTTGCCGGCCTGGGCCTGCACTTCCGCACCGTGAAGCTAGCGGCGGGAGACTGCTCTGCCTCCATGGCAAGAACCTATGATATTGAAATCCTGATCCCCTCCATGAACGGCTACAAGGAGGTTTCCTCCGTTTCGAATGCCCGGGATTACCAGGCCCGCCGGGGCAATATCCGCTTCCGCCGGGAAGCCACCGGCAAGCCCGAGTTCGTGCATACCCTGAATGGCTCCGGCCTTGCTACCTCCCGTATTTTCCCCGCCCTTGTCGAGCAGAACCAGCGGGCCGACGGCAGCATCGTGGTCCCCGAAGCCCTGCGCAAATACCTGGGCGGCCTTGAGGTCATCGCTAAATAATTGACAATTGACGTGACGTTTTAAAGGAGCGCAGTAGGTTACGGTACGCGGCAAGGGCTCCCTTGTGTAAAGGGAGCTGGCAGCGGAGCTGACTGAGGGATTGTCAAAATAACATTGTTAACTTTGACAATGGACACATACAAAGAAAATCAATTACAACCCCTCCGATACCAGTGTGCGCACTGGTATCACCTCCCCTTACACAGGGGAGGCCTTGGATGTACGGCATACGCCCGCATACCATACAACAGAACATAACATATCGAAAATTCTATTGAAAGGCAGGAAAATCTATGTCCAAACACGGAAAAAAGCCCGGCTGGTGGGATGAATTCATGGCCTTTGCCGTGAAGGGCAACGCCATGGCTCTGGCAGTCGGTACCATCATCGGCGCTGGCTTCGGCACCATTACCAAGAGCCTGACCGACGACGTCATTATGCCCATCATCGCCATCTTCATGGGCGGCATTGACTTCTCCGAGCTGAAAATCACCCTCCCCCGGCTCTTCGGCGGCCCCGTGGATGAGGCGGGCAACGTGGTTGCGAACACTCTGAACTACGGCAACTTCCTGGCCGCGGTCATCAACTTCGGCATTCTGGCCCTGGTGGTGTTCTGGCTGGTCAAGGGCCTGAACAAGATGGCAAGCATCACAAAGAAAAAGGAAGAAGCGGAAGCGGAGCCTCCCGCGCCCCCTGCCCCTCCCGCCCCCAGCGCCGAGGAAACCTTGCTTACCGAGATTCGGGACATTCTGAAGCAGAAATAAAGCTTATCGGAAAATCGCGGCAGGGAGGGAAATTGGTATTTACAAATGATCCGCAACGCCAATGTAGGGGCCGATGCCCTCATCGGCCCCTACGGAGACGAAATAATACACAGGCAGATTCCGGAAAATGGTACAAAAAGAACAGCCTGTATGACGATAGGCTGCCCGGAATTCGATGGAGATTCCCACACCAGTCTTCGGACTGGTTCGGAATGACACGTTCTGACGATGCGAAAATTCCAATTTTCCCAAGTGCTTTACAAACTCCATAAAAAAGGGCGTTTGCCCTGAAAATAAACAACCGAAACGAAAAGGACGGTAATCACATGTATAAGATCGTAAGCAAAAGGGAGCTGAATCCCACGGTCACCATGATGGACATCGAAGCCCCCTTCGTTGCCAGAAAGGCCAAGGCCGGTCAGTTCATCATCTTCCGCATTGACGAAATGGGCGAGCGGGTACCCCTGACCATCGCGGGCTGTGACCGGGAAAAGGGCACCGTTTCCATCATTTTCCAGAAGGTGGGCTTCTCCACCATCGCCCTGGGCAAACTCAATGAGGGCGACTACATTCAGGACTTCGTCGGCCCCCTGGGTAAACCCACCGATGTAGAGGGCAAGAAGCGGGTGTGCGTGGTTGGCGGCGGCGTGGGCTGCGCCATTGCTCTGCCTGCTGCCCGGGGCTTCCTGGAGGCCGGCGCCATTGTTGACGTTATCATCGGCTTCCGGAACAAGGACCTGGTGATCCTGGAGGAGGAATTCAAGGCTGCCTCCACCAACCTCTACCTCATGACCGACGACGGCTCCTACGGCGAAAAGGGCTTCGGCACCGTGAAGCTGCAGC
>CAMCCS010000205.1 GCA_945873295.1 uncultured Clostridia bacterium
ATGACCATGCCCGTTCACGGCGACGAGGTGCTGGTGCTCCGGGATTCCGACTTTATTGTGTCTAACGCCGCTTCCTCCATGGAGGTGGGCCCCGCTTTCGGCGTCCACCACTTCACCGAGGGCAAGGAGGACAGCGAATTGAAGACCCCCGGCGCCGCCACGGTGTACATGACGGACTACACCCCGTTCCACCACGTTATCACCATCCGCCCCGTCACCGGTCACCCCGCCGCCGGGGAAACCAATGAAACGTTTGTGTAAAAGAGAGAAACGACGTCGAATTCCCGGTCATTGCGATTGGCGCACCGTCAGAACGTGTCATTGCGAACCAGCGCGCACGCTGGTGTGGCAATCTCCATCGAATTCCGGGTAGCCTGTCGTCATACAGTCTGTTCCATCCTGCCGTTTCCCGGAATTCATTCATGAAAAGTGGTACTTCTATCCGGGAGATTGCCACGCCAGTCTTCGGACTGGCTCGCAATGACCGGGAATTCGGGTTCGCAATGACTGGAAATTCAAAAAACCAATTTCTCTTCCTACCGAAAAGACTACACCCCGAAGAGAGGATACGTTATGCGACATTACGAAGACTTACAGCACATTCAGGAAAACCGCCTGAAGCAGCGTGCCTACTACATTCCCGAAAACGAGGGGGCCATGGTAAGCCTCAACGGCATCTGGGACTTTTCGTTCTATAACCGGGACTTTGACGAGACCCCCGCTGCCGCTGGTTCCATCGATGTGCCCTCCTGCTGGCAGAGCCGGGGCTATGAAAAGCCCGTCTATACCAACGTGGTCTACCCCTACCCGGTGGACCCGCCCTATGTGCCCGCCGAAAACCCCATGGGTGTGTACGAAAGGACCTTTTCTGTTTCCGATACGGGCCGCCGGCACTACATCGTGTTCGAGGGCGTTTCCTCCTGCGTGGAGCTGTATATCAACGGCAGCTACGTAGGTTACTCCCAGGGAAGCCACCTGCAGGCGGAGTTTGACATCACGGATTTTGTAAAGCCCGGGGAAAACACCGTCACCGCCAAGGTGCGCAAGTGGTGCAGCGGAAGCTACCTGGAAGACCAGGACTGCTTCCGAATGAACGGCATCTTCCGGGATGTGTACCTGCTGTCCCGGCCCCAGGGCCATATCCGGGACATTGACATTCGCACGGAGGGAAATGTCATCCGTGTCGCCATGGAAGGGGCCGCGGAGGTTTCCCTCTACGACCCCGAGACCCATCTGCTTGACCGGAAAGCCGGGGAAAACGCCCTGGAATTTACCGTGGATAACCCCATCCTCTGGAACGCGGAGCAGCCTAAGCTCTATACCCTGGTCTTTGAAAACCAGGGGGAAGTGATCCGCCAGGCGGTGGGCTTCGTCACCTATGCCATCAATGAGCGCTCCGCCTTTACCGTAAACGGGGTGGAGGTGAAGCTCAAGGGGGTCAACCACCATGACACCCACCCGGTCAACGGCTTTGCCATGACGGAGGAGGACCTGCGCCTGGATTTGACCCGGATGAAGGAACTGAATATCAACTGTATCCGCACCTCCCACTATCCCCCCAGTCCTAAGTTCCTGGAGCTGTGCGATCGGATGGGCTTCTATGTGGTGCTGGAAACGGATATTGAGACCCACGGCTTTACCAGCCGGTTTACCCCCGGCCCCGGCTACGATACCGAGGGGAATGAAGCGTGGATCGGCAACCAGCCGCAGTGGCTTCCTGCCTATCTGGAACGGATTCAGCGGGCCTACCACCGGGACAAAAACCACGCCTGCATCTTCTCCTGGTCCACGGGCAACGAAAGCGGCTTCTGCGAGAATAACCGGGAGATGATCGGCTGGCTCCACGATACGGACAAACGGCGTCTTGTCCACTGCGAGGACGCCACCCGCTATGCCGACGGCACCGAAAAGCCCGACCGCCGCTGGCCGGACCTCCACTCGGAAATGTACCCCTCCTATGAATCCGTGGCAAAATACGCTGCGAATCCGGAGGCAAAGCAGACCTATTTCTTCTGCGAGTACAGCCACGCCATGGGCAACGGCCCCGGCGACGTGAAGGACTACTGGGAGCTGATCTACAACAGCCCCAAACTCATCGGAGGCTGCATCTGGGAGTGGGCGGACCATACCGTGCTGGTAAACGGCATCCCCCAGTACGGCGGGGACTTTGGGGAGCTGACCGACGACGGCAATTTCTGCGCCGACGGCCTTGTAACCCATGACCGGAAGTTCAAGGCAGGCTCCCTGAATGCCAAGTACGCCTACCAGAATGTCCGCTTCCGTCTGGAGGGGGACAAGATCGCCGTAACAAACCTCTTTGACTTTACCTGTCTGGAAAGCTACCGCCTGACGGTCCAGGTGAATGTGGACGGCATTGCCGGGGAAACCCGGGAGTTCCGGCTGGACCTGGCCCCCAAGCAGACTGGGCTTTTGCCGGTGGAAATGCCGGAAAGCTGCGCCCTGGGGGCATACGCCGTCTGCCGCATGTATGACGGCGAGGGCCGGGAAGTGGCTATGACGGAGCTGCGCCTGCCCGCGGCCGTGAAAGGGCTCGCGGAGACAGGAAGTCACAACACCGCCATCACCGAGGATGCCCACAGCTTCTTCCTGCACACCGGGGACCGGGTCTACACCCTTTCCAAGGACTTAGGAAAGCTTATCTCCATCCGGGCGGGAGAAAAGGAACTGCTGGCCGGGCCTATGGAGCTCACCGCCTGGCGGGCTCCCATAGACAATGAGCGGGATGTGGCTTCCAAATGGGGCCATTTTAACGCCTGGGAGGGGGAGAACCTGGATAGGATTTTCCATAATGTCCGCTCCGTCACCCGGGAGGGCGGTACGGTCCGGGTGGAGGCTACGGCGGCGGGCGTTGGCAGAATGCCCTTCCTCCGGTATACCCTGGAGTTTACCCCCCGGGACGGCGGACAGCTCCATGTAGCCCTCCGGGGAAAGGTTCGGGAAAACTGCATGTGGCTCCAGCGGCTGGGTATGGAATTTACCCTGCCGGAGCCGGACAGCGCTTTCCGGTATTACGGCATGGGCCCCGGGGAAAACTACCGGGACATGAACCTGCATGTCACCACCGGCATCTTTGAAAGCAC
>CAMCCS010000206.1 GCA_945873295.1 uncultured Clostridia bacterium
TACAGACCACGCTCGTCACGACTTGGCCGCCCGCCCTGCGGGCAAATTCCAATTTATCTCTTTGCCGCGAAAACCAAACCAGATAAAAAATTACGCGCATTGCTCTTCGCCGTTGGGCGGAGGGGAAAGCGCGCGGAAAGTGAGGGAAATGCCAATGAGCAATATGCCGCTGGACGAAAGCAAGCTGCCCTTTGCCATCACCACCAAGGACACCCAGCCCCGGGAGAAGATCCTGAAGCTGGGCCGGAAGATCACCGACCGGGTGCCTGCCAAACTGAAAGGAGTCACCGCCGACGACCCGGAATACTGGGGCCTGGCGGGGATGGTCACCGATGAAATGGCGGACGTGGCCCTGAAAATGAAGGTCCGCCGGGGGTATACCTTCCAGGAGCTTCTGAAGCTCACCGGCCTGAGCGCCTCCGCCCTCCAGCACTTGCTGGAGGAAATGAGCCTCATCGGCCTGCTGGAATACAACTGGGAGGACTTAGAGCCCAAGAATCCCAACCCCAACCACGAAAAGCGTTGGTTCCTGCCCCGGTTCGTCCCGGGCAGCGCCGAGTTCTTCAACATGAACCTGGAGAACATCGAGGCCCACCCGGAGGTCACCGCTTTCTTTGAGCGGATGACCTTTATGCCCCTGGAGAAGATCACCCCCATGGTGCCCCCCGGAGGGGCGGGCATCGGCATGCACGTCATCCCCGTGGAAAAGGCCATTGAGGCCGAGCAGTCCGCCATTCCCATTGAGCGGATCTCCCACTGGCTGGACAAATACGAGGGCAAGTACGCTGCCTCTCCCTGCTCCTGCCGCCTGAGCCGGGCCAAAATGGGGGAGGGCTGCGGCGACGATCCCATGGACTGGTGCATTGCCGTGGGAGACATGGCCGACTATGTGGTGCAGACCCAGAAGGGCGGCCGGTACATCTCCAAGGAAGAGGCCCTTGCCATCTTCAAAAAGGCGGAGGAGCTGGGCTTCGTCCACCAGATTACGAACATCGACGGCGAAAAGAAGATCTTTGCCATCTGCAACTGCGACGTAAAGGTGTGCAACGCACTGCGGACCTCCCAGCTGTTCAACACCCCCAACATGTCCCGCTCCGCCTACGTTGCCAAGGTGGAATCCGGAAACTGCGTGGCCTGCGGCCGGTGCGTGGAGGTCTGCCCCGCCGGCGCGGTGAAGCTGGGCCAGAAGCTGTGCAAATCCTCCGGCCCGGTGGAATATCCCCGCCATGAGCTCCCCGACGACACCCCCTGGGGCCCGGACAAGTGGGACATTGACTACCGGGACAAGAACCGGATCAACTGCTATCCCACCGGCACCGCCCCCTGCAAGACCGCCTGCCCCGCCCATATTGCCGTCCAGGGCTACCTGAAAATGGCGGCTCAGGGCAGGTACAAGGAGGCCCTCGCCCTCATCAAGCGGATGAATCCCTTCCCCGCGGTCTGCGGACGGATCTGCAACCGCCGGTGCGAGGACGCCTGCACCCGGGGCACCGTGGATCAGGCCGTTGCCATCGACGAGGTGAAGAAGTTCATTGCCCAGCAGGATCTGGACGCCGAAACCCGGTACATCCCGGAAATTATGGCCCCCAAGGTCCAGCCCGGCGGCTTTGACGAGAAGATCGCAATTATCGGCGCGGGCCCCGCGGGCCTCAGCTGCGCTTTCTTCCTGGCGGAGATGGGCTACAAGCCCACCGTCTTTGAAAAGAATCAAAAGCCCGGCGGCATGCTGACCTACGGCATCCCCAGCTACAAGCTGGACCGGGCGGTCATCGAGGCGGAAATCGATGTGCTGCGGCAGATGGGCGTGGAAATCCGCTGCGGCGTGGAGGTCGGCAAGGATGTGTCCCTGGATGACCTGCGGAGCCAGGGCTACAAGGCCTTTTATCTCGCCATCGGCTGCCAGGGCAGCCGGAAAGCCAATATCCCCGGAGAGGACGCCCAGGGCGTGCTGTCCGCGGTGGACTTCCTCCACCAGGTTGCGGAGAACCACGATTACCGGGTAGAGGGCCGGGCCGTGGTCATCGGCGGCGGCAATGTGGCCGTGGATGTGGCCTGCTCGGCAAAGCTCTGCGGCGCCAGCGAGGTATCCATGTTCTGCCTGGAAAGCCGGGAGGAAATGCCCGCGTCCAGGGAAGAGGTTCACGAGGCCGAGGAACGGGGCGTTACCGTTAACTGCGGCTGGGGCCCCAAGGAAGTCCTTACGGAAAACGGCAAAGTCACCGGCATCGTACTGAAAAAGTGCACCCGGGTCTTTGACGAAAACCACCGCTTCGCCCCCTGCTATGACGAAAACGACACCCTGACCCTTGCCTGCGAGCATGTATTCCTGTCCATCGGCCAGTCCATTCTCTGGGGCGACCTGCTGAAGGGCAGCGCCGTGGAGCTGGGCCGGGGAAACGGCCCCCAGGCGGACAAGCTCACCTACCAGACCGCCCAGCCCGACATTTTCGTGGGCGGCGATGTGTTCACCGGTCCCAAGTTCGCCATTGACGCCATTGCCGCCGGACACGAGGGCGCGGAGTCAGTCCACCGGTTCGTCCGGCCCAACGCCAGCCTGACCATCGGCCGGAACCGCCGGGACTTCATCGAGCTGGACAAGACCGACATCGTCCTGCCCCAGGAGTCCTACGACAAGCCGCCCCGTCAGGCCCCCCGCGTTGACGAAAGCAAGGTGGGCACCTTCTATGAATCCAAGTGCACCTTTACCGAGGAGCAGGTCAAGGCCGAGACCTCCCGCTGTCTGGGCTGCGGCGCCAGCGTGGTGGACCCCAACAAGTGCATCGGCTGCGGCCTGTGCACCGTCCAGTGCGAATTTGACGCCATCCACCTCCACCGGGAGCGCCCGGAGTGCTCCACCATGGTAAACTGCGACGACAAGCTCAAGTATATCCTGCCCAACATGGTCAAGCGGCACTTCCGCATCCGCAAGGCCCAGAAAGGGAAGAAATGATATGCACGAGCTGGGAATCGTGACCCATGTGATGAAAACCGTGAAGGAAGTGGGCCGGGAGCAGAACCTCACCAGGGTCAGCGCGGTGACCTTGGAAGTGGGCGAAGTCTCCGGGGTGGTCTTTGACTACCTGGAAAGCTGCTGGAA
>CAMCCS010000207.1 GCA_945873295.1 uncultured Clostridia bacterium
AGCGGCGCAGGGCAAAAACGACTACACAAATTTGGCGCACGACTTGTCAGCGGCGGCTCGCCGCCAAATTCCAATTGATCTCACTAACCCGATAACCACAATGAGCATTTACCCGGGCCGCCGGTAATGGTTTCCGCCTTCGCGCTTCCCGGTCAGGTTTTTTCTGTTTTGCGCGCCGGGCGGATGCATTGCAATATTTTCCGCCCTATGGTATGATTTGGGTAAAGCATGATCCTGTAAAGCGCGGAAAGGGGCAAACGTTATGAACACATTTCAGCTAAGCTGTTTCCTCGCTGTGGCGAATACCCTGAGTTTTGCCAGAGCCGCGGAAAAGATGCATATTTCCCAGCCTGCCATTTCCCATCAGATCCAATCCCTGGAAACGGAGCTGAATGTGCAGCTTTTCCGGCGAACCACCCGGTTGGTGGAGATCACGCCGGAGGGGGAATCCTTCCTGCCCGACGCGCAAAGCATGGTGGCAATCGCCGCCCAGGCAAAGCTGCGGTTTCAGAACCCGGAAGAAAAGCCTATTGAGAAGCTGTCCATCGGCTGCGGCAGCTATAACCAGCTGTGTCTGCTGTCCGAAAGTCTGGATGAACTGGGAAAACTGTATCCGAACCTCCACCCGCACCTTTTTGTGTTTCCCCATGACCAGCTCTTCCAGCTTTTGGAAAACGGAAGCGCGGATTTGATTTTTGACATCCATGACGGGACCAGGAATGACCGGGATTTGACATACCGGGAATTTCGGAAAAGTCCGATTGCCTGTGTCTGCCAGCGCGGTCATCCGCTTGCGGCGGCGGACAGTGTTTCCATGGGGGACTTAAACGGTCAGCCTCTGATTTTCTGCAATCCCATCAACCTGGTCCCGGAGGTGGCAAAGCTTCAATGGAAGCTGGCGGAGGGAAGAAGCCCTGGCGAGCTGCATTTCTGCGCCAGCGTGGAGGCGGCTGTGGTGCTGGCGGGCGCCGGTTTTGGAATCGCGGTTTTGCCGAAATTTCTGGTACCCGGCGAGCCGCATCTGGCGGTTCTCAATCTGTGTGACGCGCCGGAACTGTCCTACGGAATATTTTATAAACCCTATCCCGGGGATGACATGCTGAAGAAATTCATTCAGATTGCCAAACGGCGTTTGTCCGGTGAGGAAGGGATATAGTTTTTTTAATCCCGAACAAAGGATCCGCGGCGGCAGGATGTACTGCAATCCTGCCGCCGCGGGTTTGTGCGCGTATATGTCCACACCGCTGTATGCGGAAGCCTGGGTTGGTGCGCAAGGCTGGGGCTAATCCGCCTGCCCTGCCTGATTTTCCAAAGAAGCGGTTTCTTCCCCCGCCGCGGGGGATTTTTTCGCTTCTTTCACAGCCTGAATCCCAACCGCGATCAGCTCAATGCCCAGCAAGAAAAGATGATGTCCTACGGCGGTAAGCGGATCGGCCAGAAGCAGAATTCCCAGCACCAGCTCGATGCTGCCGTGGATCAGTTCCCCGGCGAAAGGTTCCTTTGCAGACCCCTTGCAGATCGCCCGGTTCAGCGTTTCCGTTCCCTTTGTCAGACCGATCACGCCCCAAATGGCCCCGATGATGGAATCGGCATGCTCGCGGCTATAGAGAATCACCCAACCCAGGAGCAGGATGGAAATCCCGTGGGATGTAAGCTTGGTGTCTGAACGCCGAAATTCTCCGGTGACTATGCCGCGGTAAATATCACAGATGCCGCTTAGTGCCATGACAGATCCCAGAATATAAGGAAGCAGGGCGTGGATCTGCTGGGTAAACAGCATACACGCGGCGCCCAAAACAGCCTGGGCTGCCGCAAAAATCCTGGCAGCGCGGATGCTTGTGAAGCGGTGGCGGGAATGGTTCCGGGCTTTGGGAACCGGAGCTTTCTGCAATAATTCGTTCATTTCCTTTTTCGTTTCCGGCCACCTCCTGTGCCAGTGTGACGGCATACGCCCCGGTATCTCAGTGGTTCTGCTGATAATTATTCCATATCTTCTTCTGGATCCGAATGTAGGCTTCGGCATCCTCGGGCCCCAGCCCCTCCAGCATCGTGGAAACATAGGAAATGACCTTGGCACGGACAGCCTGAATTGCCAGCTTTCCCTCCTGGGTCAGAATCACAACGATCTGCCTGCTGTCTTCGGGGTCGGTATACCGGGAAATCAGCTTCTTTTCCTCCATGTGATTCAGCAGGCTGGCAATGCGGGCGGTGGTAACCGCCATTTTTTCACTTAACTCCTTTGGATGAATAATGGTCTCATGGGTGACCAGGTAGTTCAGAACGAACATCTCGCCTTTTACCATTTGGGAAAGCTGCTGGCTTGCGGGCACCTGCAGCAGGTTGGCGCGGACGCTCAGCAGTTCGTTTGCCAAAGCAGTGTAATCCATGACATTTCCTCTCTTTCCCGGGGAACCGGAATCGCGTGTATCCACGGCGGTTTCTGCGGTTTCTGCGGTTTTCATCCGGATTTCCCGGATTCCCTGGGTCATTATAGATTGACCGGAAGCGGATGTCAATACAGGATGTTTCAGTTTTCAACCCCCGTCTGGACATCGGCATGCAGCGCGGGGCTGCCCTTTCTTTTTTCCGACACCTGCACCAGAGCCACCACGCCCACCAGAACAATACCGATGAGATCTGTGGCCGTGCCGGGATAAATCAGCAGCAAACCGCCGACGGCGCTGATGACGCGCTGATACCAGGGCATCGGGCCGGCCAGCCAGCCCTCCAGCGCGGCGGCGATGCCTACAATACCAACCACAGAGGTAAGGCAAATGGATATAACCTGCCAGACGGTGGTATCGATCAGCAGCAGAGACGGGCTGAGGGCAAAGATATAGGGAACGATGAATGCCGCGATTGCCTGTTTTGTCGCCGTGAAGGCGGTTTTCATGGGATTTGCCTGACCGATGGCGGCGCCGGCGTAGGCAGCCAGCGCCACAGGCGGCGTCAGGTCCGCCACGATGCCGAAATAGAACACAAAGAAATGGGCGGCGATGGTGGGTACGCCCATGCGGATCAGGATGGGGGCGCAGGTGGCGGCCATGATGCAGTAGTTGGCGGTGGTGGG
>CAMCCS010000208.1 GCA_945873295.1 uncultured Clostridia bacterium
GATCCGCAAATAAAACCCGGCCTCGTGCCGGTAGTGGGCGGCCCGCAGGCTCAGGGTGGTGGCGCAAAGTTCCGGCGGGGCGGTGTAGCTTTCGCTCACGCTGCCCACCGTCACGCTGGCCAGGCCCCGGGCCTCGTCCTCCTGGTGGAACTCATACACCGCATCGGCGATGGCACACAGGGCCATGGCCTCGGCGTGGTCGGGGTCAAGACCGGGGCGGGGCACCACGGCGTAGACATCCCGCATCCGGGTCAGCTCGTCCGCGGCGCGCTGGATGCAGCGGGGAAACGCTGCCTCGGGGATATCCTCCCCCAGGTAGATTTCCCGGTAAAAGGTATAATCGGGCATCCGCATGCCCCCTTACTTTTCCTTGAACTTGGCCAGCACCACCTTGGCTTCGTTGGAGAGCACCGCCACATAGAACTCGTCGGCGGTGATCTCGGTGGTGCGGGTCTTGGGTTTGCGCTCGGTCTCGATGTTCACATCCCGCTTGCGGTAGATGGTCAGCGCCGGGATCTCGTCGTCCACCTCGGGGTCGGCTTCCAGCTTGACGATGGGGCAGGTGTAGACGCCGTCGTCCAGCGGCACCTTCTTGCTGGGCACCAGGCGGCAGCCCGCGATCATGCCGATCTCGCCGGTGAGGGTGACGCCGGGCTGGTACTTGTCGGCGCTGATGAAGTCGGCGTTCTTGCGCAGCTGGGTGACCTGTTTGGGGTGGATGAAGAGCACTTTGTCGGAGCAGCCCATCTCCTCCTCAAAGAGGTCCACGGCATCCACGATGCCGTTGTAGCTGATGGTGTTGGCGGAGCCGTCGTAGGTCAGGCTGGCGGTGAGCAGGGCGTCCATGCAGTCGTTGTCGATCTTGGCGGCGATGGCCAGGGCCAGCTGGGTGTTGGCTTCGCCCACGGGGTTGCCGTAGCCGGACAGCACCGCTTCGTCGGTGAGACCGATGCCCTTCATTGCCTTTTTGATGGTGGCCTTGCGGGTGGAGGTGGTCATCTTTTCAATGGCCACCTCGCCGCCCTCGGCCACATCGTCGGCGTCGCCGATGTAGGTGTAGGCGGGCACCGTGATGGTATCGCCGGGCACACCGGCCAGGGTATCGTCGATTTTGGCGAAGGGGGCGACCCGCAGCTTTTTGGGGATGCGGGCCGAGACCATGTCGCCCATGACTTCGGGGTCGATCAGATCAGAGAGTTTTGTGTTCAGATCAGCCATAGATTGCTTCCTTTCTATAATGGTTCAGTGGTGCGCGGTCAGGTATTGGCGCGCAGGGCGGCGTAACCGGCGGGGTCCTCCCGCTTGAGGGCCAGCCGTTCCCGGTAGCCCATGCGGTCAAAGGCCGCGCGGTCAGGGGTGACCGGCACGCTGCCGGTGCCCGCGGCGTAGGGCGCGGGCGTGGTGTTGGTTTCGGGTTCCTGCATCAGTGGGTACCTCCTTGTATTATAGAGTAGTAGTTATTAGAGCCCCTCTCCAAGGGCTGTGCTACACTGTAAGGGATGCTGTGGATTGGTTTCAACCTCCTACCACGAGATGGTTCCAGAAAGGTTCCAACCACAGCCCCTTACAGTTTTGTTGATCAGTTAAATACCGCCAGACGGTTTATGTGGAACAAGGCTACAAAAGTAAGGTACACTGTGGATGCAGCATCACATATTTATCGTTGGAGGTATTTGTTATGGTGGTTTCTGTTGGCATTGATGTTTCGAAAGATAAGCACGATTGCTTTATCGTCAGTTCCGAGGGCGAAGTCCTGGCGGATGCATTCATAATCCCCAACACCATGGACGGGTTCCACTACCTTTTACAGCGAATCCGGCATTGTACCGCACCGCAGGATAAAATAAAAGTAGGGCTTGAGGCTACCGGACATTACAGCTACAATCTGCTCGGGTTTCTTCTTGACAACGGTCTGACCACCTATGTCCTGAATCCCTTGCGCACAAACCTTTACCGAAAGAGCCTTAGCCTGAGAAAGACCAAGACTGACCGGGTGGATGCACGAACGATTGCTTCTATGCTGTTATCCGATGCGGGCCTCAAACCCTACACAGATACAGCATACCACAACGAGGAGCTAAAGTCACTGACCAGATACCGTTTTGACAAGGTGAAAGAACGTGCCAAGCTGAAAAGTTCTATCGCCCGGCTGGTCTGCATTCTGTTTCCGGAATTGGAAAAACTCGTCCCTTCTCTGCATATTGCTTCTGTCTACGCCCTGCTGGAAGAGTTCCCGGGGGCCAAACAGGTTGCCAATACCCATTTGACGAGGCTGAAAGCATTGCTCGAAACCGCCTCCAAAGGCCACTACAAACGGGATATGGCTCTTGAAATACGAAATGCCGCCAAAAACTCTATTGGTTCTCGGATGCCTGCCAAGTCCCTTGAATTGCAGCACACCATCCGGCTCATCCGTGAACTGGATCGTGAAATTGATGAAATCGAAGAGCAAATCCAATCCATTATGGATGAGCTTCATTCTCCTATTACCACTATCCCTGGGCTGGGGTTCCGCATGGCTGCCATGATCCTGGCAGAAGTCGGCGACTTTACCCGGTTTGACTCCCCGGACAAGCTGTTGGCCTATGCCGGGATGTCCCCCTCCACTTACCAATCCGGACAGCTCAAAAATTGCTACCCGCATATGGAAAAGCGTGGCTCCCGATACCTACGCTACGCACTTTACAACGCAACCAAGTATGTCTGCCACTGGGACCCGGCTTTTGCTGATTATCTCGCCAAGAAGCGGGCGGAGGGAAAACACTACAATATTGCCATCTCTCACGCGGCCAAAAAGTTGGTTCGTCTGATATTTGCCATGGAGAAATCCAGGCAGCCATATTGCTCAGCGGCTTAAGTGCAGCTACTTGAATAGCCAGCAGGGGTCTGACAAGACCTCAGCTTTGCTATACCTTTTTTGAGCCATCTCTTTTTCACCACCACCATTCATTTTCGGGGTTGACTTTTAATAGTTAATCTTTCTGTTAGGGTCTATCTGTCAATATTCGGCATCGATGACCTCCGGCAGCTGGTGACGAATGATCTTAACGGCGG
>CAMCCS010000209.1 GCA_945873295.1 uncultured Clostridia bacterium
CGCCGTCCATGACGGCCAGTTCATCCTGGCTCATAAGCTCTTTGCCGAGCTTCTGATAGTTGAGAGAGTGGGAGGTTTCCCGCCCACGGTTCTCGCCTGTGTTGTAGGTGTCGATGGTCTCCTTGCCCAACACGGCGGCCAACTCCTTGAGGGTAGTCGGTTCCTTACCGCCCAGGAAGATGGAGGTATCCATGTTGCCGATGATGGTATCGGCGTTGTCCTTGTAGATGGCCTTGAGCTGGGACTGTGCTTGCAGCACCAGGCAGGCAGAGATCTCGCGGCTACGGATGGTGGCGACCAGCTTTTCCAGCCGGGGAATCTGGCCGATGTTGGCGCACTCGTCAATGAGACACCGCACATGGACTGGCAGCCGCCCGCCGTACACATCGTCCGCCTTTTCACACAAGAGGTTGAACAGCTGGGTGTAGCACATGGAGATCAGGAAGTTAAAGCTATCGTCCGTGTCGCTCATAATGAGGAACAGGGCGGTTTTTTGGTCTCCCAGGGTGTCCAGCTCCAGCTCGTCGTAGGAAGTGACCTCCCGCAGTTCCGCAATGTCGAATACGGCAAGGCGCGCACCGCAGGAAATCAGAATGGATTTTGCGGTTTTGCCAGCCGCCAGCTTGTATTTTTTATATTGGCGGACGGCAAAATGATTGGGCTTTTCCGCTTCCAGTGCGTCAAACATCAGGTCCACCGGATTCTTGAACTCCTCGTCGTCCTCCCGGACTTCCATCGCGTTGATGAACTCGATGAGAGTGGCAAAGTTTTGTTCTTCCACCGGGGCCTCGTAGTGGATATATCCGATGAGGGCGCAGTACAAAAGCGTTTCTGCCTTGACCCAGAAATCGTCCCCGGCTTTGCCTTCTCCCTTGGTGTTCGCTATTAAAGTCGTGACCAGCTTCAAAATATCTTTTTCGCTGTGCAGATAGGCAAAAGGATTATAGTGCATGGACTTCTTGAAGTTGATGGTATTGAGAACCTTAATTCGATACGGCTCATAGACCACTTTGCCGTTTTTGTCCTTTACGGTCTCATAAACCGGATTGCCATGCCGGTCCCTTATTGGCTGATGGTCCTTGCCCAGCTTGGGACGCATTTTCGGCGTACCGCGCTGGAGCATCTTGCCGCACTCCACCAAAATCGTACCTTTGGGGTCTGTCACCACATAGGAGCTGTGCATCTGCATCAGGTTGGGTTTCAGCCAGAATCGGGTCTTACCGGAACCGGAGCCGCCGATCACCAGCACATTTTTATTTCGCGCCGTCTTGGGGTCCTTGGGGCGGCTGTTCATGGTCAGGCTCTCGGTTTTCGTCAGAATCACATTGTTCTGGAAAACCGGGTCCACATAAGGGGCGATGTCCTCGTGTGTTCCCCAGCGGGCGGAACCATACTCCATGCCGTGGCGGTATTTCTTCGCATTTTTGCTTTTCAGATATACCGCCAGCCGCAGACCACCACCGCAGCAGATTCCCACTAACAGGTCCAACGGGTGCAGGCTGGGCCACCAGCTTGCCAGCGCCACCGGCAAGACAGAAATCAGGGAGAGCGCCTTTTGAGAAGCGTCCGCGCCCTGCGCCATCCGCCATGCTTCCCCGAAGTTGGTGGCAAACAAGCCCATCAGGATATAGGGCAGGTTCAAAATCAGGAGCTTTTTGATGTCAAGCTGCTTTTTCATCGTTCCAGCTCCTTTCGCCTGGTGCGGTCCACCACGGCATTTTTGACCAGCTCTTTGAACTGATTCAGCTTTGCCAGCACAGACGGACGTTCTGTTTTCTCTGCTTTTTTCACTTTTTTGCCGGTGTACTCGGTAAAAGCGGCGGTCAGCGCATCCGCATCCCGTGCCTTGAAAAAGATCAGGTACTTGGGCGGGGAGGTACTGCGGTCTTTTTTTACCGCATAATCCACACCGTATTTCCGGGCAATCTTTTCAAATTCCTTGATGGAAGGATCGGTGATTTCGATATTGGAAACGCCTTGGTTCTGACCAATGAGCTGCTTGACCGTCTGCTTGCCTTGGGGCTTCACAGGCGCGTCCCGGCTTCTCTGCTTTTGCAGCTTCTTTTCCTTGCAGTGGGCAAGGTATTTACAAATGGCGGCCTTAAACAGCCGCCCGGTGAACTTTGTGCCGTTGACTACCAGCGTCAAAGTCCTGTTTTCCACTTCTTCCTGCATGGGGTAACGCCTCCTTCCTGTGAAAATTTGCAGGGGTGGTGCATTTTACTAAGGCGGGACCACCAGCCGCCGCAAAAGATACCGGGTAATCATATCATCAGCAGGATGCTGTCCCGCAGCTGGGCAAAATACAGCTTGCCCTGGGGCGTTACCAGCGTATAGGAGCCGGTATGCCCGTGGTTGCAGTAGTCCTTGACGGTGAACAGGCCATCATTGGCGGGCTTTGCATAAGGCAGTACATTCCCGGACGGGGCGCGGTACACAAACCGCTGTTCCAGCAGGAAGCGGACAAACCGGCGCTCCGGCACAACCAGTTCCTTGGCGGTGGTACGGAGATTGGTGCTGTGCTTGAGGTCAATGAACAGGTCATAAAAGGCTGCCTTGCCCTCCAGCATGGCGTTTTCCTCCCGCAGCGCCGCATTTTCCTCCCGTTCTGCCAGCAGGTCGGAACAGAGTTTCATCATGGCTTCCGGGGAAGTGGCAACCTCCCACAGCTTTTCTCTGGTGATGTAGGCCCCGTGCTTGCGGATAGAGGGCAGCACCTCATCAAACACCCAGCGTTCAAATCGTTCCGCAGAGGGCAGTTTGCTGTGAACGATCAAGCGGTATAGATTTCCTTCCGAAATAAACCGGGTTTGCTGGGTTCTGCCCACGTTGTCGATGAGTGGGTAAAACGCCCACCCATCGGAAGTACAGTGCGCTTTCAGTGCTTTAGCCGAATCTTTGTAACCGAGTGCGGCAGTAACATCCAAACCGCAGAACAGGTATTTTCCATTTTCTTCGATGACCCGAACAGAACCAAACTCCGGGTTTTTGAAAATTTCCATCTGGTTCATAGCGTAACCTCCTGTAA
>CAMCCS010000210.1 GCA_945873295.1 uncultured Clostridia bacterium
CACCGGTGCGTCACATACCAAATTGAGTGTGCTTACTAAAGCCGATAACCTTATCCACAATTTGTCAACGAAAAGTGGTACGTCTAACCGGGGGATTGCCACGCCAGTTTGCGAACTGGCTCGCAATGACCGGGAATTCGACAAATTCCAATTTACTGCATTATAGAACGATACCGAGCGGGTCAGGGAATTTACGATTACGCAAATGAAGTGCACGACTTGGCCGCCCGCCCTGCGGGCAAATTCCAATTTGTCAGTGTGCCTACAGCCGATAACCGTATGGAAAATAACAGCTATGGAGCGTGGGCGCTTTGGCGGCTTGCTCTGCGGTAAGAGGATCAGGAGTGTTGTGTATGGATCATTTGGAAAATTTTGACGGTCTGGAGGGCCTTACGGATCTTGAGGGCCTTGCGGATCTGCGGCTCGACGATCTGATAAGCGACGAATTCTCGTTTGACGATCTGGAGGGCTTTGGGGATCCGGAGGAGCCGGAAAAATGGGAAACCCCGGAGACGGAGGACACGTCCGAAGAAGAGGAACCCCCGGAGACGGAGGACACGTCCGAAGAAGAGGAACCCCTGGAGACGGAGGACACGCCCGAAGAAGAGGAAACCCCGGAAGTTCCGGAAGCCAGGGGGAAACGGGGCAGACCGAAAGTGGAGAAGCAGGACCGGGCAATCATCACCATGCTGTCGGTGGTGCTGGCGCTGCTGGTGGCCCTGATCGTCGTTGTGGCCGTCTTGAAATTCTATGTGCTGGTGAACTGGCGCCTGTATCCCAAAAACGCCCTGGAGCTGGACCTGCGGGAGAAAACCCTTTCCGTAACGGAGTATGATGCTATCCAGGAAAAGCTTCCCAACTGCCGGATTCTGTGGAATGTTCCCTTCCAGGACGGGACCGTGTCCAGCGACGTTACCGAGCTGACGGTGACCGCCCTTTCCGACGAGGATCTGGCGGCGCTTGCGTACCTGCCGGAGCTGACCACCCTCCACGCAGAAGCCTGTACGGACTACCCGCAGCTTTCCGCGTTCCGGGAAAGCCGCCCGGACTGCCGGGTGCTCTGCCGGGTGCAGATCGGGGGCAAGACCTATGACCAGGACACGCAGCTTGTGACCGTCTCCACCCTGACAGCCCAGGAGGGAGAGCTGCTGGACTTCCTGCCGAAGCTGAAAACCGTGGACGCGGAAAACTGCGGGGAGTATGCCCTGCTGGCAACGCTTCAGGCGGCCCATCCGGACTGGGATGTGCGCTATACCGTAAGAATGGGAGACAGCGCCCTTTCCAAGGCTGCCCGGACGGCAACGGTCACCGGGGCGGACAGCGCCCAGCTCATCGCCGGAATGGCGGGCCTGCCGGAGCTGGAGGCTCTGGAGCTGAAGGATCCCAAGGCGGACGGGGCGACCCTCTTTGCCCTGCGGGCGCAGTACCCGGAGGTGAAGCTCAGCTGGTATTTTGATATGAAAGGTACGCTGGCGGACGAAACCGCCACCGAGGTGGATGCGTCCGGCCGGGACTTTTCCTCCCTGGAGGAAGCGGAAAACATGGCCTCCTGCTTCCCCAAGCTAGAAAAGTTCATTATGAGCAACTGCACCGTAAACGGTCAGAAGATCGACAACGAGACAATGGCGGACTTCCGGGAGCGGATGCGTTCGGAGTACAAGGTCGTCTGGACGGTGGAGTGCGGAAAGCTGAAGGTGCGCACCGACGACACCACCTTCATGCCCACCCGGGAGCGGGAATACTATTTCAAGGACGATATGGGCTACAATCTTCGTTACTGCGAGGATATGATCTGTATAGACATTGGCCACCATCCCGTGAAGGATATTTCCTTTGTGCGGTATATGCCCCACCTCAAATACCTGATTCTGACGGATACCGCCGTCCAGGACATTTCTCCCCTGGAAAACGCCAGGGAGCTGATCTACCTGGAGTTTACCTTCGGCATCATCCGGGACTACACGCCGCTGCTTGGCTGCACGGCCCTGGAAGATCTGAATATGGACAACCTTTGGTACTTTGCAGACCCCGCGCCTCTTTACCAGATGACCTGGCTGAAGACCTTGTTCTGGGAGGGGTGCAGCGGCAGTGTGATCCTGAAGCTCCAGGAGGCTCTGACGGAAACCCGCCTGGACTTTACCGGCTCCACCAGCAATTCCGTAGGTACGGGCTGGCGGAACCTGCAGAACTACTATGACATGCGGGACATCCTGGGGATGCCCTATATGCGCTGAGCCCGCAGGGCGGGCGGCCAAGTTGTGACCACCCTGGTCTGTGATCGTTACTTCCCTTTTAATTGCGGTATGATTGCCCCCGGCAATCATTCGGATTTTGATTCACTGCGTGCAGCACCACCCGCTCGGTATCGTTCCATACCGTAGGGAATGCATTTATGCATTCCGCAATTGGGCATTATCGTTAGCGGAACGGAGAAGCCCGTACAGCAGGCCGCGTTTTCAATTTACGTGTCATTGCGAACCAGTGCGCACTACTTTCGTGGGAATCTCCATCGACTTTCAGACTGCATTTCGTCATACCTCGTAGGGGCGCTCATCTTGAGCGCCCGCCGGGCAGGGCCCGGGCCCAAGCCGTGGCCGGCAGTGCCGGCTGACAAGCCGTGACGGACCTGGTGTATTATCGTTCCGCCTTTGGGTACCGCTCGGTATCGTTCCATGGGTTTTGGCAAAAATTTCCGTCAAGTAGCACCTTTTCGCCGATAAAAATCTGAATATCAGAAATTTCTCTGCCGGGCGCTCAAGATGAGCGCCCCTACGGTGTATGACGTTCCTGGTCCTGGAATTCGATGGAGATTGCCACGGAAGTAGACGTCGGTCTACTCTTCGCAATGACCGGTAATTCGCCAAATACCAATTTGTATACTTGCTGCGTAAAACCAATATGCCCATGAATAAGTAAGGTGCCGCTGTGCGGCAAGGGAAACGATAACAAAACAGAAAGAAGTGAGGGCGCATGGCGAGAAAGAAAAATGCCCGGGGGAGAAACGGGGTTATCTGGGG
>CAMCCS010000211.1 GCA_945873295.1 uncultured Clostridia bacterium
TTTTCGAGAACGAGGAACTGCGCAATCTCATGGACATCCGGATCTTTGTGGACACCGACGCGGACATCCGCCTGTGCCGCCGGATCAAGCGGGATGTGAACAAGCGGGGCAGGACCCTGGAGAGCGTGCTGGAGCAGTACCAGAAGACGGTGAAGCCCATGCACGAGCAGTATGTGGAGCCCAGCAAGAAGTACGCCCATATTGTGGTTCCCGAGGGAGGAAAGAACCTGGTGGCCCTGGACATGATCGTGGGCCGGATCCAGCGGCATTTAAAGGAAGTAAGCAGTGATGAGGTATGAAAGTCTGATTCTGGATATTGACGGGACGCTGTGGGATTCCCGTGCCCTGGTTGCCCAGGGGTATAACCTGCAGCTTGAGAAAGAGGGCCTTAGCCGGTATTTTGTGGACGCGGAGCAGTTAAAGCCCCTCTTTGGCAAGGTGATGACGGAGATTGCCGACCATATCTTCCCCGACCTGCCGGAGCCGGAGCGGTATGCCCTGATGGAGCGGTGCATGGAGCGGGAAAACCGGTTCCTTCATGAAAACGAATGCGCCATCGGCTACCCTGGGGTGGCGGAAGCGCTGTCCTGCCTGGCAAAAAACCACCGGCTTTTCATCGTCAGCAACAGCCAGCGGGGCTACCCGGAGCTGTGCATCGGGAAGCTGGGGCTGAAGCCATACATTACCGGGCACCTGTGCTTCGGCGACACCGGCACGGACAAGGGCACCACGATCCGAATCCTGATGGAAAAATACGCCATTTCCTCCGCTGCCTATGTGGGCGACACCGAGGGGGACCGGCAGGCGGCGGAAAAAGCGGGGATCGATTTTCTCTGGGCCGCCTACGGCTTCGGCAAGGTGACAAGCTATACGGAAAAGCTGGATTCGCCTATGGATCTGATTAAGCTTAACAAGGAGGGACGGCTGTGAGCATTGCCATGGATTCCTACTGCATCCAGTGCACCCTCCGGCGGAATATCGAGCTGGTGAGCACCCTGGGAAGCGGGGAAAAGACCACCGCCTTTACCCGGGCGCTGATGGACCTGATCCTGCGCACCCCGGCGGATGCGTCCTCACCCAGCCTGGGGCCGGGGATCAGTGACCTGCTCCACGACATGTACGGCATCCCCCTGGACCGGTTCCGGGAGGAAAAGGAGCAGTCCAACCGCTTTGTTCTGGAGCGGCTGCCCGCAATCCGGGCCAGGGCGGAAAATACGGGGGATCCCATCTTAGCGGGGCTGCAATTTGCCATTCTCGGGAATTATCTGGACTTTTCCGCCCTCCAGGGGCAGGTGGATTTTGGAAAGCTGGACGAGATGCTGGATTCCGCTCTGGAAATGGAGCTGGACGAAACTGCTTACCGGGCTTTCCGCCGGGACCTGGAAAGGGGAAAGCGGCTTCTGTATCTGACGGACAACGCCGGAGAGATCGGCTTTGACCGGATCCTGGCGGAGGAAATTCAGAAGGCCTACCCCAATTTGTTCATTACCTTCTGCGTCCGGGGGGCCGTGACGGTGAACGATGCCACCCGGGAGGATGCCCGGGCGGTGGGGCTTCCTTTCCCGGTGATCGACAACGGCAACCGGGTGGGCGGCACTGACCTGAACCTGCTCAGTGACGAGGCGCGGCAGGCTCTTAAGGAAGCGGACGTAATCTTAGCCAAGGGCATGGGCAATACCGAGACCATGCTGGGCTGCGGGTATAATGTGTACTACGCCTTTTTAATCAAGTGCCCAAGGTTTGTTGAGCGTTTCGACAGGCCCATGCTCACCCCCATGTTCCTCCGGGAAATTGACAATTAAGGTGATGGGGTGCAGCCGTGGGATTCAGAAAATATGCGTAGAGGGTTTGCTCAGCAAACAGATAAATTGGGAATATGTCGGGCTGTTTGATGAATGGTGAGCGGGTGGAAAATGGGACGCGTCAAGGGCTCCCCTGTGTAAGGGGAGCTGGCAGCGAAGCTGACTGAGGGGTTGTAATGGTGGACTTCCCGGTGTGCCCATCGTCCGAACGTACCATGTCCGTTCTGCCCCCGTTTCGCTGAGGCATCGTTAAAATGGGAATATTCTGCCGCAAAGTCGTTTCCGCCTGCCTTTTCGCCGAAATGCTTCCTAAACTGTAGAACTGTACCGCACAATCCCTCAGTCGCTTCGCGACAGCTCCCTTTACACAAGGGAGCCCTTGCTGCGTACCGCATCGGCCCGCAAGCCATTCACCGATCAGCTCTACAAATTCCAATTTGCAGCGCTGCCTGCTGTACGAGGCAGGCGTCTAACCACCCGCCCACCACGGAACGACACCGAGTGGGGCAGGCGTAAAACGATTATACACATAATATGCACGACTTAAAAAAGTGTCATTCTGAAAAGCAGCGTCGGTCTGCTTTTGGAATGACACTTTTTTTATATTTTGATCGTCAGATCATTTGTTCCGGGTGGAAGACCCGGTCAAATTCCTCGGCGGTGAGGAAGCCCAGCCGCAGGCAGGCCTCCCGGAGGGAGATGTTCTCACGGTAGGCAAGCTTCGCGGTCTTGGCCCCGTTTTCGTAGCCGATATAGGGGTTCAGGGCGGTGACCAGCATCAGGGATTCATTGAGATTCTTTTCCATCTTCTCCCGGTTGGCCCGGATGCCGGACACGCAGTTCCGGTCAAAGGATACCATTGCCTCCGCCAGGAGCCGGGCGGACTGAAGGAAATTGTAGGCCAGCACCGGCATGAACACATTGAGCTGGAAATTGCCCTGGGAGGCGGCGATACCCACCGCGGTGTCGTTGCCCATGACCTGCACCGCCACCATGGTCACCGCCTCGCACTGGGTGGGGTTGACCTTGCCGGGCATGATGGAGGAGCCGGGCTCGTTTTCCGGGATGAAGATCTCTCCCAGGCCGTCCCGGGGGCCGGAGGCCAGCCAGCGGATGTCGTTGGCAATTTTCATCAGGTCCGCAGCCAAGGCTTTCAGCGCCCCGTG
>CAMCCS010000212.1 GCA_945873295.1 uncultured Clostridia bacterium
ACATACCAAATTGAGTGTGCTTACTAAAGCCGATAACCTTAATTCCAATTTGTCTTCTTCCCGCGTTACCGTACTTTACGAAAGGACCCATTATGAAACAGCTTTTTTCCATTCTCATCGCTCTTTGCCTGGTGCTGCCTCTGGCGGTCCCGGCAGCCGCTTCCGAAACGGGAGACGTTCTCGCCTCCGGAGCCCTGGGAGACTTCACCTGGACTCTCACCGGCAATACCCTCACCATCTCCGGCAGCGGCGCCATGGAGGATTTTACGGAGGATGCCCCCTGGCTTCCCTACGCCTCCCAAATTCAGAAAGTGGTCTTTACCGGCGGCGTGACATACGTTGCAGCCTTCGCCTTTGCCGACTACGATACCATCACCGAGGTGGATTTCGGTGATGCCATGTATGAGCTGGGCAAGCGGAGCTTCTATTCCTGCGATGGCCTGACAGCGCTTTATATGCCCGCCAGCTTCAAGGTCTTCGGGGAGGACTCCCTCCGGGCCTGCTCCAAGCTCACGGAGATTCACTGTGAGGGCCGCTTCCCCTCCTTCCGTCTGAACAGCCTCTGGGATACCTATGCCAAGATCTACTTCCCCGCCGACCGGCCCTGGTCCGTGGAGCTGATACAGCAGCTGGAGGAAGCCTTCCACGGCAGAATTGAGTTCCTGGCCTCCGACGGCACGGATCCCTATACCCCCACCGCGCCCACCCAGGAAACGGTGGAGGAAACCACAGAGCCTCCCACGGAGGAAACGGAAGCCACCACCGAAGAAACAACAGAAGAAACAACTCAGGTCACCACCGAGGAAACTCTCCCGCCCACCACGGTGCCTCCGGAAACCAGCACGCCCGAAACCACGATGCCGGAAACCACCGTTCCCACAGAAACCCCGTCTGCCGAATCCCCCAGCCGCTATTCGCCCGCCACCCTCATTCTGGCGGCGGTGGTGATGGTGCTGTGTATCCTGGGCGCCGGGGTGCTGATCATCCGCTCCCACCGGGGCGGCAAATATCTGGACTGATATGGAGTTAAACCATACCGCCCGCCGTGAAGGACGGCTTTCCAAGATCCTCCGGGAGGAAATGGGGCTGTCCGCCGGACTGATGAACCGTCTTAAATGGACGGGGGCGCTGAAAGTCAACGGTCAGAGCGTCCACACAGACTTTCCCGTCCAACCCGGGGACACGGTAACGGCGGTGCTGGAGGAAGAGCGCCCGGACTACCCGGCGGAGGATCTGCCCCTTACCATTTTATATGAGGATGATTTTTTGCTGGCGGTGGACAAGCCCCAGGGAATGCTCATCCACCCCTCCTCCGCCAGAAATACCGGCACTCTGGCAAACGCCGTCGCCGGGTACTACCGGCGCACCGGGAGCACCGGCGCCTTTCACCCCCTGACAAGGCTGGACCGGGATACCTTCGGCATCGTGCTGATCGCCAAAAACGGCTACGCCTGCGCCCTGCTGCAGCGCTCCCGGCCCCGGAAAACCTACCACGCCCTGACCCTGGGCGGCCCAAAGGACGACTGGGGCACCATCGATGCCCCCATCGCCAGAAAGCCCCTGCCCAGCCTCCTGCGGGAAATCCGTCCCGACGGCAAGCCCTCCCGGACGGAGTACCGGGTGCTGGACCGTGGAGAAGCCCTCTGCCGCCTGGCCCTCACCCCCATCACCGGGAGGACCCACCAGCTCCGGCTTCACTGCGCCTATATGGGCTTTCCCATTGTGGGCGATCCCCAGTACGGCTCCGCCGAAGCCCTTACCTGGGCGGAAAAGCTGGGGGTCACGGGGCAGCAGCTGTGCGCGAAGCGCCTGGAATTTACTCACCCCGTTACCGGGGCAGCGCTGACGCTGGAATCCAGGATGGATGTGCTGCCGGTGTCCCGGCTTTAACCGGGATATTTTCTCATTTTTTTGGAAAAACTACTTGCAAAATGAAATTCCATCCGCTATAATTATATCTCGTGGGTTTGCGCCCACGGTAAACCACACACCCGGGGATCGCGCACCCCAGTGCCCATTGGGCGGGCAGCGCGGGATGATCGGGGTGGAGGAAATTAACAAAAGGAGAAATGTAAAAATGGCTGTCGTATCTATGAAACAACTGCTGGAGGCCGGCGTTCACTTCGGTCACCAGACCCGCCGCTGGAACCCCAAAATGGCTCCCTACATCTACACGGAGCGCAACGGGATCTACATCATCGACCTGCAGAAGACCGTGAAGAAGCTGGAGGAGGCTTACAACTTCGTCCGTGACCTGTCCGCAAACGGCGGCAACGTCCTCTTCGTCGGCACCAAGAAGCAGGCTCAGGACGCCATCCGTGAGGAGGCTGCCCGCTGCGGCGGTTACTATGTCAACGCCCGTTGGCTGGGCGGTATGCTCACCAACTTCCGTACCATGCGGACCCGGATCGACCGGCTGGCCCAGCTGCGGAAGATGGAAGAGGACGGCACCTTCGCCATGCTGCCCAAGAAGGAAGTCATCAAGCACCAGGGCGAGATCGAGAAGCTGGAGAAGTACCTGGGCGGCGTGAAGGAAATGAAGAAGCTCCCCGCTGCTCTGTTTATCGTTGACCCCCGCAAGGAGCGCAACGCCATTGCTGAGGCCCGGAAGCTGAACATCCCCATCGTGGCCATCGTGGACACCAACTGCGACCCCGATGAGATCGACTATGTGATCCCCGGCAACGATGACGCCATCCGCGCCATCCGCCTGATCGCTTCCGCTATGGCCAGCGCCGCCATTGAGGGCCGTCAGGGTGAGGATGCTGCTGCCGAGGCTCCCGCTGCCGAGGCCGCGCAGGCTGAATAATTCCGCTTTTAGGAGGATACGAAAATGGCTTTTACCGCACAGGATGTTAAGAAGCTCCGTGAAATGACCAACGTCGGCATGATGGACTGCAAGAAGGCCCTTCAGGCTACCGACGGCGACATGGACAAGGCTGTTGACTGGCTCCGGGAAAAGGGCC
>CAMCCS010000213.1 GCA_945873295.1 uncultured Clostridia bacterium
GTGCGCACTGGTACCACCCCCCTCATAAATGCGGGGGGCAAGGACGCGTACCGCATCGGCACCGCTCGCCACTGCCCAAACAGCTCAACAAATTCCAACTTGCCAAACCACAAAGCGACACCGAGCGGGTCAGGGAAGAAACGATTACACATAGTTTGTGCACGACTTGGCTGCCCGCCCTGCGGGCAAATTCCCATTTGCCGCACTGTCGCGTTGCTGCCTCAGAAAATCTTCATATCGCTGAGGATGGCCGCATCGGGGCCGTGGTAGCCGCCGAAGGTGGTGACGTCCCTGGACAGGCGGATTCCCGCGAGAACCTGGCTCAGCTTGCCGCTGATGGAGATACCGGTGACGGGGATCACCTGGCCCGCGGTGTGGTAGTAGGCAAGCCTGACTTCGCCGCCGATATAGTCGTTATAGAAATCCACCTGCAGGCCCGACATGGACAGTACCTCGAGCCAGCTCCCCTCCGGCGTTTTTGCGGTGCCCGGGTCTACCAGGCAGCAGGGGAGATTGCCCGTGGGCACTTCCCCCAGGTACTGGGCGAAGCGGTTGGAGCCGTAGTAGTTCACCGCTTTGCCGTCTTCAACCAGACGGATGGAGCCGAGAGAAAGGCCGTCGCTGTCGAATTTCGCGCTGCGGACGCTGCCCGGCGCCTCGGCTGCCATGGTGATGCCGATGGGATCGCCGGTACGGTTTTTCTGAATGGCGTCGCCCTTTCGGAACAGGTTGGTGTGGGAATAGACAGACGCGTTGTTCAGGTTGTTCGCGATGCTGCGGAACAGGTTCTCCAGCTCCTGGGCGTGGAGGATGCAGGGGCCTTCCAGAGGGAAGTCCGGGGTCACAGCTTCGTACCGGGCTTTTACCTGGGCCATCTTTTCACCGATCTCCCGGCGGAGCGCCGCTTCATCCAGGGTGCCGAAGTTGTACTGTTCATACAGCTCCACGCTTTGCTTTTCCCCGTTGTAGGTGGGGATGGCTTCCACCATAGCGTCGTAGCGGAGCTGGGTCTTATGAAGCCCACAGCTGTTGCAGACAGTCTCCGTGTGTTTGTTCACAAAAATTTCCACGGAATTCAGGGAGGCGTGTTCTATGTCGTTGGCCCCGAATACGCCCTGGGCGATTTTCGCCGCCAGATCGGCAGGGGCGTAATCGGCAAAATTGCTGGGCACCACATAGTCTCCGGTTTCACCGGCGGGCAGGGTGTATGCCTGGTTTTCAATCAGCAGGGCCTTGTCCACCGCTTCGGTGATCAGCGCTTTCAGCTGCTCCGCCGTAGTGGAGGGATAGACGTAGAACTGGGCATCGCCCTTGTATTCGCCGTGGTCCGCGTAGACCGTGACCTCCTTGTCGCAGGTGTCGGTGCGGCGCAGGGTCTCCAGCTTCCCCTTGACGAAGAACAGCTCGTAGCTTTCCTTTTGATGTATATTGATCTTATAGCCGCTGACTCTCGCGTCCGCGTTCAATGCTTCGATAATGGTTTTCATCCCAGCTTCACCCTCGCTTTCAGTGCCGGGCCGCCGTCGCTGACCCGAACCCATTCCTTATAGCCCTTGCCGCACATACCCGCGCCGGTGACCTTGAAGTCATCGGAAACCATGGAGATGGACTTCAGCAGGTCCGGCACATAGCCGCTCATGACCACCGGGGAGACGTAGTTATCCGTCAGCTTTCCGTCCACGATCTCAATACCGTACTCGGCGACGCACTGGATAGCCCAGTTTTTCGGGTCCTCCATGCCGTTGTTGGTCTCAAAGAGCATATAGCCGTGGTCGATGGAGGCAATCATGTCCTCCAGCTTGGAGTTCCCGGGCTCAAAGAAGGTGTTGGTCATCCGGGCGTAAGCCTTCCGGCGGGAGGACTGGCGGCGGCCGTTGCCGGTGGGGGTTGTGCCCAGTTCCGTGGCAGAGGCCAGATCGGAAATACCGGTGACCAGAATACCGTCTTTAATAATCTGGGTGTCGCCTGCCAGCACGCCGTCGTCGTCAAAGAAGTAGGAGGCCGCGCTGAGGGTGGAAGCCGCGCCGTCACGCATATTGCAGATGGGGCTTGCCACATACTTGCCCACATACTGCTTTGCCAGGGCACGGTCCTTGACGAACTGGTCCATTTCCACGCCGTGGCCGAAGGCCTCGTGGGCGATGAGCCCCGTGATGGAGGGGTCCGTGATTACGTCGTAGACCCCCGGAGTGATGGGCTTTGCCAGGGTCAGCATATGGGCCTTGTGCAGCAGCTTCTCTTTATGGGTGGGCAGCTCTTCCAGCACTTCCCGGACGCTGGGATGGGCGGAAATTTCAAAGGTCTGGACCACCTTGTCGTTTTCCCGGTAGACACCGGCGATAACGCCGTTGACCCAGGCGTAGTTCTGATCCAGCTCCCGGTTTTTCGTGATAAACAGCTTGGAGGTTTCTACAAAGCCGACGCTGACCATGGCGTTGAGCAGGTGGGCGTCCTTTGCAAGCAGAGCGGCGCACTGGTCCTTGCAGAAGGAAAGCAGCTGCTGGTCAGTCCAGTCCGCCAGGTCGTGCTCCCGGGCGAAGGATTTTACCATTGGCTCGTCGCTGAGCTCCGATACGCCGATGGTGTTTTCCAGCAGGGCGGCGTTCAGTTCATAGGCCTTGGCGATTTTTTCCGCCAACGCGGGAATATCCCCGGAAATGTCATCCAGGGAATACTCATAGAATACACTGCCGCCCCCCATTTTCACTACGAAGCCGCATTCGGTATCCCTGCCGGGGCTGATGGTGGAGGTGTTCCGGGTCACCTGGACGGCTTTGGACTTCACATCCGCGCCCAGGATGCTGACATAGGCAAAATGCTTCCCAAGCTCAGCTGTCAGCGCCTTCGCCGGAGCTCGCCGGGAATTCAAAAATTCAGAAAAACCCATTTGTTATCGTCTTCCTTTCTTTGAAATTCTGGGATAAGTATACCACGTTTCCGGGAAAAAGCAATGGCAGC
>CAMCCS010000214.1 GCA_945873295.1 uncultured Clostridia bacterium
CCGGGTCTGGACGGAACGGACGGACAGGCCCATGGCAAGGCGCACCCGCTCACCGGCAATGGCCCGCTCCAGAAAAATGGATTCCCGGTGCAGGGGCTGGTCGCCGGGGACGATCACATAGGGCAGATCCTCCGCCTTGGTGTAGTCGCCGTCAGTATAGGCCATTCTGGCCACCTCGGTAAAGACCTTCTTGCGGATGTCTGTAATCAGGGACGGAATTCCTCTCATCTTCTCTCCTCCTGTATAACAAAAAGGATTAGCAAAACTTTTCCGAATATATTATAACAGAAATCCATCCCAGGTCAAGACCGGCCTTATGTTTTCTTCCCGGGGATGGATACCCTGGCATTTTTGCAGCCGGGGGACATACACTGGAAGTAAACCACAGTTGGAGGGGAGATCCGATATGAAACGGGCAACCGGTATTCTTCTGGCGCTGCTGCTTATGCTCCCTCTGCTGCCCCATTCTGCCCGGGCAGCAGGGCTGGAGGTAGCGGGAAAGAGCGCCGTTCTCATGGATGCGGCTACGGGAACGGTGCTGTATGAATCCAATCCCCACGAAAAGCTGGCCCCCGCCAGCGTTACCAAGGTCATGACCATGCTGCTCATTATGGAGGCGGTGGATTCCGGGAAGCTTTCCCTGGACGACACCATTACCGCCTCGGAGGCTGCCGCCGCCAAGGGCGGCAGCCAGATTTATTTGAAGGTGGGCGAGACCATGATGGCAAGGGATATGCTCAAATCCATTGCCGTATCCTCCGCCAACGACTGCGCCTGCGCCATGGCGGAGCACCTGGCAGGAAGCGAGGGGGCTTTCGTGGAGCAGATGAACCGCCGGGCCGGGGAGCTGGGGATGAACGACACCCATTTTGTCAACTGCACCGGCCTGGATGACGGGGCAGATGCCGCTCAGCACCGCACCAGCGCCTACGACATTGCCCTTATGTCCCGGGAGCTGCTTGTAAAACACCCGGACATCAAAAAGTTCACCTCCATCTGGATGGACACCGTCCGAAACGGCGCTTTCGGCCTGTCCAATACCAACAAGCTGATCCGGTTTTACAACGGAGCCACGGGGCTGAAAACCGGCTACACCTCCGGGGCGGGCTACTGTCTGTCCGCCACAGCGGAACGGGAAGGCATGGAGCTCATCGCGGTGGTTATGGGGTGTGAGACCTCCCAGAAGCGGGCCGCCGCCTGTAAGTCCATGCTGGACTACGGGTTTGCCAATTTCTCCCTGGTGAGCCCCGGCCTGGAAGAGGACCTCCGGGTGCCGGTGACCCTGGGAGCGGCGGATTCCGTACCCCTGACTCTGGCGGGTGGGGACAGCATGCTCATTGACAAAGGGCAGAAAAACCTGGTTTCTTACGAAGTATCTTCGGAAGCCTTCGTAAAAGCACCGGTAGCCAAGGGCCAGACCCTGGGTTCCCTAACGGTAAAGGCCGGGGACCAGGTCCTCAAAACCATTCCCCTGGTAGCAGCGGACAATGTGGACCGCCTGACCTGGGGCAATCTCTTTCTCACAGTTCTGCGCCGCGCCGCCATGGGAAAATCCCCAGTCGATACCGTATGACAATACCGCCGGATCAAGTGATCCGGCGGTATTGTTATGCCTTAACTATCAATGCGAATCAATAGTTGAAATGAACAAAAACAGCAAGAAAAGACGCAAAAAGTTCCAAAATAGTGTCATTGCGAAGACCGATGTCACTGGTGTGACAACCTCCATCGTTAGTAGGACGCGTTCTCCCCATTCGGGTCATTGCGAGCCAGTCCTCAGACTGGCGTGGCAATCTCCATCGATAGAAGAAAGTGGTCTCGATGACGAGGGAGATTCCCACACCAGGAAAGAAAACTGGTTCGGAATGACACGTAATTTGAGAATACAGCCGCTTATACGAGTCCACTATCAATTGTCAACTAAATCACACGCCCAGGTAGCCGCACAGGACCTTCAGCGTATTGTACACGCCGTCAATGTGGCTGCGCTCGTAGCCGTGGCTGGCGTAGACCCCCGCGCCGATGAGCCCGTGGCGCAGGTCCGCGCCTGCCCGCAGGGTAGCCTCCACATCGGAGCCGTAGTAGGGGTACACATCCACCGCATAATCCGCGCCCGTGTCCTTTGCCGCCTGGATGAGCTTGCCCACCACATCATAGCTGTAGGGGCCGCCGGAATCCTTGGCGCAGATGGACACCTGGCGCTCGGTGCAGCTCAGGCCCTCACCCACGCAGCCCATATCCACAGAAATGGCCTCCGTCACCCCGGCAGGCACCGAAGCGGAACCGCCATGGCCCACTTCCTCGTACACCGTCACATGGACATAAGTGTGCCGGGGCAGAGTGAGGGCATGGTCTTTCAGGTATTTGGCAAAGCCCAGCAGGATGCCCACGGACAGCTTGTCGTCCAGGAACCGGCTCTTGAGATAGCCGGAGGCAGTGCGCCGGGTCCGGGGGTCAAAGCACACGATGTCCCCGGTCTGAATGCCCAGTTTCCCGGTTTCCTCTGCGGACTTCACATCCTCGTCCAGCACCACCTCCACCGTATCAAAGCCGCGCTTTACGTCGGAATAGCTGCCGTTAACATGGATGGAGGCGTTGCACAGCTGCAGCGTGCCTTCATAGCATGTCCCTTCCCGGGTGTAGACCCGGACGTTTTCCGCCTCGCCGTTGTTGGCGTTCATGCCACCCAAAGGGGTCAGCCGCAGCCGCCCGTTCCCCTTTACCTGGGCAACCATGGCCCCCAGGGTGTCGGCGTGGGCTTCCAGCAGAAGCCCCTCCCCTTCCCTGCCGCCCAGGTCCGCCAGAACGCCGCCCTTGACGGTCAGCTCCGCCGGGAAGCCCAGGGCCTGGAATGCGTCCCGCACCCAGGCAGCCGCCTTTTCCGTATAGCCCGAGGGAGAGTCGATGGCCAAAAGCGCCGCCGTCTGCTCCCAGGCA
>CAMCCS010000215.1 GCA_945873295.1 uncultured Clostridia bacterium
TTCTTCTAACCGGGAGATTGCCACGCCAGTGTGATCTACTTCTCGCAATGACCGGTAATTCGATAGCCCAACAAATTCCAATTTGTCTGTCTGCCGCGGAAAGCGGGTCGCCGCTTCCTCAGCCCATAATGACCACCACTTCGTTCACACTGCCCATGGGCATAACGCTCACCTTATCCACCTGTCTGCCGTTTACGGTAATGGAGGCCACGCCCTTTTCCACACCCTTGGGATTGGTCACATGGATGCGGTATTCCGCTCCCCGCCACCTGCGCAGAACGGTGTATTCCTTCCAGTCAGCAGGGATGCAGGGATCGATGACAAGACCATCAAAGTCCGGCTTCACACCCAAAAGATACTGGGTTGCCGCGTAATAGGCCCAGCCTGAGGAGCCGGTCATAAAGGGATGCCGCGCCCTGCCAAAGGCGGTATGATCCCGGCCCACCACAAACTGACAGTAGGAATAGGGCTCGGCCTGCCGGACCTCAATTTTGTCGTTCTGCAGAGCCGGACACAGGGCGTTGTAGAACTTCATGGCCCGGCTGCCCCGGCCCAGTACAGCCTCCGCACACCAGGCCCAGGGGTTGGGATGGCTGAAGATCGCCCCGTTTTCCTTGAGGCCCGGATAGACCCGGGTCACAAAGCCGATGCCGTCATCCGGCACCGTGTAGCAGGGCGCGTTCAGCATCAGGCCGTATTCGGTAAACAGATATTCATCAACGGCGTCCATGGCGGAAATACCCCGGTCATGGTCGGCGACACCGCTGAGGACTGCCCAGGTATTGCTCTCCATATGCACTTTGCCCTCGGTATCTGCCTGCGTGCCGATTTTCCGGTTGTCGGCGGTGATTCCCCGGATAAACCACTTGCCGTCCCACAGTACCCTCTGGCTGACTTCCTTTACCTTTTGGCCCATGGCTGCATAATCAGCAGCGTCTTCCCACCGTCCCAGCTTCCGGGCCAGCGCCACAAAATTGCCGATGGCCCAATAGTGCAGGAAGCTGACCATGGCGCTTTCGCCGCCGCCTAAGTTCAGGCAGTCGTTCCAGTCCGCCCGCAGGCCCTTGCAGATCCCATTGCGCCCCACCTCCCGGGCAGAGAAATCCAGGATCTTTTTCATATGCTCATATACCGTGCCTTCGCCGCCGTCGGCATAGGTAACAACCTGGTCAACAAAGCCAAAGTCGCCGGTCTCCCGGACATACTGGACAATGGAGGACACCAGCCACAGAGCGTCATCCGCGCAGGCATCCTTCAGGCCATGGACAATGGAGCCCTTGTCCGGGGTGGGGACCACGGTAGGGGACTTGAAGGACTGCTGTTCCTGCTCCGGTTCAAACCAGCTGGGCTCGAACAGGTGCAGGCCGTAGCCCTCCCGGGTCAGGGCCCGGAGCAGCTCCACCAGGCGGTCGCGGCATTTGCCCGGATTGGAATGGGGCACCATCATGGCGTCCTGGGCGGTGTCCCGGTAGCCCAGGCCCACCCGGCCGCCCACCTCGATGAAAGAAGTGAACCGGGAGAACATGACGTTGATCTCGCTTTGGTACAGGTTCCAGATGTTGAGCTCCGTGTTCATGCCCGCGTTGGGGGTGGAAACCTGTAAACAGCTGAGCTTTTCGTCCCAAATCCGCGCCGTGCGGGCGAAATCTTCATCCACCCGGGCGGCGGTGTATTTCTGCCGCATCCGCCTGCCTTCTTCCAGACCGCCCTCACCCAGCAGGAAGATCAGCCGGACCTCCTCCCCGGGCCCCAGGGTCAGGGACTTTTTCAGGCAGCCGCAGTGGTTGCCGCCCTTCTGGAAGCTCCCGCCGCAGATGCCGGTCTCCACAACCAGGGGGTTGCGCTCCGTGCGGTAGGGGCCGATGAAGGTATCCCGGAGGCAGTCAAAGCCGTCAGGGGTGAAATCCGATGTAAAGAACTGGTAGCCGTTCTCTTCATAGTAAAGGTCATGCTCGATGACACCGTCCTCATACCGGCTTCCGGCGGCGTACAGGCTCATCTGGAAATTCTGATTGTCCATGGCCACATGATGGAAGCTGAATTCCAGATACGTGAACACCGACAGCTTCCGCCTTTTTCCGGAGTCATTGCGTAAGCGCACATCCCAGATTTCCACCGGGTCGTCCACCGCAACAAACAGGGTCTGCTGGGCATCAATGCCGCTGTAATCACAATGGTATTTGATGTAACTTAGGCCATGGCGGCAGGAATAGTGCTCCTTGGGTTTGCCCACAGGCTGCCAGGACACGCTCCAGTAATCCCCGGTCTCGTCATCCCGCAAATACACATAGTGCCCGGGCCCGTCCATAGGCACGCCGTTAGGCCGGAACCGGGTAATCCGGTGGTATTCTGAGGACTTGTACAGCAGATACCCGCCAGCGGTATGGTTGAAAACACCGTACATATCCTTGAGCCCAATATAGTTGGTCCAGGAAACAGGAAGATCGATCCGATCAATCACATACTCCCGGCGCTTATTGTCAAAGTATCCATATCGCATAGGTATCCCTCCCGCATATTTAGGCATTATTGTCAAATTAAGTATACAGAAAGATGGTTATTTTGAAAATGTCTAAAAATGCACCTTCTTGTCTTTCGTTGTACTTTTGCGCGGTTTGTTTGGTGTACCTATCCCGCACATGTGCTTTTTCCCGGGGGTTCCTTCCCCTCTCACCGCTATGCATCCGCCTGGGAGAGGCTTCCGCATAGGTACGCAAACACCGCAAAAATCTATTGTGTGCTGCCCATGTGAGCACAGGCAGAGGAGAACCACATATCAACCCCCCTGAGAAGTATCAATTTCTCAGGGGGGTGTATCCGAAAAACTGGTGAAGCTGGGCTACACCAATATTGTAGAGATCGGTGGAATTAACAGTTGGCCCGGTGAAAC
>CAMCCS010000216.1 GCA_945873295.1 uncultured Clostridia bacterium
GCCCGCCAATTTACAATTTCACGATCAGCTTATTAAAGCCGATAACCTGAATTCCCATTTGTCGTACTGCCGAGTTAAAATAAGCACATTTGTTTATTCTCCGGTTACATCGATCTGGCAGCAGCCCATGGCGGCAAGGGCCGCCTGATGGGTCGCGGGGCTGACCCCGGCGCAGCACCGGGCATCCACCGTGATTTTCGCGTTGGGGTAGGCCGCCCGGAGGATGAGAGCATTGGACACCACGCAGATATCCGTGCACAGGCCAACGATTTCTATTTCAAGGGCTTCCCCGGGATATGTTTCCCTCAGAATACGGGGCACGTCAAAGGAACCGAAGGTGTTTTTCAGCACCTTTGTATATTCCTTTCCCTCCAGAGCCTTCTGGACCTCCCCGTCCAGGGTATGCCCCGCGGTTCCCTCGATACAGTGAACCACCGGAAGCTTTTTCCCCTCCAGAGTTTCCAGATAATTGGCATAGTGGGTGTCATAGGTCACGAGGATCTCATCTCCGTTAAAGGTGCGAATCTTCTCGGCCACATTGGGAACGATGGCAGCAGCCTCCTTAGAGCCCAGCGCCCCGTCTACAAAGTCCTTCTGCATATCCACGACAACCAGTACTTTTTTCATGATTGCCTTCCTTTCCCGTTTCTTTTTATATCCTGTCTGCGGCAGCTTCTTGCGGAATCAGCTGCTTTTGATACATAACTTCCTCGGCCCCATAGGCGGTCTGGGCCTTTCCGGTGAGAGAAAAGCCGTGCTTTTCATAAAAGCGTCTTGCCCGGTGGTTCGCCCCAAATACCCACAGGATCACCCGGGTAAAGCCTGCCCGGGTCATTTCTCCCAGCGCCCGCTCCAGCATAAAGGAGCCAAAGCCCCGGCCCCAGCCCTCCGGCAGACTGTGAATACAGATAAGCTCTGCCGTATCGTCACCCAAACCGTATCGGTTCTTGCTCCAGGCGGTAATGCCATGGGGCATGCCGTCAACGAATTCCAACGCCACCCGGACTTCCGGTTTTTCCATGACCCGGGCATACATTTCCTCCGCTTTTTGACAGTCCGTCAGCCGGGCCAGGGTATCGGCAGGGATTATATCCCGGAACGCCGCTTTCCACGACTGGGTCTGAATGAACGCCAGAACCTTTTCGTCTCCGGGAACCGCTTCCCGGATGGTGACGGCGGGAAGTGCCGTCCCGGACTGCCCCTCCGGCTTCATGGGATGCAGCTTCCTGTTTTCCATCCCGATCATTTTTCTTTTCCTCCCGGCAATCTCTGAAAACCTACCGCTATTATAGTAAATGGGTGGGAACTCGTCAACCGCTTTTTCATACATGGAAAGAGATCGCCCGCAGAAAAAGGGGACAATACCAAAGCGGCATTGCCCCAGTGTGTATGGAAATGGATTACTTCGCGGCCAGACGGCGGGCCTTGGCTTCCATCTTGTTTCTCACAACGTCCAAGGTTACGGCTGCCACAATCACGGCGCCGATGACCACATACTGCAGTGCCTTGGGCGCCTGCATGGAGTTCAGGCCGTTGCGGATGGTAGCCATCAGCAGAGCGCCGATCAGGGTGCCCCAGATGGTGCCCTTGCCGCCGGAGAAGGACGCGCCGCCGATGATGCAGGCAGCGATGGCCTCGGTATCGAAGGTAGCGCCCTCGGTGGGAGAGGCGGTGCCGATACGGCCGCACAGCACGATGCCCGCAAGACCGCACATAAAGCCGGAGAGGGTGTACACAAAGGTCAGCACATTCTTGCTGCGGATGCCGGACAGGCGGGCTGCCTCGGGGTTGCCGCCCACGCAGTAGATCTGACGGCCCAGAGCAGTCTTGTTCAGGAACACGTGGAAGCAGGAGTAGACCACCAGCACCAGCAGGAAGCTGACAGGCAAGCCAAAGCCGAACAGCGTCTTGTCGCCCAGGAACAGGACGGCATCAATACCCTTGTTGGACAGGCCGATGGGGGTGGAAGCGGTGATCAGAAGGGCAATGCCCCAGATCATATTCCGCATGCCCAGGGTGGAAACGAAAGGATGGGGAAGCTCCAGTTTGAATGTTTTCCGGAAATTGCCGGAAAATATGCGTAATCTCTCAGGAATCCCGTGAAATGAAAAGAATGCGAATAATACGCATAAATATACATTTCTGCCTTATTTTGCGGGAAGGTTGCCGGAGATACTCCGCCGTAGGTTTTTCGGAAATCGGCGGCATGGAAGGGGCCGGTGGGGGCAAAAATGAAAAACCCGTCCTGTCCGCGCTTTGACAGTAGCTTTTTTCTGCCGGCGTGCTATAATAAGAAAAGAACCCGCTCCAGCGGGGCGAACCGGAAAGACCCGCGAACTCCCGGCGCCCCGGGACATGATAAAAATGTACATGTCGGTTTAATGCGGAAGTATATAAATTGGAATTTGGCGGGCTGCCGACTTCCCGGTCATTGCGATTGGCGCACCGTTAGAACGTGTCATTCCGAACCAGTGTGCACACTGGTGTGGGAATCTCCATCGAATTTCAGGCAGCTCATCGTCATACAGGCCGTTCTTTTTGTACCGTTTTCTGGAATTCATCCACGAAAAGTGGTACGTCTAACCAGGAGATTGCCACGCCAGTGTGAGCACTGGCTCGCAATGACCGGGAATTCGGGTTCGCAAAGGCCGGGAATTCGATAGCCCGCCAAATTCCAATTTTCCGCTTTGCTGTGTTAATCCGATATGCATAAAAAAGAAAGGAAAGGTACTTACATTATGGCGTGTACAACAATTCTGGTGGGCAAAAAGGCCAGCTACGACGGCTCCACAATGATTGCCCGGAACGATGACGGCTTCTTTGACGAAAAAAGACTGACAGTGGTACTGCCCAAGGATCAGCCGAGAAAATACAAGTGCAAGATCAGCC
>CAMCCS010000217.1 GCA_945873295.1 uncultured Clostridia bacterium
CCGGGTTATTTGCTATACTGTCCGGGAAAACGGACCTGAATCAGCCACACAGGAAAGGAGGCGCGGCATTATGAAAACAAAGTACTGGGCGGTGCTGCTTGCCGGGGTCCTCGCGGTGAGCCTGGGGCTTTCCTTCCTGGTGCTGCTTCCCCGGGGGGAAGCCGTCAGCGCGGAAATTTATTCCGGCGGCGAGCTTATCCGCACCGTTTCCCTCAGCACAGATCAGGAATTTACTGTGGAAACGCCCCGGGGCGGCCACAACACCGTCACGGTGAAGGACGGGAAGATCGCCGTCACCGATGCCGACTGCCCTGACCACTACTGCATGGCCCGGGGCTTCTGCGCCGCAGGGCCGGAGATTGTGTGCCTTCCCAACCGGCTGGTGATCCAGTTTGTGGGAAAGAGCGACGTGGACGCCGCAGTGGGGTAATTTTAATTTACAATTGAAAATTGACAATTGACAATTATGGAAGCTGGACGAATTATGTGCATATCGGTTTAACGTAGCAAATATATAAATTGGAATTTGACGCACTGGCGCGGAAGCGCCCTTGGCTTCCCCCGGGGGGAAGCTGTCGCCCAAATCGGCACTTCGAAACCGATTTGGGTGACTGATGAGGATCGGCGAAATGTTCCGATTACGAATATAGTTCGTTAAAAAGGTACAATTTGAAAGGCTGTATGTTCTTGTTTGCCTGCGTCCCACATCAGAAGATGTCGCCGTTCCTCATCCGCCCCTGCGGGGCACCTTCCCCCCGGGGGAAGGTATTGGCCCGCTAAATTCCCAATTTGTCGTTTAGCTGACGAAAGCCGATATGCACATAAAATAAAAAGGATTTGGACGAAAACAATCGCAATTATTTCAAAAATCGTCCTGTAAGGACACAATCATTGTCAATTGCCCATGGGCATTAAGATTTTCTGAATTTCTTGCTTTTTTTACCGAAATATGGTATAGTGCGTAAAGATTATGTTGACCGGAGGAAATGCCTGGATGAAGTTCCCGCGCGCATGTTTATTTTTGCTGCTGTGTCTGCTCCTGACCGGCTGTGGGAGGACGGGCACACCCGGGGAAACTGCCCCCGCCACCGAAACCACTGCTCCTACCGAGGACACCCGGGACACCGTGGAGCAGCTTTCCATTGTGGTCACGGAGTTCGATATTTCCCAGCTGTCCTATTATACCAGCCTCAAGGAGCTGGACCTTTCCGGCAGCACCTGCTATCCCCAGATCATGGAATATATAAGGATGAATCCCCAGGTGCAGGTGACCTACACCGTGGATCTGGGGGGCACAATTGCCCGTAATGACACCACCACCCTGGTACTGCAAAAGGGGCAGTTTGATCCGGATATGGTCCTTACAAACCTTGCCTACCTGCCGGAGCTTACCGCCCTGTCCCTGCCGGATACGGATCTTCCAAACGAAACCCTGGCAGCCCTGGAGGAAGCCTATCCGGAGCTGGCCTTTACCTACACCATTACCCTGCTGGGTAATTCCTATCCCCGGGACACCACCCATTTGGACCTTACGGACATCTCCCCCGCCCAGGCGGCCCAGGCGGCTCCGGTGCTGGGCCAGTTTACACAGCTCGAAACCGTGAATCTGATGAACGACAGCGGGAGCTGCCAGCTTGCCGTGTCCGATGTGAAAACTCTGGTAGACGCGGCCCCCGGCGTCAAATTCCACTACAGCTTTTCCCTGTTTGGAAAGACCATCTCCACCGACGACGAGACTGTGACCTACAAGAATGTCACCTTAACCGACAGCGGCGTGGAGGAGCTTCGCGCTGCCCTGGGAATTATGACCGGCTGTGATGCGTTCATCCTGGACGGGTGTAACCTCTCCAGTGAGGAGCTGGCCGCCATCCGGGAGGACTTTACCAATACGGAGCTTGCCTGGCGGGTCTACTTCGGCAAATACACCTGCCTGACCAACAAGGAGGACATCCGGGCGGTCTACCATGTGGACGACTCCAATGTCTCGGAGCTGAAATACTGCCGGAAAGCCAAGTATATCGACATGGGCCACAACGAAACCCTGTCCGACCTGAGCTTTGTGGGCTATATGCCGGATCTGGAGATTCTGATCGTCTCCGGCTGCTCGGTTAAGGATCTGTCCGGCTTTGAAAACTGCAAGAAGCTGGAATTCCTGGAATTGGCCTACTGCGGACACCTGGAGGACCTGACCCCCCTGGCAGGCTGCGAGAGCCTCAAGTACCTGAATATCAGCTATACCAAGGTCAGCAATCTGCAGCCTCTGGACGGGCTGCCTCTGGAGCGGCTCTTCTGCATCCATTCCAGGGTGGGCGCTGAGGAACAGAAGATCTTCCAGGAGATTCATGACACCTGCTGGACCCACTTCTACGCCGGTGACAATCCCTACGGCATCGGCTGGCGCTATGACAACTCCGGCACCTACAGCGAGATCTACAAGAAAATCCGGGAAATCTGGAACTACGACCAGCTGGACAAGATCGTCGCCGCACAAAAAGAGGCCGAGGGTGGCTGATTTCTTTCCAAATGTATTATGGCAAACCCGCGCTGCGTTTTTGCAGCGCGGGTTTTGTAATGTCAGGCAGTGCGGGAAATTGGACTTTGGCGGGCCGTCAGAGCGTGTCATTCCGAACCAGTGCGCACACTGGTGTGGGAATCTCCATCGAACTCCAGGCAGCCTATCGTCATACAGACTGTCCTTTTTTATACCGTTTCCCGGAATTCGTCCACGAAAAGTGGTACTATCTAACCGGGAGATTGCCACACCACTTAAGCGGACTGGTTCGCAATGACCGGGAAGTCGGCAACCCGCCACCGCACCACGGAACGATACCGAGCGGCGCAGGGCAAAAACGACTACACATATTTTGCGCACGACT
>CAMCCS010000218.1 GCA_945873295.1 uncultured Clostridia bacterium
ATTTACAATTTCACGATCAGCTTATTAAAGCCGATAACCTGAATTCCAATTTATCCGTTTGCCGCGTAAGCCGATACGCATAAATTGTGAGCCCTTTTCCAGAGGAAAGGGCTGTTTCAGCATCGTGAAACAGCCCGGGAAATCATGCGATGCGCACTGCGGCGACCACAAACCGCCCGTTTTCCAGGGAGTAGTCGCAGGTGGACAGGCAGATAATCTTATCGCCGTACTGGGGGGTGATGCCGGTGTCGTAAAAGGCCAGCTCCTTGCAGGTGGCGATGAACTTGTCAAACTCCGCCTTGTTCGCGGCGTTTTCCATCCGGTGGTACTTAAAGCCCTCGTCCACGGTGGCAGTGGTATTGAACACGGCAAAAATCTGGTAGGTATGGTACTCGTAGAGGGTATCAAAGGAAATCAGGCTGTTGTCCTCCCACACGGCCTTGTCGGCATAGTCCAGCAGCACGGCGAACATACTGCCGTCGTGCATTTTGTGGCCGTAGATGGTCACGTTGTCGCTGGGGGTAAAGACATCGCATTCCTCCCGGACATAGATACAGCCCCGGGTGGCGTCCGAGCCGTCAAAGTCCCGGCGCAGGTAGTAGTCCCGGTTATCCACGGAGGTCTGCATCACGGGGTAGTCCACCACGGTGCCGTCGATGCGGATCCAGCCCACCAGATCGTTGTTCAGGTCGTAGACATCCTGGTACCAGGGAAGAATCGTCGGTTCCGTCGGGCCAGTCGTCTCCGTCGTCTCCGGCTGGCTGTCCTCCGTGGGGGCGGAGGTGTCCGGGCCCTGGGTGGTCTCGGAGGCATTCTGCCGGGCGTCCTCCACCATCTGGGAAAGCTCATTAAAGCGGTCCGCCTGCCTTTTCCCCTCCAGGAAATAGCTGCCCAGATAAAATGCGCTGACAGCAAAGGCTCCTGCCAGGATAATAACGAGCGCAATATACAAATACTTCTTCACAGGCATTCCCTCCCTGCCGCCGAAAAAACAGATTGTTGTGGGTTCCGCGAAGCCGCCGGGGGTTTTCCCGGGAGCTCTTCGCAGGTCTATTTATTATACCTCCCAGCCCCGGTCCTGTCAAGCAGGAGGGGTCTTAAGACTTTCTTGCGCCGGACCCAGGACGAAACCAGGTTTTCTTCGTAGGCACACTGAGAAATTGGAATATATCGAATTCCCGGTCATTGCGAACCCGAACTCCAGGTCATTGCGAACCAGTGCGCAGACTGGTGTGGCAATCTCCATCTTTAGAAGGACGCGGTCACAATGACGAAGGAGATTCCCACACCAGTTTGAGAACTGGTTCGGAATGACACGTAATTTAAAGCGCAGCCTGCTGTACGGACTTTCCCACACTCCGCAATTGTCAATTCCTTACTTTAAAAACAGGTGCAGGAGCTTTTCATAGAGCTTAACTTTATAGGGCTGGTAGCGCATGGGCAGGTCCAGCCAGGTTTTCTTGTCCACCATGGATTTTTCGTGGGAAAAGGCCCGGAAGCCCGCCTCCCCGTGGTAGGAGCCCATGCCGCTTTTTCCTACGCCGCCGAAGCCCATATTGCTGGTGGCCAGGTGGATGACCACATCGTTGATGCATCCGCCGCCGAAAGAAAGCTCCCGGTCTACCCGGCGGATATGCGCCCGGTCATGGGAGAACAGATACAGCGCCAGGGGCCTTTCCGCCTTTTTAAGCCCCGCCACCACCTCGGAGAACTCGTCAAAGGTGAGGATGGGCAATATGGGCCCGAAAATCTCCTGGCCCATGACCGCATCCTCCCGGGTGACGTTATCCAGCACCGTGGGGGCAATGCGGCAGCGCTCCGGGTCGGTCTGGCCCCCCGTGACCACCTTGGCAGGGTCAATGAGGCCGCAGAGCCTTTTAAAATGCTTTTCGTTGATGATCTTCCCGTAGTCCGGATTTTCCAGGGGGCGCTCGCCGAACTGCTTTTCGATCTGGCGGACCACCTCTGTCACAAAGGCGTCCTTGACAGCGCTGTGGCAGAGAACATAGTCCGGGGCCACGCAGGTCTGGCCGCAGTTGAGGAACTTGCCGAAAACGATGCGCTTCGCCGCAAGCTTCATGTCCGCATCCTTATCCACGATGCAGGGGCTTTTGCCCCCCAGCTCCAGCACGGCGGGGGTCAGGTGCTCCGCGCACCGGCGCAGGACCTCCCTGCCCACGGCCTGACTGCCCGTGAAGAACACCAGGTCAAAGTTCCCGTCCAGCAGGGCGCTGTTTTCCTCCCGGCCCCCGGTGACCACCGCCACATATTCCGATGGGAAGCACTCGGAAAGCATAGTTTCCATAACACGGCTGGTGGCAGGGCTGTAGGCGCTGGGCTTGACGATGGCGGTATTGCCCGCGGCGATTGCGTCGGCCAGGGGGTCCAACGTCAGCAGGAAGGGGTAGTTCCAGGGGCTCATGATGAGCACGTTCCCGTAGGGCACCGGCTGGCGGTAGCTGTGGGAGGCAAACTGTGCAAGAGGCGTCGCCACCGTCTTCGCCCGGGAAAAACGCTTTACATGGCGGCGCATGTAGGAAATTTCCGACAGCACCAGCCCGGTCTCGCACAGGAAGCTTTCATAGCCGCTCTTACCCAGGTCTTCCCGGAGGGCGGCGTGGATGGCAGGCTCATACTTTTTGACGGCGGCGTAGAGCCTGTCCAGCTGGGCCTGGCGGAAGGACACCGGAATGGTGGCCCCGGTTTCAAAAAAGGAACGCTGTTTTTTAAGCAATGCGCCAATTTCTTCATTCGTCACGGTGTTTCACTCCAATCCGTTGTTTTTTCATGACAGATAGACAAATTGGGAATTTGCCCGCAGGGCGGGCGGCCAAGTCGTGCG
>CAMCCS010000219.1 GCA_945873295.1 uncultured Clostridia bacterium
ACGAATGGATGACGATAGGCTGCCCGGAATTCGATGGAGATTCCCACACCAGTTTGCGAACTGGTTCGGAATGACAGTGTTGTTCGGGGCGCACACTCACCTCTACAAATTCAAATTTGTCGCTTTGTGAACGGATCCGGACAGGAAAGCAAGACATGCGGACAAAAGAGAAGCTGCCGGTTCTCGCGAAACGGCGGCGGGCTGGGGGTCAGACCGGATTGATAAGGCTTTCGACGATACTCTGCATTTCCTGTCTGCTTCGGGCATTATGGGCTTTCCTGAGAACGGCCTGCTTCTGCTGCTCCGTCATTGCGGCGTAGGCATTCAGAGCCGGTTCGTTCATGGCAAGGGCCATGCCAAAGCCAATGGGTACTTTCGTAAAGTCCATGATTCTTTCCTCCTTTATCCCGCGGCTGCCAGCATGTTCTCGATGAAGATCCCATACCCCATAGTGGGATCTCCCACCAGGACATGGGTTACAGCCCCCACCAGCTTGCCATCCTGCAAAATGGGACTGCCTGACATTCCCTGAACAATCCCGCCGGTGGCTTCCAGCAGGGCGGGGTCGGTGATTTTCAGCAGCAGGTCCCTGCCGTCGGTGCGTCCGCTGGGATAGATTTTCAAAATTTCCACAGAATAATCCCGGGGAGTCGAGCCGGTTACGGTGGAACGGATGGAGGCGGCGCCGGTGTACAGGTCGGACAAGGCGGCAGTGGGGACGGGTGTACCTGTCCATTGCTCCCGGGTGACGCCGAATACGCCCTGGGGAGAATTCCGGTAGAGGCTGCCGCAGACGCTCCCGGCATCCGCTGAGCCTTTCAGCTGCCCGGGGCAGCCCGCTTTCCCTTTTTTGACGGAGAGAATCTCCGCGTCATAGGTGTTTCCCTCAGTCATTTTCAGCAGGCACCCTCCGGGCTCGTTGACGCCGTGGCCCAAAGCGCCGAATTTCCCTGTTTCCGGATCGTACCAGGTGACGGTTCCGATTCCGGCAATGCCCTGGCGCAGGAAAACCCCCAGACGGTAGCCCTCTGCTGTTTTCCGTGGCGTGATTTCCAGGGTGCTTTGCTTGCTTCCCCGGCGGACGGTCAGGGTGATCACGCCGCCGCACTCTTCCAGAGCCTGCCGCACATCTCCCGGCGTGCGGACGGTCCTTTCACCGGCTTTCAATATTTCATCTCCGATCCGCAGACCGGAATCCCGGGCAAGACTTCCCATGGCATCGTCAAAAGCGGCTACGGTCACGGTATCGTTTCGGAGCTGCAGGCCGATGATCTTTCCCACGGGGACCAGCAGCTCCTCCGCCCAGGCATTCAGCGGAAGCAGCAGAAGCAGGAGCAAAGCGGTGAGCAGCATTCCCAATTTTTTCATTTTTCAGCCCTCCTTTTTGTCTGCTCTCTTAATATTCCGCCGAGTTAAGGATTGTAACCGCTGAAAAAGTCGAAAAATCAGGGCAAGACTGGTATTCCCGGCAGATTTTTCTTGCATGCAGACGAAAAAAAGGGTAAAATGAGAAAATAACAAACCGATACGGAGGGCATCCTATGTTTGCGAAAACCGATTATGAAGCCCTGGAAAAATCTCTGCGGGCGCTGATCCGCGACATTCCCTATGAGACGGCAAATCTGGCAAACGCTTCCGCACTGCTTTGGGACAGCTTGCCGGAGATTAACTGGGCAGGCTTTTATAAGCTCCGGGGGGACAAGCTGATCCTTGGCCCCTTTCAGGGGAAGCCTGCCTGCATTGTGATCCCCCTGGGCCGGGGTGTCTGCGGTAGGGCGGCAGAGGAAGAAAAAACCCAACGGGTGGAAAATGTACACACCTTTCCTGGGCATATCGCCTGTGACGGAGCCTCCAATTCCGAGGTCGTGATCCCGCTATACCGGGGCACGGCGCTGTGGGGTGTGCTGGACATAGACAGCCCCCGCTTCTCCCGGTTTTCACCGGAGGATCAGCAGGGGCTGGAACGCTTCGCGGCAGCGCTGAGTGAGGCACTGCCGGAAATGGACGGATAGAAGATTACAAGGCGAGGCGGAACTGCTCCGGGGCAATCTCCCGAAAGCCAACAGCTTCAAAGGCCCGGCGGCTCTGGGTGTTGAAAGCATAGATTTCCGCGTCCAGGCAGGATAGGCCGATTTCTTTTGCCCGGCGGCAGATCCCGGTGATGGCGGAGCGGCCAATGTGACGGTTCTGAAACTCCGGCGCAATGACGATGGACACCGCGCCGTTACACAGGGAAATATCCCCCACCAGATGCCAGGTATTCCCGTCCTTATATTTAATGTAATAGCATTCCCCCTTTTTGGACAGGTAGGTGTACATCCGCTTCAGCCGGTCCAGGTCATAGGGGTGGTCAATGTTGTCCACCTGTTTGCAGAGGGTCAGATCCTGATACCAGGGAAGGGTCCTGCGGTAATAGGGATAGTAGCGAATCAGCTCCAGAGTATCGCTGATGACGATTTTCTTCGGCTGTTCATAGTTTTCAATCATATCCCCAGGCTCCTTTCCGTCAGATTTATTTGCAGCCGCCCGGCAACGGGCGGTTTTCTTTTTAGCGCGTTTCGGTATGACGCAAGAAACAGTTAAATTGGAATTTGCAGAGCTGTTTGGGCGGTGGTACGCAGGTGGATGTGGTACGCGACAAGGGCTCCCTTGTGTAAAGGGAGCTGGCGCGAAGCGCCTGAGGGATTGTGCAGTACAGTTATTCAATTTTGGAAGTGTTTCGGCAAAAAGGCTTTTGGAAACGACTTTGCGGCAGAATCTTCCTTTTTAACAATGCCTTGGCAAAACGGGGGCAGAACGGACATTGTACGTTCGGACGATGGGCACACCGGGAAGTCCACCA
>CAMCCS010000220.1 GCA_945873295.1 uncultured Clostridia bacterium
CAAGGCTAGATAGATGGCTGTCAAGACAGAACCCGGCTTACAGCCCCGTATCGCAAAAGCACCGCCATAAAGGCGGTGCTTTTTCTGTTATTCCGAAGCGTCCCCAGGAGGGTTTGCGGCAGACAATCCCACCACATCGGATACCGGCAGGCTGAAAGCGATGCCCTTTGCCTTTTTCGCCATGCCCATTTCCTTGTAGATGGCATTGAGGACCTTGTCCCGGATGGACTTCTCCACCACCATCATGAGAATTTCCTTGTCCGCGTGGAGGGTGATACCGAAAAAGGCTGCCGCGTCCTCCCGCACCACACCTCTGGCGTTCAGAATGGTTCCGCCCCGGACACCCTGCTCCCGGGCTACCTCCATTACATCCTCCGCAAAGCCGGAGTTTACAATGGCAAAAATCACCTCATGTTCGTTGGTCTTCATAGGCTTGCCTCCCTGCCCATTCGGTTGTCACTCAAAAACTGATACAGATTTACGCCGATGACGCTGGACAGCGGCACGGCGAAGCAGATGCCCTTGCCGTTTCGGATGGTGTTGAATTTCTCTTCCAGGCAGTTCATGGCTTCCTCCACCCTATTCTCCCGCATAACGCTGAGAATGACCGCCTTGTGGGGTTCCAGTCCCAAAAGCTCCACCAGCTCCGAATTGGCGGTGCCCAGTCCGCCCACCACCATCTGGAAGTTCACATCGAACTGGCTCAGCACATCTAAGTAAAACTCGGCCTTGGGACGGTCCACAACGGTAAACAGGAGCTTCAGCTTCTTAATGGCGGAATCATTGACGGTATTGTCCATAAAAGCTCCTCCTTACAGAAAATTGATGATCTGCTGGTCATCGGCATCCAGGATCCGGCGCATAGCTTTCCGCTCGCCCAGCTTTTCCGCCACGATTCCCCGGAAGCCCAGAAGCTGGATGGTAATTAAGGGTGCCATAGCTACCAGCGCCACCATACCGAAAGCATCCCGCAGGACTGCATCCCCGCCCTGCAATTCCACGCAGACCCCAATGGCCAATGGCAGCAGGAAGCCGGAGGTCATGGGGCCGGAGGCAACACCGCCGGAGTCAAAGGCAATGGCGGTATACACCGGAGGAACAAACAGGCTCAGCAGCAGCGACACAAAATACCCGGGAACCACATAGTAAACCAGGGAAAAGTCGTAGATGATCCGCAGCATGCTCAGGGCCAGAGCGCTGCCTACACCGATGCAAAGGCCCACCATCATGGCTTTCCGGTTTACAAGGCCGCCGGTAACATCCTCCACCTGGGCATTCAGGACATGAATGGCAGGCTCCGCCAGGACCACCAGGACCCCGATGACAAAGCCAAAGCACACAAGGAAAACCTTGCTTCCCCTGGCCAGTGCCTGCCCAATCCGGAAGCCGATGGGCATAAACCCTACGTTGATACCCGTAAGGAAAAGCACAAGGCCGATATAGGTAAAAACAACGCCAAGAGCGATACGCCTGCCGCTTCGTTTACTCAGCTTCAAAAACAGCAGGCAGCAAATCAGGAACATCCCCACAATCATACCAAGGGCAATGGCCACCTCTTTACAGGTATGCAGCGCGGTACTTGCAAATGCCCCCGCAATATCCTCGCTTACGGTATAATCGGGTACTGCATAGCTCAGATCATTGCTGGAGAAAATGCCCAGCAGAAGCACCGCGAGGACCGGGCCCACGGAGCAGAGGGACACCAGACCAAAAGAGTTTTCACGGCTTCTCCTGTCGCCGAGGACACCCGCAATGCCAACACCAAGGGCCATAATAAAGGGGACCGTAATGGGTCCTGTGGTGACACCACCGGAATCAAAGGCCACGGGCAGCAGCGCGCCGTTTCCGTTTACTACCAGGATGAGGGACAGCGCAAACAGCAGCATATAAAAGAGCATCAGGATCTGAGACAGTGACCTCTGAAACACGATCTTCAAAATGGAAAGCACCAGAAAGGCGCCCACACCAAGACCGACACAGCAGATGAGCACCGTTCCGTTCATCACCGTGCTGACCTGATTGGCAAGCACCTGCAGATCCGGCTCCGCAATGGTAATCAGCATACCCAGCAGAAAACAGACGCCGCACAGCAGGCCCAGTTTCCTCTGCCGGGACAGGCCGGAACCTACCTGGGTTCCCATGGGCGTCATCGCAATGTCCGCCCCCAGGCTGAAAAGCCCAATCCCCAGCACCAGCAGCACCGCGCCGACAGTAAAGGTAATCAGCTCCACAGCCGTCAGATCCAGAATTGGTGTCAGTGACAATAGGTACACCACCACCGTAACAGGCAGGGCAGACAGCAGCGCTTCCCGGATCTTTGCCTGCAATTCCTTCAACCTTTGTCCTCCTCTCCGGTTTATTGTTAATATACTTATCGGATTAACACAGCAGTGCGGCAAATTGGAATTTGCCCGCAGGGCGGGCGGCCAAGTCGTGACGAACGTGGTCTGTAATCGTTTTCCCCCTGACCCGCTCGCTATCGTTCTGTGGCGCGACAAATTGGAATTTGGCGGCGAGTCGCCGCTGACAAGTCGTGACGAACTTGGTCTGTGGTCGTTTCTCCCCTGACCCGCTCGGTGTCGTTCTATTGTGCAGTGAATTGGCATTTGGTGAGGGAAGCGCAGGGCCCGAACAACACTGTCATTCCGAACCAGTCCGCTTAAGTGGTGTGGGAATCTCCATCGAATTCCAGACAGCCCATCGTCATACAGACCGTTCTTTTTTGTGCCGTTTCCCGGAATCTTCCTGCGTGTTATCGAGAAATGGTGCTTCTATCCGGGGGATTGCCACGCCAGTGTGCGCACTGGCTCGCAATGACCGGGAATTCGGG
>CAMCCS010000221.1 GCA_945873295.1 uncultured Clostridia bacterium
AATCAGGACGCGCTGCGTCCGGCTGTCTGCAGCTCCGTCAGGTCGATCCGGCAGCGGATCCCGCTTTCTTTCCGCCCGGCAAATTCCAGCTCTCCCCGGAAATTGTACCGGCCCAGGTCCCCGGTGCGCAGCAGCCGCTCGGGGGTATCCGGGTTCAGCGGGTTCTGAATAAAGGCTTCCGCCGTCAGCTCCGGATCCCGGAAGTAGCCGGGGCTGAGTCTGCTTCCCCGGATGCAGATTTCCCCCACCATGCCCGGCAGGGCCTCGCCGCCGCTTTCGTCCAGGAGCACAATACCGGTATTGGGGAAGGGCCGTCCCAGAGGGATCCCATCTTCCTGGCGGGGCTTCCTCCCCACCTCGTAATAGCAGCATATCCCGACGGTCTCCGTCGGACCGTACAGGTTCCAGAACCTGGCTTTGGGCAGAGCCTCCTGCCAGGCAGTCCTCTGCCGGACTGTCAGCGGGTCACCGGAAAAGGCCACGGTATGCAAGAATTTGGGGGTTACCCGGGCAAAGGCATTGGGGGTGGATACCGCCGCCATATTGGCGGTGTTCCACAGAATCGTGTTGATCTGCTGGCTGTTCATGTACTCCATGAGCCTGGCCGGATACAAAAAGCCCCGTTTGGGCAGCAGGCAGGTGCCCGCCCCGTATTTCAGGGTGCAGAGCATTTCCCGCAGCCAGGCGTCGGAGGAAAAGAGGGCGTGGCTGCCGAACACCGTGTTGGAGCTGCACTTTAGCAGGTCTCCCAGGCTTTCCGCCGCGTCCAGGGCGGCCCGGTGGCTGGTCAGGACGCCCCGGAGCTCTCCCGCCGGGAACAGCACGCACACGGGATCCGTGTCCACCTGGCGTCCCCGGATAGCGGCAAGGGCCGCCTCCGGAGCCGGTTCCGCCGATGCCTTGTCAAGAGAAAGGCGGCAGCCGGCAAAGGGTGTGTTTTCCAGTACGGGGTAGGACTTCTCATCACAGAGGATGACCCGGGGACGGACTTTTTTCAGAATCGCCCCGATCCGGCAGGCGGTCATCTCCGTATCCAGAGGAACGAAATAGCACCCGGCATACACAGCGCCCAGCATCGCCGTCACCGCAGAGGGCTTCCGGCCCATGAATACCGCCACCGGCTCCCGGCGGATCCCCCGGCAGTACAGGTGATAGCCCACCGCCCGGGCCTGCTTATAAAGCTGCCCGAAAGTCACTTCCTCGCCGGCGTCCCAGAACGCCCGCTTCTGCGGCAGCCAGGATACGGTTTTTTCCAAATATTCCAGAATGTTGGTCATCATAGTCGGTTTCCCCTTTCATTGGTTTTGTGGGAGCAAATGATTCTATGTACTTATCGGCTGTTAACCGGCAGTGCGGCAAATTGGAATTTGCCCGCAGGGCGGGCGGCCAAGTCGTGCGCAAGATATGTGTGGACGTTTCTGCCCTGCGCCGCTCGGTATCGTTCTATGGTGCAGTAAATTGAAATTTGTCGCGCCATTGAATGCTCGGTCATTGCGAGCCAGTGCTCGCACTGGCGTGGCAATCTCCTGGATAGGAGTACAATTTCTCGTGGAAGGATTCCGGAAAACGGCAGGTTGGAACAATCTGTATGACGATAGTCTGCCCGGAATTCGATGGAGATTCCCACACCAGTTTGCGAACTGGTTCGGAATGACAGTGTTATTCGACGCCCTGTCTTCCCTCTACAAATTCCAATTTATCTCACTGCTGCGTAACGCCGATATGCAAATTCTTCTACATAGAATACCCATGGAAATGGCAAAATGTTGCATCCATGCGGTATTTATTTTTCCGGCGTGGCCGGGTACAAGCTCTTATCCCGGTTGTGGCTGTTCTTGTGGGCCTGGGAGTATTCATCCAGGTACGCGTCAGTGACCATGCAGAAGTCTCCGCCGCCGATTCTGGGCGTTGCGTCAAAATGGTACCAGCTTTCGCCCCCGTCGATACTCACCATGCTCCAGAAGTGGTCGCTGTCGTCTTCCGAGTTGCGGACCTTTCTCACATCGATATTGGGGATTTCCAGCCGCTCAAAGAACAGCTTGCACACAGCAAAGTAGTTGAAGCAGTCCCCGCTCCGACCGGTCATGGCGGTCCAGGCGGCCTGATACCAGTCGGACTTGTCGGAGTGGCCGGAGTAGCTGACAGAAGACCTCGCCCAATTGTAGATGGCCTGAATCTGCTCTGTCTGATCCATATCCTCGGTAACGATCTGGGAAAGCAGATTGTCCGCCATTTCATTGATCTGTTCCAGGGAGGCATAGCCCTCCTTCTTTTCCAGGACGGTGACCGTTGCTTCCGCCACCGCCGGATTATTTGCCTTGTCATAGGCGCAGTAGAGGACAGTGTATACTCCCGGGGTGTCCGCATCCAGGGCGGAAGCATCCATTTCCAGCCGGGGGCTGGGGTCCGTGTCGTCGGTAACGGTGACCCCCTCCCGTAAGGAGAGGTCGTCTCCCTGATAAATCACCCAGTCGTGTACCCCCGCAATCACCGGCGGCAGGGTGTCGGGAGGCTCCGTGGCCACCGTAAAGGTGGGAAGGCTTTCCGATGGGCTTTCCTGGCTTCCTCCCGGTCCAGTCAAAATCGAACAGGCGCTGAGCACACCGCACAGGACCATCACACTGTATATCAGCGCCGGAAGTCTCCGGCAGCGGGTTTTTTTCTGTGTCTTCATTGTGATCCTTCCTTTCGGAGAAGGAAGAAAACCCGCGGTATAAAAGAAAATGCGCCATTTTGGATTCCCTCCCTTTTCTGCTTACAGCATACATTGGGATTGCATCCAAAATGGCGCATATTTGTATCATTTCTGCATCATTTTTCCAGC
>CAMCCS010000222.1 GCA_945873295.1 uncultured Clostridia bacterium
ATGGAGATTCCCACACCAGTGTGCGCACTGGTTCGGAATGACAGTGTTGTTCGGGCCCCTGCGATTCCCTCTACAAATTCCCAATTTGTCGAACTGCTGTGTTCAGACGACAACCCAAATATTGTTTTATGTAAACTTCGTAAATCTCCACAGTTCCACAGGGACTGTGGAGATTTTTATGTTGACCGAAAAAAACACTGATTAATCCAGGGTTTTTTCTTCCCGCCCTGTGGAAAAACCTGTGGATAGTGTTGAAAACTCATGTGGAAAACTTGTAATCTTTTGTTACACTTTGCGGTTATGTAAACAATTCGCCCCGTTTCAGCACCCTGCGGCAGCAAATCCGCGGCTTCGCTTAAAACGGTCTGACAAAAGCGCCTGACAGGCTTTTCTGTCAGGCGCTCAGGCTGTGGATAACCCGGTCATTACGAACTGAATTCCAGGTCATTGCGAACCAGTTCTCAAACTGGTGTGGCAATCTCCATCTTTAGAAGCAATGCAGTCTCGATGACGAAGGAGATTCCCACGCCAGTGTGAGCACTGGCTCGGAATGACACCGTAATTAATTTGCGGCCTGCTATACGAGGGAGATTCCCACTGAAGCCGGCGCACTGGCTCGGAATGACACCGTAATTGATTTGCGGCCTGCTGTACGAGGGAGATTTCCACTGAAGCCGGCGCGCTGGCTCGGAATGACGCGTAATTTGGGAATGCAGCCGCTTATACGGGTTCCCCCGCACTGCCGCTCAACAAAATACGTACTGTTCCATTCTCCGGAAGGCTTCCTCCACCCGGGACTGGGGGAGGGCCAGATTCATGCGCAAATGGCATTCTCCGTGGAAATGCCTGCCGTCCTGCACCGCCACGCCCACGGCGTAGCAGCGCTGAAGCACATCCTCCACCGTCTTTCCATGGGCCTTACACCATTCCGAGCAGTCCAAAAACAGCATGTAGGTGCCCTGGGGGCGGCAGACCGTCACCCCGGGCAGGCGCTCCCGGATGAAATCACAGGCAAAGGCCACGTTTCCGGACAGCACCTGCCGGAGCTCCTCCAGCCAGGCGTCCCCTTCCGGGGTGTAGGCCCCGATGAGGGCGTGCATGGACAGTACATTCATGGAATTATAGTGGCAGAGGGACGCTTCCTTTGCCATCCGGTCCCGGAGCCAGGGGTTATAGCACACGCAGTAGCTGCCCACGAGACCCGCCAGGTTAAAGGTCTTGCTGGGGGCGTACATGGCGGCGGTGCGCTGTTTCGCGTCGGCACTGATGCTCTGGGTTGGGATATGTTTGTTCCCGAACAGGGTCAGGTCGGACCAGATCTCGTCGGACACCACATACACATCATACTTGCGGAACAGCTCCATGGCCTTTTCCAGCTCCCACCGCTCCCAGACCCGGCCGCAGGGGTTGTGGGGGGAGCAGAGGATGGCGGCGTGGATGTGGTTTTCCACGATCTTTTTCTCCATGTCCGCAAAGTCCATGCGCCAGACCCCGTCCTGAATCACCAGGGGACTGTGGACGATATGGTATCCGTTATCCCCCAGGGCGTGGGTGAAGCCCACATAGGTGGGACTGTGGACGAGGACATTGTCCCCCCGGGAGCACATCACGTTCAGGGCTGCCACCACCCCGCCCAGCACGCCGTTGGCATAGAGGATGTGCTCCGGGGCCATTCCCTCCACGCCGTTGTGCCGCCGGTGCCAGGAGATAATCCCGTCAAAATATTCCTGCCGGGGGTTAAAGTAGCCGTAGGCGGGGTGGGAGGCCCGGGCGATGATGGCCTCTGGGATAGTGGGCACCGTGGGGAAGTTCATGTCCGCGATCCACATGGGGATCAGGTCAAATTCCTCTCCCGGCTGCCTGGGCGGATGCTCCACCGCCACAGCGTCCAGACCCCGCCGGTCCATAACGGATGTAAAATCGTATTGCATACAGGAAGCTCCTTTTTCTCTTTTTCTGCCCCCCATTATACCCGCTTCCGCCGGAATGCGCAAGAGGAACCGTCCCGGAAGCGGGAAATATGAATCGGCGCTTGGCGGTCAAAAACCGGGAAATGCTTACCGGGGCAACACCGCAGTGCGGCAAATTGGAATTTGTCGGCAGGGCCGACAGCCAAGTCGTGACGAACGTGGTCTGTTTTCGTTCCCAACCTTTTAATTTAGGTATGATTGCCACCGGCAATCATTAGGATTTTGATTCACTGCGTGCAGCACCACCCGCTCGGTATCGTTCTGCGGTTCGGAAAATTGGGAATTTGTCGGGCTATCGAATTCCCGGTCATTGCGAACCAGTCCTCTTAAGTGGTGTGGCAATCTCCTGGATAGAAGTACAATTTTTTGTGGATGAATTCCGGAAAACGGCAGGATAGAGCAGTCTGTATGACGATGGATTATCTGGAATTCGATGGAGATTCCCACACCAGTGTGAGCACTGGTTCGGAATGACACGTTCTGACGATGCTCCAAATTCCAATTAACTGCAACACAGAACGATACCGAGCGGGTCAGGGAAGGAACGACCACAGACCACGTTCGTCACGACTTGTCAGCGGCGACTCGCCGCCAAATTCCAATTTATCTGTTTGCTTTGTAAAGCCGATAGCTAAATTGGAATTTGAAGAGTTGTCTAATGAATGGCATACGCTGCCGATGCGGTACGCGTCCAACTGCATAAGGTGAAATAATTGCGGTGCCGCTGTGCGGCACCGCAATTTCAGACTGTCGAAAAACCAGTCATTGCGAACCCAATGTCACTAAGTTAGCGTGAAGGAAACAAGAACACAAGGA
>CAMCCS010000223.1 GCA_945873295.1 uncultured Clostridia bacterium
GACGGGGAAAGGGAGCTTCTGATCTCCTTTACCGCCGGCCCCATGGCGTCCCAGGTGCTCTATATCTGCGGCTATGACGAAGCAGCGGGCGCGGTGACCGTCAAGCTCACGGAGTTTCCCGCGGTGAGCTTTTACGAAGGCGGCTATGTCGAGGCCCAGCTCAGCCACAATCAGGGCCTGGCGGGGGACGCCGTATGGCCCTATACTCTCTACCAGTACCAAAACGGCAGCTTTGCAAGCGCCGCTTTTGTGGATGCCTGGGACGTAACCCTGGCAGAGCAGGACAGCAGCGGACAGCCTTTCCCCGCCGATAAGGACACCGACGGGGACGGCATTGTGTTCCTCGTTACCCAGGACGAGACTACAAAGGTCCTGGATGGCCGGGACTATGAAAGCTGGCGTGCCTCCCTTTTAGACCCTGACGAACCCATCCCGGTGACCTACTATTCCGTTACCCGGGACAATATCCGGGAAGCCTTCCGGGAGTAGGGAATTTACCTGTCAATGAGGGCCAGGATCTCCGATTTGGGACAGGCGCCGATGGTCTGGGCGGTAATTTTGCCGCCCTTCAGAACCACCAGAGTGGGGATGCTGGCGACCCGGAACTGGGCGGCAAGATCGGGGGCCTGATCCACATCGATCTTGCAGACCTTTACATCACTCCGCTCCGAGGCAACCTCTTCCAGAATGGGGGCCACCATCCGGCAGGGGCCGCACCAGACGGCGAAGAAGTCCAGCAGTACGGTGCCCGGACACTCCAGGACTTCGCTGCGGTAATTTTCACTTGTAACATGGACGATGGACATAGAAATTCCTCCCGTAAATTTTGAAATATTTGCTCTGTACAACCGGTGGGGAAAATGGTATAATTTTTCTATAAAACGATTGGGTCCCCCCGGAAATGACGGTATGACCGCTCTGTTGCCATTATACCATATTCCACCTCCCGGGGCAACCAAAATCTGACTGAAGGAGACTGACAATGCATATTACAGAAGACATTCGTTACATTGGCGTAAACGATCACCAGGTGGATCTGTTTGAGGGGCAGTATGTGGTGCCCAACGGCATGGCCTACAATTCCTATGCCATCCTGGACGAAAAGACCGCCATCATGGACACGGTGGACAAAAACTTTACCCACCAGTGGCTGGACAATATCCAGAAAGTCCTGGGCAGCCGGAAGCCGGACTACCTGGTGGTGCAGCACATGGAGCCCGACCACGCCGCCAACATTGCGAACTTTATGAAGGTCTATCCCGAGGCAACCATCGTCTCCTCCGCCAAGGCCTTTACCATGATGGAGCACTTCTTCGGCACCGGCTACGATGACCGCCGGATCGTGGTAGGGGAGGGCAGCACCCTGAGCCTGGGCAAGCACACCCTGACCTTTGTCACCGCCCCCATGGTCCACTGGCCCGAGGTCATCGTTACATATGACAGCTGCGATAAGGTGCTCTTCTCCGCCGACGGCTTCGGTAAGTTCGGCGCCCTGGATGTCCAGGAGGACTGGGCCTGCGAGGCCCGCCGGTACTACATCGGCATCGTGGGCAAGTACGGCGCCCAGGTCCAGGCACTGCTGAAAAAGGCGGCGGGGCTGGACATTCAGATCATCTGCCCCCTCCACGGACCCATCCTCACGGAGAACCTGAGGTACTACCTGAACCTGTATGACATCTGGTCCGGCTACCGGGTGGAGAGCGAGGGCATTGTCATTGCCTATACCTCCGTCTACGGCCACACCAAGGAGGCCGTGGAGCTGCTGGCTGAAAAGCTTCTGAGCAAGGGCTGCCCCAAGGTGGAAATCCATGACCTTGCCCGGTGCGACATGGCCGAAGCCGTGGAGGATGCCTTCCGGTACGGCAAGCTGGTACTGGCCACCACCACCTACAACGCGGATATTTTCCCCTTTATGAAGGAGTTTATCCACCACCTGACGGAGCGGAACTACCAGAACCGCACCGTGGCCCTGATGGAGAACGGCTCCTGGGCGCCCCTTGCCGCCAAGACCATGCGTAAAATGCTGGAGGGCAGCAAGAACATCACCTTCACCGATACCACGGTAAAGATCCTCTCCGCCCTCAGCGACGACAGCCGGGAGGAAGTCGAGAAGCTGGCCTGCGAGCTGTGCAAGGACTACATTGCCCAGCACAGTGAGACCGCCAACAAAAATGACCTTTCCGCCCTCTTCAACATCGGCTACGGACTGTATGTGGTCACCTCCAACGACGGCACCCGGGACAATGGCCTCATCGTGAACACCGTCTCCCAGGTGACCAACACCCCCAACCGGGTGACGGTGACCATCAACAAGCAGAACTACTCCCACCACATCATTCAGCAGACCGGCGTTATGAACGTAAACTGCCTGGATGTGTCCGCGCCTTTCGAGGTGTTCAAAACCTTCGGCTTCCAGAGCGGCCGGACGGTGGACAAGTTTGCCGGGTCCGAGGTACTCCGCTCCGACAACGGCCTTGTGTTCCTGCCCCGGTATATTAACTCCTTCCTGTCTTTGAAGGTGGAGAGCTATGTGGATCTGGGCACCCACGGTATGTTCATCTGCACAGTGACCGAGGCCCGGGTCATGAGTGACCGGGAGACCATGAGCTACACCTACTACCAGAACAACGTGAAGCCCAAGCCCGAGGCCCAGGGCAAGAAGGGCTTCGTGTGCAAGGTCTGCGGCTGGATCTACGAGGGGGACACCCTCCCCGACGATATTGTCTGCCCCCTGTGCAAGCACGGCGCGGCGGATTTTGAGCCCATCGGGTAAGCGG
>CAMCCS010000224.1 GCA_945873295.1 uncultured Clostridia bacterium
ACTCCCTGATCATCATTCCCAATGACCGCCTCAAGTATGTCACCGATCAGAAGATTACCTTTGCCAACGCTTTCGCCATTGCCGACGATGTGCTGAAGCAGGCTGTCACCTCCATCTCCGAGCTGGTTGGCTTCTCCAAGAATGTCATCATCAACCTGGACTTTGCCGACGTGTCCGCTGTAATGCGCAATGCCGGCCGTGCCCATATGGGCGTGGGCTCCGCCACCGGCCGGGAGAAGGCTGAGCAGGCTGCCACCGCCGCCGTTTCCAGCCCCCTGCTGGAGACCTCCATCAACGGCGCTACCGGTGTGCTGATCAATGTCACCGGTTCCTCCGAGATGACCCTGGACGATGTGGAGACCGCTGCCGGGATCGTACAGGAGGCTGCCAACCCCGAAGCCAACATCATCTTCGGTGCCACCTGCTCCGAGGACTGCCAGGATGAGATGCGGGTCACCGTTATTGCCACCGGCTTTGAGCTCCAGCCCGAGGCCAAGAAGGCTGTCCAGAGCGCGGAGGCCGACGACATCGACAAGCCCGTGGGTGCCGCCGCGAAGCCTGCCAAGCCCTCCGACATCAGCGATATTGACGAGATCTTCAGCATTTTCAAGCATTGATCCTTCCGCATATTCGCATCCCGGCCCATCGGGTCGGGATGCTTTTTGCATAGGGCCCGCAGGGCGGACAGACAAGTCTAGTTTTTCATAAAACGGTTAAATACTGTTTTATGAGAGCGCTGCCAAACGGTCAGCGGCATCGCCGATAAAAAACGTAGTCCATACATTTCTCGCCGCCACTGGCGGCCTGCGCGAAAAGCGCAGGATAAAATGGTATTAACCATTTTATCGAGAAATAGTATGATAAATACCGTGTTCAGAGAAAGGAGACCTTCATGGGCGCCTATGAAATGCTGGCCGGGTGTTATGACCGGCTGACAAATGATGTGGATTATGAAGCCATCGCGGCGTTTTACCGGATGCTCCTGCTGCGGGAGGGGGTCCGTCCCAGGACAGCGGTGGACTTAGCCTGCGGCACAGGCTCCGTTACCACCATCCTGGCCCGGGAGGGACTTCGGGTCATTGGCGTGGACATGTCCGAGGAAATGCTCACCCAGGCCGCGTCCAAAACCGCAGGGCTTAACCCCATGCCGGTTTTCGTCCGGCAGAAGCTCCAGAACCTGACCCTCCCCAGGGGGGTGGACCTGGCGGTGTGCGCCCTGGACAGCCTGGATTACATCACCGATCCCAAAGACTGCGCGGAAGCCATCCGGCGAGTCTACCGAGCCCTGAATCCCGGCGGGATGTTCATCTTCGATGTGAACACGCCCCAAAAGCTTCGGGCCATGGATGGGCAGGTTTTCCTGGACGAGGACGAGGATGTGTACTGCGTCTGGCGGGGCGAATTTGACGAGGCTTCAAATATCTGCTCCTACGGCATGGATCTGTTCCGCCGGGAGGGAAACCATTGGCTTCGCTCCTTTGAAGAGCACCGGGAGTACGCCTACTCCCGGGAGCAGCTGGTGGGCTTTCTTCGGGACGCGGGCTTTATTCACATTCGGATCTATGGGGACCGAACCCTGGAGCAGCCGGGGGACAAAGAACAGAGAATGTATTTTTCCGCGAGAAAAGGAGTCAGATTATGAAAGATTACATTGTTCGGGGCATGAGTATGGACGGCTTTGTGAAAGCGGTAGGCATCCGCTCCACGGAGCTTGTCCGCCGGGGGGCACAGATCCAGAAGACTGCTCCCAACGCCACAGCGGCTTTTGGACGGGCCCTCACGGCGGGATCCATCATGGGCAATATGCAGAAGACGGAGGACGGCTCTCTGACGCTCCAGATCCGGGGCGGCGGCCCTATCGGTACCATAACCGTGGTATCTGACCCGGTGGGAAATGTCCGGGGCTGCGTTACGGAGCCTCGTGTACCCCTGGTGGAGAAGTATCCCGGTAAGCTGGATGTGGGCGCTACCGTGGGAACAAACGGTACGCTGACGGTGATCCGGGACCTGCAGATGAAAGAGCCCTTTGTAGGCTCCGTCCCCCTGGTGTCCGGGGAGATTGCCGATGATGTCACCGCTTATTTTGCCCAGAGCGAGCAGATCCCTACGGCCTGTGCCCTGGGGGTCCTGGTGGACCGGGACTGCACCGTGAAGACGGCGGGCGGCTACCTTCTGCAGCTGCTTCCCGGCGCGCCGGAGGAGACTATCAGTGCCCTGGAGCGGGGCATCCAGGCTGCCGGTGCCGTGACGCCCATGCTGGAACAGGGGATGACGCCGGAGGATATTCTGGGCCAGGTCATGGGCACACTGGGCGTGGTCTTCCTGGAAACTACCGAGGTGTGCTACAAGTGCTACTGCACCCGGGAGCGGGTAGAGCGGGCCCTCATCAGCCTGGGCCGGAAAGAACTGGAGGAAATCGCCGGGGAGGACAGGGAGTTTCCCGTGGAGTGCCAGTTCTGCGATACGGTTTACCGGTTCACGCCTGAGGATGTACGGGGCCTGCTTGCAAAGCTGTAAGCTGTTCGGGCAGCCGGTTCGGCTGCCCGGAACCCGGTTTTCAGGCAGAAGATATTCCTCATTTTGAGGCTTTTCAGGCTTTGGAAATCTTTCGAAAAAAATGAGAAATACCGCTTGACAAATTCCATCCTTATGTGTATAATAAGACCCGTCGCTGAGGTGAGAGCGCCGAGGCGGGTTCGGGAGCATAGCTCAGCTGGGAGAGCACATGCCTTACAAGCATGGGGTCACA
>CAMCCS010000225.1 GCA_945873295.1 uncultured Clostridia bacterium
CGGATTAAAGGCTTCTTAATAAAACAGGGCCTTTTATCTTAAAGAATCCGGTGATATAATAGGGCCATAAACCACGAAAGCTTTGGAAATACCTCCGCGGCAGCGGACAGGACTGGGGCTTTCCAAGAAAACAGGGGGAAACCGGAATGTACAACATCCTGATCTGCGACGACCAGCCGGATATTGTGAACGCCTTGAAAATCTACCTCACGCCGGAGGGCTACCACCTTTTTGAAGCCTTCAATGGAAAAGAGGCACTGGAAATCGTCAAAAACAACGACATCCACCTGATCCTGCTGGATATTATGATGCCCGGCATGGACGGCATTGCCACCACCGCCAAGATCCGGGAATTTTCCAACGTGCCCATTATTCTGCTTACCGCCAAGTCTGAGACGGAGGACAAGGTGCTGGGCCTCAATGTGGGCGCCGACGACTACATCACCAAGCCCTTTGCGCCGGTGGAGGTGCTGGCACGGGTCCGGTCCCAGCTGCGCCGGTATGCCCGGCTGGGCAGCTGCCCGGAGGAGACCCCGGGAGAGCTGACCCTGGGGGGCATTTCCCTGGATGACCGGACCAAGTCCGTTACCGTGGACGGAGAGCCGGTGGCCCTGACGCCTACGGAGTACGCGATTTTGCAGCTGCTTATGAAGAACCCCGGCAAGGTCTTTTCCACCAAGGTCCTGTATGAATCCGTCTGGCGGGAGGCTGCCCTGGGCAGCGAGGGCGCCGTGGCGGTACATATCCGGCACCTGCGGGAGAAAATCGAGATCAATCCCTCGGAGCCCAGATACCTGAAGGTGGTCTGGGGCCAGGGGTACAAGCTGGAGGGAGGAAACTGATGTGAAAAATCACATCGCCTTTAAGTTCCTGGCGGTCCTCCTTGCCTCCCTGTTTCTTTTGAGCGCTGCCGTCAGCGCCGCCGGGATCATTGCCCTGACGGCCATGGACCTGGACCCCGGGCAGACTGTGGAGCAGCGGTTTGAAGAAGAAATGGAGCGCCGCTGGTCCAGCAGCGCCGATGACATTGCCCGGCGGTACGCTTCCCTGACCCTGGGACATGCGCCGGAGCAGCTTGTGGACAACTGGTTCGGCCGTTGGTACAGTAACTATTCCGGTATTCAGGGCTACCGGCTGGAGGACGGCGACGGAAACCTGCTGGAATCGGGCGGCACTTCGGAAGACGGCACCGCCTACACCTATACCATCGTCACCGCGTATATGCAGGTGACCGGTGCCGGACCGGAAGACAGTGCCGAAGAACCGGAGGAAACGATACCGGAAACTTCCCCAGACGGGCAGGTACGGACGGAGGAAACGGTTCCCACCGAAACGACGGCGGAAGAGGATGCTCCGGATACCGCGCCGGAAACCGACACCGGCGAAGCCACAATCCGGTCGGAAGAAGCTTTGCCCGAGCAGATGGAGGATACTGCGGAAGCAACGGCCATCACGGAGCCGGTATGGGACGAAGCGGATGACAACATCTACTATTATCCGGATGAAAACGGTGAAAGGCAGGCCCTGCACTATACCTGGGAGCAGGCTCCGGAGTACCGGGTGACGGTGTATGTTTCCCGGGAGTATGCCGACATGAACCGGAACCCCGTCTGGCAGCTTATTGGGCTTGTCTATACCTGGCGGACCCAGCTCATGGTGGGTCTGGGGGTGAGCCTGCTGATCTTTGCCCTGCTTGCGGTGTACCTGTGTTGCGCCGCGGGACGAAAGCCCGGTACGGACGTGGTTCGTGCCGGTGGCCTCAACCGGATGCCACTGGACCTGTATGCCTTTCTGGTCATCCTGGGCGTGGGCTGCATCGGCGTGGTATTTGCGGAGGGGGCGGATAACCTGCTGAGGCTGGAGCGGACCCTGGCCCTTTCCATTGTGGGCTACGGAGGCTTCTCCTGCGCCCTGCTGATCGTGGGCTTCTGCTTCGCTTTTGCCGCTCAGGTGAAGACACCGGAATATTTCTGGTGGCGGAACTCCCTGTGCGGCCGGGTGTGGCACCTGTTTGTCCTGGCCTGCCGCTGGTGCTGGAAGCAGTGGCTGCGGGTGTGGCATTGGCTTCCCAAGGCAGTGCGCTGGGTGTGGAATCTGGCGGCGCGGATCTTCCGGGCCTGTTGGAAGCTGGTCCTGTGGACCTGGAACCTGATCAAGCAGGTTTTGGGCAAAGTCTGGGACTTTATCACCCGGTGGGCCAAGGCCCTGGGCCGAAGCTTAAGCCGGATGTACAGCATGCTGCCCCTGGTGTGGCAGTGGCTGGTGGCGATCCCCCTGCTCTTTTTCCTGCTGCTCATCAATATCGGTTCTGCCAGCCCCGCGGGAATCCTCCTGCGGATGGGAATCGTGCTGCTGGCAACGGTGTACATGGCCTCCTCCTTTGGGACGCTGCTGGCCGGCGCCCGGCGGATGTGCCAGGGTGACCTGGGCACCAAGGTGGACGATAAAATGCTGGTGGGCTGCTTCCGGGAGTTTGCCGACTCGCTGAACGGGCTGTCGGATGTGGCCGTGGTGGCGGCAAGGGAGCAGCTCAAATCCGAGCGGATGCGCACGGAGCTGATTACCAACGTGTCCCACGATATTAAAACCCCGCTGACCTCCATCATCAATTATGTGGATCTGCTGCAATACCCCCATACGCCCGAGCAGGAAAAGGAATATCTGGCGGTACTGTCCCGGCAGTCCGCCCGGTTGAAAAAGCTCATTGACGACCTGATGGAAATGAGCAAGGCGGCCTCCGG
>CAMCCS010000226.1 GCA_945873295.1 uncultured Clostridia bacterium
ATGGCGAACATACCCACATTGGCGCAGATCCGGGCGAAAGCGCCGTTCTTTTCCCGCTGCTTCTGGTCCGTGGTCAGGGCGGGCAGCAGCGTCCAGTAGGCAATATCGTTGATGCCGTAGGTGATGTCCCAGAGAAGGTAGGCAACGGCAAAGAGGATAATGAAGCCCCAGCCGGTGCCGATGTTGCCGAAAAGCATCAGGTAGAAAATGGCGCTTCCCACGCCGCCTACCAGGATCGCTGGCTTGAATTTGCCCCAGGGGGAGTGGATGTTGTCAATAATCAGGCCCGTAATGGGGTCGTTCAGCGCATCAAAGACCCGCAGGACCGAGAGCACCATGCTGGTGGCGGCAAACACCCAGAGGGGAAGGGAAAGGACATCTGACAGGAAGTACAAAATTGCGTTGGACTCAAAGGCATAAAACATGTCTCTGCCTACAGTGCCCAGACCGAAAAAGTACCTGTTCCGATTGTTTTGTTTCTCCATTGTGAAGGGCCTCCTTAAAGGGAGTGGATTTTCTCTATTGTATCCGTTATTTTTTACAGTGTCAATGTATTTTTTGAGTGACATTTTCGTCATTATGTGGTACAATGGCCGGGAGGTGAAGAATATGGAACATACGCGGTGGTATAAGGACCTGGTTTTCTACCAGATCTGGCCCAGGAGCTTCTATGACGGCGACGGCGACGGCATGGGAGACCTCTGGGGCGTTTATGAGAAGCTGGACTACCTGAAATCTCTGGGGATGGACGGCATCTGGTTTTCCCCGCTGTACCCCTCTCCCGGCGCGGACTGCGGGTATGATATCTCCGACTATATGGATATTGCCCCGGAATACGGCGGCATGGAGGCTTTTCAGAAGGTTTTGCAGGGTGCCCATGACCGGGGCATGAAGGTTATCATGGACCTGGTGGTGAACCACACCAGCGACGAGCATCCCTGGTTCCAAAAAAGCCGCCGCAGGGAGGAGCCTTACACCGATTATTATATCTGGCGGCCCGGCAGGAAGAACGGCAAGCTGCCCAATAACTGGGACAGCTGCTTTGAGGGGAAAGCCTGGCAGTATGACGAGGTCCGGGGCGAATACTATATGCATATCTTTGCTGTGAAGCAGCCGGATCTCAACATGGATAATCCCCTGGTGCGCCAAGAAGTGAAGAAGATCCTGCGCTTCTGGCTGGACCTGGGGGTGGACGGCTTCCGGGAGGATGTCATTACTTACATTTCCAAAAAAGAGGGGCTTCCCAATGACTACCTGATGCCCTCCAATAAGGGGATCCTCTACTATAACCACGGCCCCCATATCCACGAGTACCTGTCGGAGTTTTACCGGGATGTGCTGGCGGATTACGACTGCATGACCCTGGCGGAAGCGCCGTTGGTTTCCCCGAAGAAGGCCCTTTCCTACATTGCCGAGAAGCCAGGCGGGCAGATCGACATGATGATCCAGTTTCAGAGCATGTGCGCCGACTGCCTGTTTACGGACTACATCCATATGCCTTTCTCTCTTCGCAGGCTGAAACATGCCTGGAGCACATGGCAGAAAAAGCTGGACGGCAAGGCCTGGAATATGCTTTACCTGGAAAACCATGACCACCCCAGGATTATTTCCCGCTACGGCAGCGAACGGTTCCGGGTGGAAAGCGGCAAGATGCTGGCGGCTGCCTACCTGTTCCAGAAGGGCACCCCCTTTATCTACCAGGGCCAGGAGATCGGCATGACCAACTGGCGGCCCCAGAGCCCGGATATGTACGAGGACATTCAGACCCGGTGGCAGTATGAAAATACCGCCCTGCACCTGTCGGAGGGGAAACGCTTACGCCGGATGTGGCTTGCTTCCCGGGATTCTGCCCGGACGCCGGTCCAGTGGACCGCCGGGGAAAACGCCGGCTTTACCACCGGGAAACCTTGGTTTTATGTAAACCCAAATTACCGGGAGGTCAACGTGGAGGCGGAGGAAAAGGACCCCGACTCCCTGCTGAACTTCTATAAAAAGGCCATTGCCCTGCGCAAATCCCTGGAAGTCGTCCGCAGCGGCAGCTACCGGGAGTACCATGCCCTTTCCTCCCGCCGGTATACCTACAGCCGGATCAGCGAAAACGAGAAGCTTCTGGTGCTGTGCTCCTTTGCCGACGAGCCCATCCCTCTGAAAGTTCCCGGAGGCTTTGACCTGTCCAAGGCCGAGCTGGTGCTGCAAAACTATAGGGAGCCTCAGGAGAAAACCCTCCAGCCCTACGAGACCCGGGTGTACTATTGGTGCAGCGGCGTAAAATGAATTACGCATATCAGGTTTATTCAGCTGCCCGATAAATTGGAATTTGGCGCACTGGCGCGGCAGCGCCATGGCTTCCCCCGGGGGGAAGCTGTCGAGCAAAGCGAGACTGATGAGGAACGGCGAAATGTTCCGATTACGAATATAAATCGTAAAAAAGGTACAATTCGAAAGACTGTATGTTCTTGTTTGCCTGCGTCGCATACCAGAAAATGTCGCCGTTCCTCATCCGCCCCTGCGGGGCACCTTCCCCCCGGGGGAAGGTATTGGCACGTCAAATTCCAATTTGTCGCACTGCTGAGGAAAGCCGATTAGCAAAAAATGAATAGTCAATATTTATGGTGTCGCTGCGCGGAAATTATAAATTTGTCAACTGTCCACTTCCAATTGAATAAAATACCGCCTGCCTCGATTGAGGCAGGCGGTGATTTTATGGGGTGTTACAGATTTTCACAGCGTTCGTATTTC
>CAMCCS010000227.1 GCA_945873295.1 uncultured Clostridia bacterium
GCTGACAAGTCGTGCGCCAAATTTGTGTAGTCGTTTTTGCCCTGCGCCGCTCGGTATCGGCGGCAGCGCCGCAGGCCTGTCGTGCGCCGGATTTGTGTTGTCGTTTTTTCCCTGACCCGCTCGGTATCGTACCATCTTTGTAGGGGCGGTCATTGACCGCCCGCCGGGCAGGGCCCGGACCCAAGTCGTGACGAACCTGGTCTATAATCGCTTTTGCCCTGACCCGCTCGGTATCGTACCATCTTGTAGGGGCGGTCATTGACCGCCCGCGAAAATGTACCGAATTCCAGCATGCATTCACGTCGTATGGTACCTTTTCGCCGGAAGAAATGCAAATAGGGAACCTTTCCCTGCCGGGCGCTCAATGAGCGCCCCTACGGGGTATGACAATCGTTTTCCGGTTCGGCAAATTGGTATTTGTAGGGGAAAAGCCTCTCCCTATGGGAGAGGTGCCCCCGTAGGGGGCTTAAGAGGGCCCTCTCAGTCACGGCTAAGGCCGTGACAGCTCCCCCATAGAGGGAGCCAAGGCATTTCTGGTAATTCGTCAAATTCCAATCTTTTGTTTTCCCGTCCCATCCTGCTCCGAAAAAAATCTTTCTTCAAAACATAAAAAATGTGCCAAATCATAGTGAAATCATAGTGTCGTAGTGTATAATGAAAAAAACTATGAAAGGAGGGGACTTCCATGTGGGAAACCAAGGTGTCTTCCCTGGGCGTTAACACCTTTCAGATCTGGCTGGATCCGGACGCGCCCGGAGCGTTTCACGGGAAAGTGGCCGGGGCAGGTCTCAGCGCGCCTGTGCCTTTTTCCAGCCTGTCCCGGATGATTGTACTGCTGGACGATCTCATGGACCGGGAAAACCGGGGGGTCCCCGGCCCGCTTCCCGGAAAGGCCAGCTTCGAACTGGATATTCTTTTCCGCCAGAATTACAGCTGGCAGGGCCGGCTCAAATGGCCGGAGGCCGGAAAGGAAGCCGTGTTTCACAGCGTTCTTGAGCTGATTTTCCTGCTGGAGAGCGCGGTTGGGAAATAAACCGGATGTTAAGCGCCCCGGGAAGCTTTTCCCGGGGTTATTCACTGCGCCCCGGCTCACCCCCGGGCATAAGCCCCCACAAAAGGAGGTCCCTGTATGAAAACAACCATTAAGGAACTTGATTATGAACAGGTGGCCGCCATCCCCCTGCCGCCCCACCGGCTGCCTAAGAAGCCCGGCCTCTTCTGGCGGGCGCTGATCCGCCTGCTGAGCTGCTTCGGGCTGGCGGGAACCGGCTTTCTGTACACCCAGGAGGGCATGGAGAAAATTAAAAAGGACGAGCCCTGCCTGATCCTCATGAATCACTCCTGCTTTCTGGACCTGATGATCGCAAGCCGCATCTTCTTTCCCCGGCCCTACTGCATTATCTGTACCTCCGACGGCTTCGTGGGTCTCGGCGGACTGAAGGAGAAGCTGATGCGTGCCATCGGCTGCGTCCCCACCCGGAAATTTGTCACCGACCTGCGGCTGGTCCAGGATATTGACTACTGCCTGCACACCCTGGGCGTCAGCGTGCTCATGTACCCCGAGGCAAGCTACTCCTTCGACGGCACCGCTACCCCCCTGCCCAGAAAGCTCGGCGTGCTGCTGAAGAAATTTGCCGTGCCCGTGGTGATGGTGGAGACCTTCGGCGCCTTTGCCCGGAACCCCCTGTATAACGAACTGCAGGTCCGCACTTCTGTTCCCGTATTCGCCAAGGTCACCTGCCTGTATACCCCCGAGGAGATCCGGGAAAAGACTGTCAGGGAGCTGTCCGACGGGCTGGACAAAGCCTTCTCTTTCGACTATTTCCGCTGGCAGAAGGAAACCGGCCTGCGGGTGGAGGAACCCTTCCGGGCCGACGGCCTGAACCGGATCCTCTACAAGTGCGCCGCCTGCGGCACCGAGGGCCAGACGATCGGAAAGGGCACCACCCTCACCTGCAAGTACTGCCGCAAGACCTATACCCTCACCCCCCTGGGGGAGCTGGAAGCCACGGAGGGGGCAACCCAGTTCCGCCATATCCCGGACTACTACGCCTGGGAGCGGGAGCAGGTCCGCCGGGAGATCCTGGACGGCACCTACCGGCTGGACATTGCGGTGGACATCGCCATGATGATGGACTACAAGGCCATTTACAAGGTGGGTACAGGCCGGCTGACTCACGACTGCTCCGGCTTTACCCTGACGGGCTGCGGCGGGAAGCTCCGCTACACCCAGAAGCCCCAGGCCTGCTACAGCCTGTACGCCGACTACTACTGGTACGAACTGGGAGACATGATCTGCATCGGCGACAATACACAGCTTTACTACTGTTTCCCCCAGGAGGGGGACGTGGTGGCCAAGACCCGCCTTGCCGCGGAGGAAATGTATAAGCTTTACAAGGCCGGAGCCCTGCCGGAAAGATGCTCTCCCGTCCAATCCTGAGACATTTTAACAGGCTTATCGAGTTTATGAAGCGATGGGGCAAATTTGAATCTGCGAATTCCCGGTCATTGCGAACCAGTCCGCTTAAGTGGTGTGGCAATCTCCCGGATAGAAGTACAATTTCTCGTGGATGAATTCCGGAAAACGGTGCAAAAGTACAGTCTGTATGACGATAGGTAGCCCGGAATTCGATGGAGATTCCCACACCAGGAAAGAGAACTGGTGTGGGAATCTCCATCGACTTTCAGACTGCATTTCGTCATACCTCGTAG
>CAMCCS010000228.1 GCA_945873295.1 uncultured Clostridia bacterium
TCCCTCTGATCCCTCTGATCCCTCTGATCCCTCTGATCCCTCTGATCCCTCTGATCCCTCTGATTCCGGCACGGACCCGGATACCCCGGGAGAAGGCGGCTCCGGCGAACAGGGTGGCTCCGGCGAACAGGGTGGCTCCGGCGAACAGGGCGGCTCCGGTGAGCAGGGCGGTTCCGGCGAACAGGGCGGCTCCGGTGAGCAGGGCGGCTCCGGTGAGCAGGGCGGCTCCGGCGAGCAGGGCGGCTCCGGTGAGCAGGGCGGCTCCGACGAGCAGGGCGGCTCCAGCGAACAGGGCAGCTCCGGTGAGCAGGCCGGTGATCCGCCGTCCAGTCCCTCCGCGCTGCCGGAGGAAAAGCCGGAGGAAGACCCTGAGCCTTTCCCGGTGAACCAGTGCTATATGATTATCAAGATCACCTCCGAGGATATGTCCAAGGGCTCCATTCTGGCCTGGCAGGGCGTGTACCTGTCCCGGGTGCAGGGGGGCTTTACCCTGAAGTTCTTCAACGCCTCCGGCAATCTGGACTACACCCTTGCCGAATCCACCCAGGTGGAGCTTCCGGAGATCGACTTCGGCAGCGGCTTTACCGCGGCCCAGATCTACCAGATGCGTCTGGAGCAGGAAAAGACCATTAAGGACACCGAATTCAAGATCAAGGTGGCGGAGGCCGAGTATAAGATCATGGAGCGGGAGATGTCCGACGGCAATGTGTATGCGGAGCTGGACGGCAAGGTGGTATCCTGCCTGACGGAGGAGGAAGCCAAGAGTCAGAATCAGCCGGTGCTGAAGGTCTCCGGCGGCGGCGGCTTCACCATTACCGGCGCCGTCAGTGAGCTGCTGAAGGACCAGCTCACTATCGGCCAGGAGGTCACCATCAACGACTGGAACTCCGGTATGAGCTATGTGGGTTCAATCACCTCAATGGGCGATTTCCCCACCTCCAACAATTTCTACAGCGGCATGGGCAATACCAACGTGTCCTACTATCCCTTTACCGTGTTCGTTGACGAGAGCGCGGACCTGCGGGAGGGGAATTATGTAAACATACAGTTCTCCACGGCCGGGGCCCAGAGCGGCATCTACCTGCAGAATCCTTTCCTGCGCACGGAAAAGGGCAGAAGCTATGTGCTGGTCATGGGCGAGGACGGACGTTTGGAGCAGCGGTTTGTCACCACCGGAAAGTCCCTGGGGGGCAGCTACACCGAGATCCTGGGAGGACTTACGGTGGATGACCGGGTGGCTTTCCCCTATGGAAAGAACGTGAAGCCCGGGGCCCCGGCGGTGGACGGGGACATCAGCGACCTTTACCGGTAAGGAGGGAAGAATATGGTTGAGAATATCCGGCTTGCCCTCCAGGGCGTTTGGAGCCATAAGCTTCGCTCCGTGCTCACTATGCTGGGCATCATCATCGGCATCGCCGCCATTATCACCATCGTGTCCACCATCCAGGGCACCAACGAGCAGATCAAGGAGAACCTGATCGGCGCGGGGAACAACGTGGTGACGGTGCAGTTAAACCAGGACGGAAATCCCTACGACCTGTCCTGGAACCCCATCCCCACCGGGGTTCGGACCATCACCGAGGAAACCCGGCAGGAGCTGGAAAAGCTTCGCGGCGTGGAGAGAGTTTCCCTCTACTGCGAGCGGAATTACTCCGATGGCAACTACTATCTGAATACTAACTTCAACGGCAACCTGCGGGGCATTGACGAAAACTACCTCAGCGTCTACGGCTACCGGGTGAAATCCGGCCGGGGCTTTACCCAGAAGGATTTTGCCGAGTACCGGAAGGTGGCCCTGGTAGATGCCAAGGCGGTGAGCACCCTCTTCGGCGGAGAGGACCCGGTGAATAAGAATCTGGAGCTCCAGGGTGAGGTGTTTACTGTGGTGGGCGTTGTGACGCTCTCTGAGGATTTTACCCCCACGATCAACTCCATGAACGATTATTGGATGTACGCGGATACCTCTTCGGGCACCATCTACGTGCCCCTGGCGGTTTGGCCCTCCATCTACCAGTTTGATGAGCCACAGAGCGTTGCCATCAAGGTGGACTCCACCGACTCCATGACCTCCGCGGGAAAGAGCGCGGCGGACCTGCTGACGGACAAGCAGATCATGGGGACAAACAGCAAGCTTGACTACCGCAGCCAGGATATGCTGGAACAGGCCCAGCAGCTGCAGCAGATGAGCCAGTCCACCAATACCCAGCTGATCTGGATTGCCAGCATTTCCCTGCTGGTGGGCGGCATCGGCGTTATGAACATCATGCTGGTGTCCGTCACGGAGCGGACCAGTGAGATCGGCCTGAAAAAGGCCATCGGCGCAAAAAAGCGGCGGATCCTGATGCAGTTCCTGACGGAGGCGGCGGTGCTCACCAGCATCGGCGGCCTTGTGGGGGTGGTCTCCGGCATTGCCATGGCGGAGCTGATTTCCCGGATGATGCAGATTCCGGTCTCCATCAGCGTTCCCGCCATTGCCATCGCGGTGGTGTTCTCCACCCTGATCGGCGTGGTGTTCGGCCTGCTTCCGGCTACCCAGGCGGCGAACCTGAACCCCATCGAGGCCCTGCGCCGGGAATAAAACTCAGCGCAAAATGCAAGGGACGGTTTTTCCGCCCCTTGTATTTTTTTGCCGTTTGTGGCATAATAAAGCAAAATAACCGGGGAT
>CAMCCS010000229.1 GCA_945873295.1 uncultured Clostridia bacterium
GACACCCCGGGCCACGCGGACTTTGCCCCGGAGGCGGAGCGGGTGATGCCGGTGCTGGACTGCGCCGTGCTGGTCGTGAGCGGCACCGACGGCGTCCAGGCCCACACCCTCACCCTCTGGGGGCTTTTGGGGCGGTACAACGTTCCGGTCTTTCTCTTCGTCAACAAAATGGACCTGCCCGGGTCTGACCGGGAAAAGCTCCTTTCCCAGCTTCGGGACCGGCTCAGCCCCGGCTGCGTTCCCATGGATCTGCCCCGGGCGGAGCTGGAGGAGGCCGCCGCGGTGTGCGACGACGCCCTTTTAGAACAGTACCTGGCCGGAAGCCCGGTGACCGACGGGAATCTGCGGGAGCTAATTCAGGCGCGGAAGCTGTTTCCGGTGTGCTTCGGCTCGGCCCTGCGCTTAAGCGGGGTGGAGGCGCTTCTGCATACCCTGGCCCGGTTCGCCCCGGAAAGAATATGGCCCGCGGAATTTGGGGCCAGGGTCTACAAGATCTCCCGAGACCTCCAGGGGAACCGGCTGACCTGGCTCCGGGTCACCGGAGGGGAGCTTCGGGTGCGGATGCCCATTTCCTACCGGAACCTGAAAGGCGAAACCCTGGAAGAAAAGCCCATCCAGCTCCGGCTGTACTCCGGGGAGAAGTTCATCCTTTCTGACACCGCCCCCGCCGGGACCCTGGCGGCAGTGACGGGCCTTACCGCCACCTGGGCAGGACAGGCCCTGGGATCGGAGGAAGCCGCCCTGCCCCCGGCATTGGAGCCGGTGATGACCTACCGGGTGGGCCTTCCCAAGGGCGTGGACCCCGCTCTGGCCCTGCCGAAGCTGAAGCTTCTGGAAGAGGAAGAGCCCCAGCTGCGGCTTCTCTGGGAGGGGGACCAGATCCATGTACAGATCATGGGCAGGGTCCAATTGGAGGTCTTCACCAGCCTGGTCCGGGACCGGCTGGGCATGGAGGTGACCCTGGAGGACCGGCGGATCTTCTACAAGGAGACCATCCGGGGCGCCGTGGAGGGGGTGGGCCACTTCGAGCCCCTGCGGCACTACGCCGAGGTGCACCTGCTGCTGGAACCCCTCCCGGCGGGGAGCGGCCTGGTTTTTGACACCGTCTGCCCCACGGACGTGCTGGACGGCAACTACCAGAGCCTGATTCTGACCCACCTGGGGGAGAAAATCCACCGGGGGGTCCTCACCGGCGCGCCCATTACGGATATGAAGCTGACCTTACTTGTCGGCAAGGCCCACTTAAAGCACACCGAGGGCGGAGATTTCCGCCAGGCCACCTACCGGGCGGTGCGCCAGGGGCTGATGCAGGCGGAAAGCGTATTGCTGGAACCCTGGTACGACTTTTCCCTCACTGCCCCCACGGAGGCCATCGGCAGGGCCATTACGGACATCCGGGCCATGGGCGGGGAATTTGATGCCCCGCAGGCTTCGGGGGATATGAGCATCCTTAAGGGGACGGTGCCCGCCGGGGAGGTCCGGGACTACGCCGACACCCTGGCCGCCTACACCCGGGGCCGGGGACGGCTGCAGCTGGCGTTTCACGGCTACGCCCCCTGCCACAACGCCCGGGAGGTCATCGAGCGTACGGGCTACGACCCGGAGGCGGACACGGACAACACCCCGGACTCGGTATTCTGCGCCCACGGGGCGGGGTTCAACGTGAAGTGGGACCGGGTAAAAGACTACATGCATCTGGAAAGCGGCCTGAAAACCGAGAAGCCCCCGGTGCTGCTGCAGCGCAGCCGCATCGACGACCGGGAGCTGGAAGCCATCATGGAGCGGGAGTTTGGCCCCGCCCGGCGGCGGGTTTACACCGAGCCTGCCCAGCGCAGCGCGAAAGAAGAAGTGCCCCTGCCGCCCCCCAGGCAAAAGTGGATTCTCGTGGACGGGTACAACGTGATCTTTGCCTGGGAACATCTTAAAAAGCAGGCGGAGGCGGACCTGGACGCCGCCCGGCGGCAGCTGTGTGATGCTCTGGCGAGCTACGCCGGGTTCACCGAAAGCCAGGTGGTAGTGGTTTTTGACGGCTACCGGAAGAAGGGAAACCCGGGGGAAAAGGAGCGGTATCACAATATCCGCCTGGTGTTCACCGGGGAGGGGGAGACCGCCGACCGGTACTTAGAGGAACTGGCCGCGGGTATCGGCAAGAACGATTCCGTGTGGGTGGCATCCTCGGACAGCCTGGTGCAGCTTTCCTCCTTCCGCTCCGGCGTTCTCCGGATGTCCGCCCGGGAGCTGGAGGAGGAAGTGGCCCGGGCCAGCCGGGAAATGGGAAAGTTTCTTAAGAATTGACAATGGACAGTTGATAAGTGTTGTGTCCCTGCGGGAAGTCTTGAAATATGCATATGGGTTTGCCTCGGCAAGTATACAAATTGGGAATTTATCGAATTCCCAGAAATGCCTTGGCTCCCCCTATGGGGGAGCTGTCACGGCCTTAGCCGTGACTGAGAGGGCCCTCTTAAGCCCCCTACGGGGGCACCTCTCCCATAGGGAGAGGCAAGGGTGACTGCGCCGCCAGCTCTGCAAATTCCCAATTTGTCGTTTTGCTGCGTTAACCCGATAAGCACATTATCTTATGTGCATATCGGTTTAACTCAGCAAGTATACAAATTGGAATTTAGCGGGCCGTC
>CAMCCS010000230.1 GCA_945873295.1 uncultured Clostridia bacterium
CAAGGGCTCCCCTGTGTAAGGGGAGCTGTCAGCGGAGCTGACTGAGGGGTTGTAATGGCGGACTTCCCGGTGTGCCCATCGTCAGAACATACAATGTCAGTTCTGCCCCTGTTTTGCCGAGGCATCGTTAGAATAGGAAGATTCTACCGCAAAGTCGTTTCCATAAGCCTTTTCGCCGAAACACTTCCTAAATTGAAGAACTGTACTGCACAATCCCTCAGTCGCTTCGCGACAGCTCCCTTTACACAAGGGAGCCCTGGGCGCGTCCCTTTTTCCACCCGCACACCACTGAACAAACAGCCCTATAAATTCTAATTTCTCTGTGTCCAGCGCACAAGAAAAATGTGCCCCGATAGTCTCGGGGCACATTGGGAAAAAGCTCAGTTGGCAGGAACCACACCGGCGGCAACGATGACCGCGTTGGCATCCTTCGAAACCGCATAGTCGAAGAAGGCCTGGGCCGTTTCGCTGAGGGTTACGCCCTCCTTGGTCACCAGCACGAAGGGCCGCTGGATGGCATAAGTACCGTCCTTGACGGTTTCCTCGCTGGGGGCAACGCCGCCGACCTTGACCGCCTTCACGGTGTCCTTGACGGAGGCAAGAGAGGCATAGCCGATGGCGCCGGGGTTCTGGGCCACGGTGGCAATCACATCACCGGTGGAGCTGAGCTCCTGGCGGTACTGGCACAGGTCCTTGACCTCTACGATCTCCTCAAAGCCGCTGCGGGTGCCGGAACCGGCCTCCCGTCCGATGAGGACGATCTCACTGTCGCTGCCGCCCAGCTCCGACCAGTTGGTGATCTTGCCGGTGTAGATATCAGCGATCTGCTCCAGGGTCAGGTCTTCCACAGGGTTTGCCGGGTTCACAATGATGGCGATTCCGTCATAGGCAAGGACGGTTTCCTGGAGGCCGGAGGCTTTTTCCTCGTCCTTCAGCGCCCGGGAGGACAGACCGATGTCACAGCGTCCCTCCTGCACCGCCTGAATGCCGGTGCCGGAACCGGTGGGGTTATAGGTAACGGTAACCTTGCTGTTGGCCTCCATAAAAGCTTCGCTCAGAGCGCCGATGACCTTTTCCATGGAGGTGGAGCCGTCGGTGGAGACGGTGCCGGAGAGCACCGCAGGTGCGGCGGAGGTTTCAGGTGCGTCGGTGGCAGCGGGCGCGGTGGTGTCAGCAGGGGTGGTGGCAGGCGCGGCAGTGGGCGCCGGGGCATTTGTCTGTGCGCAAGCCGCCAGACTGAGTACCAAAACGATACTCAACAGGACACTCATTATTCTTTTCATTTTCATTATCTCCTTAATACTTTAATTCGGGACTTGCGTCCTTTACGCTGTCATCATACGCCCCTCCTGTAAAATCCGAAAGGCGGAAAGTGTAAAACCCGCGTCAAATCTTTTTTCATTGAGAAAGCGTCAGCACTTCGAAACAGCAGATAGGTAAATTGGAATTTGGCGAGCTGTTTGGGCAGTGGCGAGCGGTGCCAATGCGGTACACGGCAAGGGCTCCCCTGTGCAAGGGGAGCTGTCAGCGAAGCTGACTGAGGGGTTGTAACGGTGGACTTTCCTAACTACCCATCGTCAGAACGGACAGTGTCCCTTGTGGTACCTTTTCGCCGATTTGTAGTGAATATCAAAACGTTTTACTGCACAATCCCTCAGTCGCTTCGCGACAGCTCCCTTTACACAAGGGAGCCCTTGCTGCATACCGCGCTGATAACGCATTCTTCTATCCAGGAGATTGCCACGCCAGTTTGAGAACTGGCTCGCAATGACTGGGAATTCGCCAAATTCCCAATTTATCTGCCTGCCGGGCAAGTCTGTCACCCTGAATTGGGGTTATTTCTGACTGTCGGCCAGTTTGGCAATGTCCCCCACCCCGTCCAGCACCATGGTGGGGCGGTAGGCAAAGGTTCCGATGGTTTCCCGGGTGGAAACGCCGGACAGGACTAAGACTGTGGACATGCCGCATTCCATGCCGGAGATCACATCCGTGTCCATACGGTCTCCCACCATAACCGCTTCCCCGGAGTGGCAGCCGAGAATATTAAGGCCTGTACGCATCATGAGAGGATTGGGTTTTCCGCAGAAGTACGCCTGCTTGCCCGTCGCCAGCTCGATGGGGGCCACCAGCGCCCGGCAGGCAGGGGCGATTCCGTCTTCAATGGGGCCGGAAATATCGGAATTCGCGCCGATGAGCTTTGCTCCCTTGCGAACCAGATTGGTCGCTCTCGTCAGGGTATCCAGACTGTAGGACTTCCCCTCCCCCATGATCACATAATCCGGGTTGACATCATTCATCGTAATTCCGGCGTCATAGAGGGCGTTTAATAGGCCTGCCTCCCCGATGGCATACACGGAGCAGCCCGGGGCCTGCTCTTTTAAAAACGCCGCCGTTGCCAGGGCGCTGGTATAAAAATGCTCCTCCGAAACCTCCAGACCCATACGCGCCAGCTTCTGCCGCAGCTCCTTCGGCGTATAGCCGCTGTTGTTGGTCAAAAACAAATACTCCTTATTCTCCCGGTGCAGCCAGTCGATAAACTCCACCGCTCCGGGCAGCACCCGGTTGCCATGGTAGAGCACACCGTCCATATCGCAGATGAAGCCTTTTTT
>CAMCCS010000231.1 GCA_945873295.1 uncultured Clostridia bacterium
GGGATCAAGCCCGGGGACACGCTCCTGCTCCTGGGGGATACGGAAAAAGGTATCGCGATCCCGCCGAAGGCGGCCTTCGCGGAGCTTTCCCGCGCGGTATTTGGTGACGACTGATAAGGGGTGGGCGCTGTGAAGAAAGTTATGGTGTTCTGCATTCCTGCCCACGGCCATCACAACCCGACCCTTCCTGTTGTGACGGAGCTGGTAAAAAGGGGGAACGCGGTTCGGTATTACTCCTTTGAAGAGTTCCGGGAGAAGATTGAAAAAACAGGGGCGGAATTTTTTCCCTGCGATGCTTTCCTGCCGGAGCTGACCCAGGAGGAAGAACAGGGCCTGAAGCGGGTCTCTACCACGGAAATGACGGTGGTGGACCTGCGGGTAACGGCGAGGATGGATGGGTTTCTTGCTGAGCAGGTGGCGTCTTTTCAGCCGGATGTGATTTTTACGGATTCGGTGTGCTTCTGGGGCAAGCTGACGGCGAGAAAGTATCAGATCCCCATGGTGGTCTCCACCTCCACCTTTGCTTTCAATCAGGCTTCCTCCCGGTACATGAAAAACAGCTTTTCCGAAATTGTGGACCTGATAACAGGCTTGGGCCGGGTCAAGGCGGAGCTGAAAAAGCTGGAAGCCTACGGCTACCACGAGAAGAGCATTATGCCCCTGGTGCAAAACGACAATTTTACCGATACCGTGGTTTACGCCACACGGAAGTATCAGCCCTGCGCCGAAACCTTTTCGGAGCACTACGCTTTTGTCGGCCCGTCCCTCCCGGTGGCTTACCCGCCGGACAAGGATCACGAACGGCCCCTGGTGTTTATCTCCATGGGCACCGTTCTCAATGAGAAACCGGATTTTTACAAAACCTGTATCCGGGCGCTGGCTGGGGAAAATGTGGATGTGCTCATTTCCTGCGGAAAGGCCGTGGATCCGGAGAGCCTGGGAACGCTGCCGGATAACATCCGGGTGGAGCCCTATGTCAACCAGCCGGAGGTTCTTGCGAAAGCTAATGTGTTTCTGACCCACTGCGGCATGAACAGCGTCAGCGAAAGCCTGTATATGGCAGCGCCTATGGTGCTGTATCCCCAGACCAATGAGCAGCGGGCGGTTGCCAGAAGAGCTTTTGAGATGGGTGCTGGTGTGGAACTAAAGGGGGACAGCCCGGAAGAAATCCGGGCGGCAGTCCTTACGGTGCTGAAAGACCCCAAATATGCCCGGGCAGCGGCGCAGTGCAGCCGGGACTTCCGGGAAGCTCCCGGACCGAAAGGCGCGGCGGAGTTTATCGAGACCGCCCCCCACCTTATGCCGGAGGAAGACAAGAAGCAAATGCAAAAGAAGATTCTTCCCGGGATTTTGCAGCTTCTTTTCTGGCTCGCGGCAATCCCGCTCATCATTCTGCTGCCGAAACTGCTGCACAGAAATCTGTGGTGGTTCTTTGCGATTATTGCCAATCTTGTGTTCATTCCCTTTAAAAACTGGACGATGCGGACAGGAAAATAAAGTTGCGCAGGAGGCTCCACTCTGTTCATTGACAGGCGGGGCCTCCTGTGCTAAACTGGTGGCATTGGAGGGATGGAAATGACACCCATTGAGCAAAGCATTGAGAGTATTGTGGACGGCATTCTGCTGGACTATGGCAACGGCAGGACCATCGACAGGCTGGACCCGTTCCAGCAGCCGGACAAGGAAGTGGTCATTGACATGATCGGCAAGCTGATCCGGATTGTCTACCCCGGCTACTCCCGGGATAAGTCCTACCGGATCTACAACGCCCGGCACAATCTGTCCATGCTGATCGAGGATGTGATGTATAACCTGAACAAGCAGATCGCCATTGTTCTGCGGCCCAGGCTGGGGGAGGAAGAAGCCTCCCGGCGTGCCCAGGAGATCAGCATTGCGTTTTTCCGTGCCATTCCCGATGTCCGGGCGGTGGCCCAGACAGATGTGGAGGCTTTTTTTGAGGGGGATCCGGCAGCTTACAGCAGCGACGAGATCATTTTCTGCTACCCCGGGTTGTTTGCCGTGACGGTGTACCGCCTGGCCCATGTGCTGTATACTCTGGAGGTACCTATGCTCCCCCGGATCATGACGGAGCATGCCCACAGCATCACGGGCATTGACATTAACCCCGGGGCGACCATCGGCAATTATTTCTTTATTGACCACGGCACCGGTATTGTGGTGGGCGAGACCACCCGGATCGGGGACCATGTGAAGATCTACCAGGGTGTGACCCTGGGCGCCCTCACCACCCGGGGCGGGCAGAGCCTCCGGGGTAAAAGGCGCCATCCCACCATTGAGGACAATGTGACCATCTACGCCGGCGCCTCCATTTTGGGCGGCGGCACCGTAATCGGCCGGGACTGTGTCATCGGCTCCAACGTATTTATTACCCACTCCATTCCCCCCTGCACCACCGTCAGCGTCAAGAGCCAGGAGCTAACCTATAAGCCCCGGGTCTGCGCCGAGTGCGGCAGCACCGAGCCCTTCTGGGAGGGCCAGGGGAAAGTCGAGGATTGATACAAAAACGAAGGGGCTGTCTCACTAAGGTAAAACTGCACAACAAAAAAGCTGTCATTCCGAG
>CAMCCS010000232.1 GCA_945873295.1 uncultured Clostridia bacterium
TAATTATTAATGTGCTTATCGGTTTTGCTCAGCAAGTATACAAATTGGGAATTTGTCGGGCCGTTAGAACGTGTCATTCCGAACCAGTCCGCAGACTGGTGTGGGAATCTCCATCGAATTTCAAGCGGCCTATCGTCATACAGACTGTCCTATCCTGCCGTTTCCCGGAATTCATCCACGAGAAATGGTGCTTCTATCCGGGAGATTGCCACGCCAGTGTGCGCTACTTTATCGCAATGACCGGGAATTCGATAGCCCGCCAAATTCCCATTTGTCGTTTAGCTGACGAAACCCGATATGCACAATTTTAAACAGCCGGACGGAAAAAATCCATCCGGCTGATTTTTGTTTTAAAATGCCCTTTCCTTGGAAAGAAAACCCGGCTTTCTGCCTGCATAATATTGAAAGATGCATAAATTTTTGTGAAGAAATGATGAACGCTATGTGAAAAATGACAAAACTATGATTTGACATTTCCCGCAGAAGTGTGCTATACTGCATCTATAAAAAATATTCCGTGGGACAGGCTGCATTTTTCCCGTAGGGGGCGGCGTCTTCTCCCTGGGTAGCTCTTAGCCGTCGTGGGCCGGCGGCTGCGGAATATATGAAAGTTGAGGAGGTTAAATCAATATGATGAGATTCCTGCAAAAGCTGGGCAAGTCCCTGATGCTGCCGGTTGCCGCCCTTCCCATCTGCGGCATTCTGACCGGCCTGGGCTATGCTCTGGCTCCCGCCTTCATGGGCGCGGAAGGTGCGACTTCCGGCTTTGCCTATGTCCTCGGCGTATTCCTGATCAAGGCCGGCTGTGCCCTGATCGACAACATTGCCCTGCTGTTCGTTATCGGCGTCGGCGTGGGCATGGCTGATGACGGCGACGGCACTGCCGCTCTGGCCGCCCTGGTTTCCTGGCTGATGATTACCACCCTGCTGAGCACCGGAACGGTTTCCATTCTGTTCCCCAAGCTGGTGGAGTCCCAGACCAACGTGGTCGCTTTCAACAAGATCCAGAACCCCTTCATTGCGATTCTGGCAGGCCTGATCGGCGCCATTTGCTACAATAAGTTCAAGGGCGCCCGGCTGCCCGATGTGCTGGCGTTCTTCAGCGGCAAGCGCTGCGTTGCCATCGTCACCGGCGTGGTTTCCATTGTTGTTTCCGCCATCCTGCTGATCGTATGGCCCGTCGTCTTCGGCGCACTGGTCGCTCTGGGCCAGGGCATCTCCAAGCTGGGCGCTGTCGGTGTCGGCATCTACGCGTTCCTGAACCGTCTGCTGATCCCCACCGGTCTGCACCACGCTCTGAACAACGTGTTCTGGTTTGATACCATCGGCCTGGGCGACCTGTCCCACTTCTGGGCAGGCGAGACCTCCGCGGATGTCTCCTGGAGCCTTGGTATGTACATGGCAGGTTTCTTCCCCTGCATGATGTTCGGTATCCCCGGCGCCGCTCTGGCTATGATCCAGACCGCCAAGACCACCAAGCGCAAGGTCACCATCGGTATCATCGGCTCCGCCGCCGTGGTCGCGTTCCTGCTGGGCCTGACTGAGCCCTTCGAGTTCGCGTTCATGTTCCTGGCTCCCGTGCTGTACCTGATCTACGCCCTGCTGTACGGCGTGTTCGCTGCTGTCACTGTTGCTCTGGGCTTCCGCGGAGGCTTCTGCTTCTCCGCCGGTGCCATCGACCTGGTGCTGTCCGCCCAGATGCCCGCTGCCGCGAAGACCTGGCTGATCCTCCCCATCGGCCTGGTTGCTTTCGCCGTATTCTACCTGGTGTTCCTGTTTGCCATCAAGAAGTGGGATCTGAAGACCCCCGGCCGTGAAGACGATCAGGAAGAAGAACTGAAGATCGAACTGGCTTCCGATGACTTCACCACCATGGCCTCCGTCATTCTGGAAGGCTGCGGCGGCAAGGAGAACATTGTCTCCATCGACAACTGCATCACCCGTCTGCGTCTGGAGGTCAAGGACCGCCTGCTGGTTGACGAGAAGAAGATTAAATCTTCCGGTGCTGCTGGCGTTATCCGTCCCGGCAAGACCAGCGTGCAGGTCATTATCGGCACCAAGGTTCAGTTCGTTGCGGATGAGTTCAAGAAACTCTGCAAGTAAGGAAAACCTCTGCGTCAATCTCCCCGGGGGAACCGCGTTTCCCCCGGGAACCTGCTGATTTATACGGAGCTTCCTGAGACCTGATTTCTGCTGGGGCCCACACAGCAAGCATTCGCCCCCGGTCACGAAAGTGATCGGGGGCGTTTTTTTAATGAATAATGAATAGTGAATAGTGAAGAAGTAAAACTGACAATTGATTTCTATGCTTCAGTTGTCCGCCCGCTGGTAGCCGCAGCGCATGGCAAGGCTTGCCTGCCGGAGGACCTTGCTGAGCACATCGTTTGCTTCCTTTTTTGCCATGTCGGCAAGGGCCTGGTTGGCTTCCCCGATGCAGTCAAAGCTGCCGCTTTCCAGCATCCTTTTGTCATACTCCCGGATGAGCGTGTGGCCGCTAACCGCGACAGCGGCCTGGTACCGCTCGATAAGCTGAATGCAGGAGCCGTAGTGGGCATCGGCCATGGCGCCGATGAGGC
>CAMCCS010000233.1 GCA_945873295.1 uncultured Clostridia bacterium
CACATACCAAATTGAGTGTGCTTACTAAAGCCGATAACCTTAATTGGAATTTGTATAAGGAAGTGCGGGTTCCGAACAACACTGTCATTCCGAACCAGTGCTCACACTGGTGTGGGAATCTCCATCGAATTCCGGGCAGCCTATCGTCATACAGACTGATCTAACGAGCGTTTTCTGTAGCTCATCCACGAGAAATTGTTCTTCTATCCGGGAGATTGCCACGCCAGTGTGAGCTACTTTATCGCAATGACCGGGAATTCGATAGTCCTACAGATTCCAATTTACCAAACTGCAATAGAACGATACCGAGCGGCGCAGGGCAGAAACGATTACGCAAATCTTGTGCACGACTTGCCTGCGGCGCTGCCGCTTACCGCTCGGCGCGGATGGGATTCTGGAGGAAGTCCTCGTAGGCAAGCCGGATGCCGTCAATGAGCTCGGTCTTGTAGGTCCAGCCCAGGGCCGTGGCTTTGGACACATCCAGAAGCTTTCTGGGGGTGCCGTTGGGCTTGGTGGGATCCCACCGGATTTCCCCCGTGTAACCCACCACTTTTGCAACCAGCTCCGTCAGCTCCCGGATGGTCAGCTCCTTGCCGGTGCCGGCGTTCACCGTCTCGTTGCCGGAGTAGTTGTTCATCAGGAACACGCACAGGTTTGCCAGATCGTCCACATACAGAAATTCCCGCAGGGGACTGCCGTCCCCCCAGCAGGTCACATAGGGCTTTCCCTCCACCTTCGCCTCGTGGAACCGGCGGATGAGGGCGGGAAGCACATGGGAGTGGGTGGGGTGGTAATTGTCGTTGGGGCCGTAGAGATTGGTGGGCATGACGGAAATGTAGTCCGTGCCGTACTGGCGGTTTAAAAATTCGCAGTATTTAAGCCCCGAGATCTTTGCCAGGGCATAGGCCTCGTTGGTCTTTTCCAGCTCGGAGGTCAGAAGGCAGCTCTCCTTCATGGGCTGGGGGGCCATCCGGGGGTAGATGCAGGAGGAACCCAGAAATTCCAGCTTTTTACAGCCGTTTTTCCAGGCGGCGTGAATGACATTCATTTCCAGGATCATGTTGTCATACATGAAATCCGCCAGGGCGTTCTGGTTGGCAACGATGCCCCCCACCTTGGCGGCGGCGAGGAACACATACTCCGGCTTTTCCGCGGCGAAAAATGCTTCCACATCTGCCTGCCGGGTCAGGTCCAGCTCCCTGTGGGTGCGGGTGATGAGATTGGTATAGCCCTGCCGGTTCAGCTCCCGGACAATAGCGGAGCCCACCATACCCCGGTGGCCCGCCACATAGATTTTCGCGTTTTTCTCCATCATCGTTATTGGGCCTCCCTCAGCGCTTTCTCCCTCTTGGCAAGCTGGCGGTCATGCTCCGCCATGATCTGCACCAGCCGGGCATAGGGGGTTTTCTGGGGGTTCCAGCCCAGGACGGTCCTTGCCTTGGTGGGGTCGCCCCAGAGGTTATTCACATCCGTGGGCCGGAACCACTGGGGATTCACCGACACCAGCAGCTTGCCGGTCCGGGCATCATAGCCCTTTTCATCCACACCGGTGCCCTCCCAGCGAATCTGCATGCCGTTGGCAGCGAAAGCCCTTTCCGTAAAGTCCCGGACGGTGTGCTGCTCGCCGGTGGCGATGACAAAGTCATCCGGGGTGTCGTGCTGGAGCATCATCCACATGCACTCCACATAGTCCTTGGCATAGCCCCAGTCCCGGAGGGAATCCATGTTCCCCAGCTCCAGATGGTCCTGGAGGCCCTCAGCGATCCGCCCGGCGGCCAGGGTGATCTTTCGGGTGACAAAATTCTCTCCCCGGCGCTCGGATTCATGGTTGAAAAGGATCCCGTTGACAGCGAACATGCCGTAGGCCTCCCGGTACTCCTTGACGATCCAGAAGCCGTACTGCTTGGCAACGGCGTAGGGGGAATAGGGGTGGAAGGGCGTGGTCTCCCGCTGGGGGACCTCCTCCACCTTGCCGAAAAGCTCGGAGGTGGAGGCCTGGTAAACCTTGGTCTTTTTCGTCAGGCCCAGGATCCGGCAGGCTTCCAGAATTCTAAGGACCCCCAGGGCATCCACATCCCCGGAATACTCCGGCACATCGAAGCTGACCTGGACATGGCTCTGGGCCGCCAGATTGTAAATTTCATCCGGCTGGACCTGTCCGATAATCCGGATCAGGGAGCTGCTGTCAGTGAGGTCGCCGTCGTGGAGGGTGATTTTTCCCAGCAGGTGGTCGATCCGGGCGGTGTTGGAAATAGATGCCCGGCGGGTAATCCCGTGGACCGCGTAGCCCTTTTCCAGAAGAAACTCGGCAAGATAGCTGCCGTCCTGCCCGGTGATTCCGGTAATCAGCGCTGTTTTCATAGTATTGTCTCCTTTTTTCTTTACACAGTAATCGGATAAATTGGAATTTAGGCATCGTCAGAACGTGTCATTCCGAACCAGTCCGCTTTCCTGGTGTGGGAATCTCCCTCGTCATCGAGACCACTTTCTTCTATCGATGGAGATTGCCACGCCAGTTTGAGAACTGGCTCGCAATGACCTGAAATTCGATGGCGCGCGCAGAGGCCGTTCCTT
>CAMCCS010000234.1 GCA_945873295.1 uncultured Clostridia bacterium
ATGATGGCCTCCCGCAGGTACTGGTAGCCCTTGATGTGGGCGGGAACGCCGATCTCATGGATAATGCTGGTGACCATAGCCTCGATGCTGGTTTTATCCGGGCGGCGGGGTGCGGGCACCCGGAGACTCTCCCCTCCCCGGATCTCCTCCAAACGCTCCACCAGCGCGGTCATGTCGCAGGGCTTCAGCATCAGATACCGAACGCCCAGGTTGGCCGCCGATGTGGACACATACTCCGTTACAAACGCCGATGTAGCCAGCGTCACCGGGCGGCGCTCCATGCCGGAGATCGCTTTCAGTACGCTGATTCCGTCCTGCTTGCTGAGCATCAGGTCCAGCACCAGCACATCCGGCTTCCGGTCCAGAATCTGCCGGATGGCCTGTTCCCCATCATTTGCCGTCCCAACTACCTGAAAACCATCGGAACGCTGCAGCGCGGCGATCAGTCCGGTGCAGAAATCTTCGGCGCTGTCCGCGATAAAAACGGTTGTTGCGTGTTCCATACATTCCTCTCCTGTCAACAAGATTTCTCCCCATGTGCACCGCTCCTCGCGGCACGTCTCCGGCATTTCCTGCCGTGTGCGACAAATATAATTTAGCACAAAGGCAGCCTTTTTGCAAGGATAAACAAAAACAATCGCTCGTCGAAAATTGACGTTTTTCTCGTTTTTTGTCTATATTTTGCTACTTTTCGATATATTTCGACTTTTTGGTCTGTTTCGTCGTGCGGTTGACGAAAGTCTGTCGATGATGTAAAATAGCAGAGCAAAAACAAGGAGGCTGCGTTATGAATTACGAATGGAACCTGGATCCCATCTACCATGGTTTTGACGATCCGCAGTACGATGCCGACATGGAAACCCTGCGCCGGCAGGTGGAGCGGCTTACGCTTCTTGCCGGGAAGCTTCCCGGCATGGACCCCAGGCAGGGACTGCGGGAGGGTCTGACCATTCTGGAAGCCATCGAACAGACCGCCCAGAAGCTGGCCCTCTACGCCGAGCTGCGGCAGTCCACGGACACCAAGAATCCCGAAGCCAGCTCCAAAATGGGGCAGATCATGACCTTTTACAGTGCTGCCGCCGCACCCCGGGCCGCTTTCCAGGCCTGGGCCGCCAGTCTGGATATTCCGGCGGTGACAAAAGATGACGACATGCTCCGGGACTACACCTTCATGCTCACCAAAATGCAGGAAAAAAGCAAGTATCTTCTTTCCGGCGACGGCGAAGCCGTAGCTGCCCGATTCAGCATTTCCGGCGGAAGCGCCTGGGCGGAGCTGCAGCAGTACCTGACCAGCACCGTACGCGTTTCTTACCGGGGCACCGTCACCAATCTGTCCGCCATCCGGAACATGGCCTACGATCCGGACCCCCAGGTCCGCAAAGACGCTTATGAGGCAGAGCTAGCCTGCTACGGCGCCATTGCAGACCCCGTTGCCTACGCCCTGAATTCCATCAAAATGGAGACCATTTCCGACTGCGCCCTCCGGGGCTACCCCTCTCCCCTGGACCGGACCCTGCAGCACGCCGATATGAAGCGGGAGACCCTGGACGCCATGCTGGGTGCCATCGAAGAGTATCTTCCCAAATTCCGCCAGTATCTGAAAGCCAAGGCCGCTGCCCTGGGCCACAAGAACGGTCTTCCCTGGTATGACCTGTTCGCTCCCATGGGTTCTTCCACCACCACCTTCACCCCCGAGCAGGCCCGGGATTACCTGGTGACGCTTTTCTCCCACTTTGACGGCGACCTGTCCCGGATGATCGCGGATGCCTTTGACAACGGCTGGATTGACTTTTTCCCCAGAGACGGCAAGGCGGGCGGCGCTTTCTGTGCCGGTGTGCCCTCCCTGAAAGAAAGCCGCATTCTTACCAACTTTGACGGAAAGCTGACGGATGTGGTGACCCTGGCTCATGAGCTGGGCCACGCTTTCCACAACCAGTGTATCCTGTCCCACCGGCCTCTCAATCAGGATTACTCCATGCCTTTGGCGGAGACCGCTTCCACTTTCAACGAGTGTGTGGTCATGGCATCCGCCATCCGCAGCGCCGCCGATGACGCGGAGCGGCTGAATCTGGTGGAATCCCAGCTCCAGGACACCACCCAGATTATCTGCGACATTCTGTCCCGGTACCTGTTTGAGACGGCGGTGTTTGCCAGCCGGGAGTCCCGGTTCCTGGATGCCGGAACCCTGTGCGATAGGATGCTCACCGCTCAGAAGCAGTCCTACGGGGACGGGCTGGACCCGCAGTATCTGCACCCTTACATGTGGCTGTGCAAGAGCCACTACTACGGCTCTACGTTCTATAATTTCCCCTATGCCTTCGGCGGTCTCTTTGCCCGGGGCCTGTACGCCCAGTACCTTGCCGAGGGAGAAGCCTTCATCCCCAAGTACAAGAAGCTCCTGTACACCACTACCGTCGCCACCGCCGAGGACACCGCCAAGGTCGCCGGTATTGACCTGACGGACAAAGCGTTCTGGCGGGGCGCACTGCAGACCGTGGCAGACCAGATCGACCTGTTCTGCGGGCTTGTAAACAAAGAATAAGGTTATCGGCTTT
>CAMCCS010000235.1 GCA_945873295.1 uncultured Clostridia bacterium
AGATTCTACCGCAAAGTCGTTTCCATAAGCCTTTTCGCCGAAACACTTCCTAAATCGAAGAACTGTACTGCACAATCCCTCAGGCCCTACGGGCCAGTTAGATTAAGGTATGATTGCCACCGGCAATCATTAGGATTTTGATTCACTGCGTGCAGCACCACCCTTTACACAAGGGAGCCCTTGCTGCGTCCCTTTTTCCACCCGCATACCATTGGCAAACATCTCTGCAAATTTCCAATTTGTCGCTATACCGTGATAAGCGGATGTGCGTATCAGCCAACCGCCGCGAAGCGGCACCGCATCTTATATCTCATATCTTATATCTCATAACCGGCATCTGTTCACGAAAAAATCCGCTCCCCGGGGAAGTGGGGAGCGGATGTGTTATTACTTCAGAGCGGCCTTGGCCTTCTCCACAACAGCGGCGAAAGCGGCGGGATCCTGGATAGCCATCTCGGACAGGCTCTTCCGGTTCATCTCGATGCCGGCCTTCTTCACACCGTTCATAAAGGTGGAGTAGTTCATGCCGAAGGGAGCCACCGCGGCGCTGAGCCGGGCGATCCACATGGTGCGGTAAGCGCGCTTCTTCTGCTTGCGGCCCTCGAAAGCGTAGTTGCCGGACTTCATGACGGCCTGCTTGGCCATCTTAAAGTGCTTGGACTTGGAACCCCAGTAGCCCTTGGCCAGCTTCAGGGTAGCATTTCTTCTCTTGCGCGTCATCATTGCGCCTTTAACTCTTGCCATTTCTGTATCCTCCTATCCTTATTTGTACGGAATCATCTTCTTGATGGCATCCACATTGGTCTGATCGGCGTATGCGGTTGCGCGCAGATGACGGGTACGCTTGGTGGTCTTCTTGGTGAGGATATGGCTCTTGTAGGCGTGGGCTCTCTTAACCTTACCGTTCTTGGTCAGGTTGAATCTCTTCTTCGCACCGCTGTGAGTTTTCAGCTTGGGCATGGTAATTCTCCTTCCGATTTGTTTGTATAGTTGAGGTTATTTGCTGTTCTTGGGAGTAAGGAAAATGGACATGAAGCGTCCTTCCAGCTTGGGGTTCTTCTCCATGGCCGCAACATCCGTACAGGCTGCGGCAAAGTCCATCAGAAGCTTTTCACCCAGGTTGGTATGTGCCATCTCACGCCCCCGGAAACGAACGCTGACCTTCACCCGGTTGCCGTCAGCCAGGAACTTCTGGGCAGCCTTGACCTTGGTGTTGAAGTCGTTGGTATCGATGCTGGGGCTCATGCGGATCTCCTTGATCTCCACGACCCGCTGGTTCTTCTTGGCCTCCTTTTCCCGCTTCTTCTGATCGAAGCAGAACTTGGAGTAATCCATGATCTTACAGACGGGGGGGACCGCGTTGGGAGAGATCTTAACCAGATCCAGCCCCAGCTCTTCCGCCATAGCGTTAGCCTGGGCGGCGGACATAATGCCCATCTGAGCGCCGTCGGCACCGATCAGACGGACCTCTTTGTCCCGGATCTCCTCATTGAGCTGATGGTCTAACTTTGCGATGAGAAACACCTCCAAAAAAGCAGCAAAAAAGCGGACGCCAAAGCATCCGCAGAAAACACGCCCAGTAAAACCGGAATCGTATATTCAGACCGTTTCGCGTATGCTTACGGTGAGGCGGATGTTCAGCCTTCTTCATTACCGGGTAATTCTAGCACGGAAAGGACCAAATGTCAAGGACTTTTTCTTGTCATTTTCAGAATATTCCGCCCCCGGATTGGGGATAGTTGACAGTGGACAGTTAGGGTGTCGCTTCGCGAAAAATTGAAATTTGCCGAGCCAATACCTTCCCCCGGGGGGAAGGTGCCCCGCAGGGGCGGATGAGGAACGGCGACATTTTCTGATATGGGACGCAGGCAAATAAGAAAGTACAGTCTCTCAAATTGTACCTTTTTTACGAACTATAATCGTAATCGGAATATTTCGCCGTTCCTCATCAGTCATCCAAATCGGTTCCGAAGAGCCGATTTGGACGACAGCTTCCCCCCGGGGGAAGCCATGGCGCTGCCGCGCCAGCCCGACAAATTTCCAATTTATCGTTTTAAAGCTTTAACCCGATACGCCTAATCCCCCACAATCGTTCCCGGTTCGCCGGAAAAGGCGGACAGGACCTCCAAACGGATGCCGTAGTCCCGGGCAATTTCCACACTCCGGTCATGGAGCACCTGGGCGCCGCTGCCGATGAGACCCAGCATTCTTTCATAGCTGATCCGCCCAAACCGGGTGGCATCGGGGTAAATCCGGGGATCCCGGTCATAGACCCCGTCCACATCGGTAAAGATTTGGCACCGGTCCGCATGAAGCCACGCCGCCAGAGCCACCGCCGTGGTGTCCGAGCCGCCCCGGCCCAAAGTGGTTATGTCATTGTCGGGGCTCACACCCTGGAACCCCGCCACCACCACGATCCTGCCCTTTTCCAGCTCGGCAAGAATCCTGGCGGTGTCAATCTCCTGGATCCGCCCGTTTCCGTGGACGCTGTCGGTCCGGATCCCCGCCTGCCAGCCGGT
>CAMCCS010000236.1 GCA_945873295.1 uncultured Clostridia bacterium
GCCGTCGCCGATGTCCAGGATGGACACATCGAAGGTGCCGCCGCCCAGATCGTAGACCATGATCTTCTGCTCGCTTTCCTTATCCAGGCCGTAGGCCAGGGCAGCGGCAGTGGGCTCGTTGATGATCCGCTTTACATCCAGGCCCGCGATCTTGCCGGCGTCCTTGGTGGCCTGCCGCTGGGCATCGGAGAAGTAAGCGGGGACGGTGATGACGGCCTCGGTGATGGTCTGGCCCAGATAGCCCTCGGCATCCGCCTTCAGCTTCTGCAGGATCATGGCGCTGATCTCCTGGGGAGTGTAGCCCTTGCCGTCGATGGTGACATGGTAGTTTTCACCCATGTGCCGCTTGATGGAAGACACGGTGCGGTCAGCGTTGGTGACGGCCTGGCGCTTGGCAACCTGGCCAACCATCCGCTCGCCGGTCTTGGAGAAAGCGACCACGGAGGGGGTAGTGCGGGTGCCCTCGGCGTTGGCAATAACAACGGGTTCGCCGCCTTCCAGGACGGCTACACAGGAATTGGTAGTACCAAGGTCAATACCGATAATCTTAGACATAATTTTTTCCTCCTAAATATATATGAAAGTTAATTGTTTACGGAATTATGGTGTCATTCCGAGCCAGTGCGAACACTGGCGTGGGAATCTCCATCGTATTCGAGTCTGCATTGCTTCTAAAGATGGAGATTGCCACACCAGTCTGCGGACTGGTTCGCAATGACGCGTGCGAGAATTAATTCGCCACCTGTACCATGGCGAAGCGGACAATCTTGTCGCCCAGCTTGAAGCCCTTCTGGAACACCTGGCTGACCACATTCTCGCCCAGGCTTTCGTCCTCGGTGTGCATCACCGCGTTGTGAAGCTGGGGGTCAAAGGCGTCTCCCGGCTCCCCGAAGATTTCCACGCCCAGGCTGGTCAGAATCTTGGTGAGCTCGGTCATGGTGAGCTCCACGCCCTTTTTGTAGGCGGTGTCCTGGGTTTCCTGCTTCAGGGCCCGCTCCAGGTTGTCGTAGACGGGAAGCATTTTCAGAACGGCGTCGGATTTGCCGTTGCCGTAGGAAGCTTCCTTTTCCTTAATGGTTCGCTTGCGGAAGTTGTCATACTCGGCAGCCAGCCGCAGGTGGGCGTCGTGCTCCTGGTTATATTTTTCCTCCCAGGGATTCTTTTCTGCCTCCGGGGCTGCTTCGGGAGCGGCTTCCTCGGCGGGAGGTGCCTGCTCGGTCGTTTCCGGCTCCTTTATATCCGTTTCGGGGGTCTGCTTTTCTTTATCCTTTTTTGCCACGATTTCGGCCTCCTATTCCTTACTATCCGGATTGTCCGGTTCTTTTTTCGCCGGGATACCGGGCTGCCCGGTGGAACCGGGGAGCTGGGGTGTTTCCGGCTTGGAAAACATTTTGCTCAGGCTCTCGGCAAAGTAGCTCAGGCGGGCGGTAATCTTGGCGTAGTCCATTCTGGTGGGACCCACCACACCGATCAGGCCCTGCATACCGTCGCCGATGTCAAACTTCGTCATCACCACGGAGGTGTCCTTCAGCTCGTCTGCCACGTTTTCCGGTCCTACCAGCACTCTCGTGCCGTTGGCGCCCTGCATTACGGCGGGCAGCTCGCTTAAAATGTCTCCGTCCATGGAGGCCAGCACCCGCTGGGCCTTATCCACATCCCGGTACTCGGGAAGCCCCAGGAGCCGGGACTGTCCGGCCACGGTGACGCTGGTGCCGGCACGGCTGCGCAGGGTCTCCGCGGTGAAGTCCACGATAACGGGGACCAGGCTGGCGGCGGCTCCCGCGGAGCGCATCACCTTATCCAGAAGCTCCGGTGTGAAGCTTGCGGGATCCAGCTCCGTCATGGCGGCGTTGAGCACTGCGGAAAGAAGCTTCAGATCGGTTTCCGTAACGTTCAGGGGAAGCTTGATGAGCTTATTTACCACCTGCTCGTCGGAGAGCATCAGCACTAAGATAATGCTGCCCTGACCGGCTAAGATCAGGTCAAACCGCTTCACGGTGGCGCCGGCGGGGCGGATGCCCGCGCTGATGGCGGGAAGGTTCGTTGCCTGGGAAACCAGGTGGGCGACCTTTTCCACCATTTTATCCACCCGCTGCATCTTTTCCTCAATGGCGGAGTTAATGGAACGGGTCTCGTCCACGCTGAGCCGGTAGTCCATCATCAGCTCATCCACATACAGCCGGTAGCCGGAGGCGGAGGGGACCCGCCCGGCGCTGGTGTGGGGCTGCTCCAGGTAGCCCATGGTGGTCAGCTCCGCCATTTCGTTGCGGATGGTGGCGGAGGAATATTTCATGTCGGGCAGTTCGGCGATGGCCTTGGAGCCCACGGGCTCGGCGGTGCGGATATACAGATCCACGACGCTGCGCAGAACCTTTTTCTTTCGCTCGGAAAGCTCCATGAAGATCCTCCTTTCAGCTTTTACGTTTTAGCACTCTTTCTTCATGAGTGCTAAGCACACTATACCAGAGAGTGCCAGAATTGTCAAGGGGCAGAATTTGAATTATTCGTTAACA
>CAMCCS010000237.1 GCA_945873295.1 uncultured Clostridia bacterium
GAGAAATGGTACTTCTATCCGGGAGATTGCCACGCCAGTGTGAGCTACTTTATCGCAATGACTGGAAATTCGAGTTCGCAATGACCGGAAATTCGACAAATTCCCAATTTGTCGCTGTGTGAACCCGAGCCGGATTCCCAAAAACGTCTTTCTGTTATTATAGACAGGAAAAACGGAAATGGCAAATACTTTCTTTAAAAGAATACAAAAATGGCGGCTTCTCTCCGGAACCCTCTGGGAAAAAGCCGTCATTTTCGTATCGGAAATTTTTCTTACCGCTGGTAGTCAAACTGCCAGTCGTAAATATCCACGGTGTCCCCGTCCTGGATGCCCATTTCCTCCAGGCGGGCAAAGAGGCCGCATTTGCGAAGCTGCAGGTCAAAGTAGTTCCGGGACTCGTAGTCGTCGAAGTTGATGTCCTGGATGAGCCGCTCCAGCCACTGGCCGGTCACCAGCCAGGTGCTGCCCTCGTGCTCGATGGTCAGTGCGTCCGGGTCTCCGGCCTCAGCGATTACCTCCACATACTCCGGCTCATAGATGGTCACGGGAGGCAGGGTCCTGAGCTTTTCCGCCACAACGCGCATCAGCTGCCTGGTGCCCTGGGTAGTTCCGGCGGAAATCTCATACAGGGGGCACCCTGCTTCCTCCGCCGCCGCCCGGAGCCGCTCCAGGTTGTCGCTGTCCGGGGAAAGCAGATCCGTCTTGTTCGCCGCCACAATCATTGGCCGGTCGGAAAGGTCCACGCTGTAATCCTTCAGCTCCCGCAGGATAGCCCAAAAATCCTCCACCGGATCCCGACCCTCGCTGCCGGACACATCCACCACATGCACGAGAAGACGGCAGCGGTCGATGTGCCGCAGGAAATCGTGACCCAGGCCCGCGCCCTCGGCAGCGCCCTCGATGATGCCGGGAATGTCCGCCATGACAAAGGACACGCCCTCATCCACATAGATGACGCCCAGATTGGGAAACAGGGTGGTAAAATGGTAGTTGGCAATCTTGGGCCGGGCGTTGGAGGTTACGGAGAGCAGGGTGGATTTTCCCACATTGGGAAAGCCCACCAGGCCCACATCCGCCAATAGCTTTAATTCCAGAATCACGTCCCGCTCCTGGCCCTTCAGGCCCGACCGGGCAAACCGAGGGACCTGCCGGGTAGGCGTTGCGTAGTGGGCATTGCCCCAGCCGCCCCGCCCGCCCTTTGCCAGGACGAAATCCTCGCCGGTGGACATATCCACAATAATCTGGTTTGTCGCCGCATCCCGGACCACGGTGCCCCGGGGCACCTCCACAATCAGGGACTCCCCCCGCTTTCCGCTCATTTTCCTGCCCTGACCGTTGACACCCGCCTGGGCGGCGTACTTGCGCTTATAGCGAAAGTCCAGCAGGGTTGACAGGTTGTCGTTGACCCGCAGGATCACACTGCCGCCGTGCCCGCCGTCGCCGCCGTCGGGGCCGCCGGAGGCCACATACTTTTCCCGGTGGAAGGCCACCGCGCCGTCGCCACCTCTGCCGCCGCAGACGGTGATCCGTACCTTATCTACAAACATGACGATCCCTCCATTGCGCATGCCAGCTCGAAAGCCAGCAGACCGATCTTCTGTTTATCATCCAAACGGGTATCCCCGGACAGGCTTCTTGGGTCCCAGGCCGAGTGGTCCAGGTTGTCCCCGGCGTAGAGAAACTGGAAAAACTCCACGCCCCGGAAGTCGCACATGGCCTGCACGGCGGCGCACTCCATTTCCACGCACACCGCACCCATGGCTTTCCGGGCCGCCACCTTCTCCCGGGTCTCCCGGTAGAAAGCGTCGGTGGTCCAGGTAATCCCCTCCACATAAGGATACCCCAGCTCCCGGAGAATTGTCTTGAATTCTTCCCGCCCCCGGCGGTTCACCGGGATGCTGTCCGACGCCGGGGCGTAGTGGTAGCTGGTGCCCTCGTCCCGGAGGGCAGCGGTGGGAATGATGATTCCGCAGTCTTCAATGGTTTTATCCAGCACGCCGCAGTTGCCCACCAGAATGATCCGCCTGGCTCCCATGGCGATCACATCCTCAAAATTTCCCACACAGGCCGGGGCGCCCACCCGGGCTTTGCAGAACGCGAAGCGCTTTCCCTTGTAGGAAACGGCGTAGACCGGCCAGATTCCGTCCGCGTCATGGGTCTGCCCGATTCTATCCCCGTCAAAAAAGGCCGCAAGGGCATCGAAAAGCTGGCGGGAGAAGACCGATACCACCGTCTGGGGGAAGTTTTCCACAGGCGGATGCACCATATACGGCTCAATGACCGCGGGGCCGCCGTAAAACGCAAGCATGCCCCCCGGTTCCAGGGTGATCCAGAAGCGCTTGATGACCTCGCCGTCCACGGTGACGCTCTTTTCGTACACGCCGCCGTTATGGCGGATGATCTTCTCGCTGCCAATATTTCCATCTGTGCAGGTGATCAGCACCCGCTTCAGCCCCCGCTCCGCCGCAATGGGCAGAAGCTGCCGGAGCATCTCGGTGCCGCAGCCCTT